>JAZDFD010000017.1:0-2980 GCA_043808155.1 Candidatus Iainarchaeum sp.
GGACGGATATTACGGTGGCGGAAACACAAACGGCTGCGGAGCAGATCCTGATTCAGAACAAAGAGATTATTATGCAACTTCTACAGGAACTTGCACATACACAACAACAAACTGTTCTGATTTTGATTGTGACAACTTAGATAATTGTCCAACAGAAGATCATTTTGTAATTGAAAACACAAACACTTGCGGTGTTGAATATTACATTGACCCATTAGCACCAACATTAAATTCCCCAGATGATGGAGAAATATTCACTTTAGGACAAACACTAAACTTCAGCTGGGCAAAACCAACTGGTGCACCAGAACTTGAAAACTACTGGTTCAGAGTGTATCATGATGGAACAATGTTCACAGAATACGGCGCAAACCTGCAAAACGGATTCAACTTCGCAACTAAAACAACCTACAATCTCCCCTCTGATATCACTGAAGTTGTAGCAAAAGACGGCTTATGGGAGTGGCAGATTGGAGGAAAATATTCCGGAGACACAACAATTCACTGGAGCGAAAAAAGAACAATCACAAAACAAACAGCAGCAGTTCTAAACACTCCATTAAATAATGCAGAAGTAAATGTAAATGAAGTATTTGACTGGGATAACGTGTCAGGAGCAACAAATTACGTTGCAAAAGTCACAGGATACATTCAGGGCTTAGGCGCAGGAACGCACTATCTGCCAATGGGCTCAGCCTCAAATTTCACACTAACAGAGAATTTGTACAATATGCTCACAGGCACAAATTACACCTGGGCAGTAGCAGGAACAAGATTAACAACAACCAACCCAGCTACTCTCTCACAGCTTTCATACACAGAGCTAGCAAGAACTTTCACGAAATAAAAGGGATAAAAAGTCCCTTTGTCTTATTTTTTCTTATTTTTTTATTTTAAAGAGTCTATTCTGTTTAATTTGATATTTTTGTAATTGCAGGACTTTGTAGAATCCCTATTTTGTTAAATAGCTGGATTTCAAAATTCAACTCGGAGTATTTCTACAGCGCCAAACGCAATGAAATGCTTATTAATAAAGAGATATAAATATAAAGAGAAAAAAGCATATATGTCTAAGGACGCGGGTACACATGAATTTAAACGAGATATACTCATTGATGGAAGACAAATGGTATGGTTTTCTTGATAAAATTGATGCCCATGTGCCAATCTATAAAGTGATAGATCCTATTGACAAAATTGTCCCTTCTTTTATATTAGTTTTATTTATTATGCTGTTAATTCTCGTAGCAGTTGTCTTATACATAATTAGTTTGTTTTCAGTGGGTGCGCCAGTTGCTTATGTTTTGGAAGTAGTAAATGAAAATAATGAAACACTTCCAAATGTGATTATTGAATTAGAATCAGATGAAACCTCTGTTTCGGTTTTTACAGGTGACAATGGAAAAACAAACGAAATAACAACATTTGTTTCCGGAACGTCTGTAACAATAAGAGTTGAAGAAAGTGGTTATGATTCTTATAACAAAACAATAACATGGGATGATACTTATTTCACAAACGGAGTTTATCAAATTGGGCTTACAAAACCAGTGGTTCCGCAAACTACGTGGAGATTTTATATTCAGGATAAGATTACAAAAAGTAACATAAATGAATCAATGCTGGTGTCATTCGCATGTGTTAATGGTTATGTCACACCACCAATAAGCAAAACAGTTACAAATGGAAGTGTTGAAGTAACTGAACCTGACGGATGCGGGGGATTGATTGTTAGTGTTACTCCGTTCAGTAATAATTATGAAAGTGTGAGTAGTTTCAGATTATCTTCGAATGGAGTAGCAATTTATCTAAGTCCAAAAGATGTTGCAGAAACTAATGCAACTGTTAATGTTTATCTGAAATTTGACGGAGAATTCATTGAAGAACCTGTTCCTGTAACTTTGAGAAGGAATAGCTGTGATTATGGGTTGTCTGTGGGAACAAAAACTGCAGAAAACGGACAGGCAAGTTTTGAAGTTCCAAGCGGAACATACTGCGCAGTTAGTTCAGGAACTGCAAATTATGCATCTGCAAGTTCTGAAACAATAACAGTTGGAGAAGACGAAACTAAAGCAATTACTCTGAATCTTACAGACATGATTGCAGGTTATATTAAAGTTCAGGTAGTTAAGGAATCAGACGGAAAAACAATTGACAATGCATTAGTAACTCTTAAAACAGAAAATAGCCATGTTGATGAAGCCTATACTGACAAAGATGAAAACTCACTTGTTACTTTTACACTTAAAAATGATGTTACTTATAACCTGACAGTTCACCATGAAGATTATTGTCTGAAGAATGTTGATGATGTTAAAATAAGTGACGAAATATATGTTGTTAAACTTGAAAAATATACTGAAAAATGCGGTTCAACATTATATGTTAAAGTTGTTGATGAAGATAGTGAGGCAGTAAATAATGCAACAGTCGGGCTTTTCACAGAAGACCGATATTCGCTTGGTTTTAAAAACCAAATTTCAGATATTAATGGAAATGTGGAATTCAGGGGTGTTAATACTGGAAAGTATACTGCTTTCGCATATAAAGGCGCATTCTCAGGCTGGAGCGAAGTAATGGACTTTGAAAAGGGAGATGCAGATAAGCAGATTCTTATTGTTCCGCTTTACATCCCAGATGGCACAATAAATGTTAAAGTTACTGACAGAGACGGAGAAGGAATTCAATTTGCTGAAGTCAGATTAATGGATGTTGCCAGTCATGAGGTTATTGGTGGCGGTGCAAAACCAGTTGAAAGTGTTACAGGAGATACTAATTTCACAATAAAAGCAGACAAACGTGTTTACGCAGTTGTAAGAATGGATGGTTACACAGATTATACTTCAGAAGTTTATGATGTTCCGGCAAATGCATCCAGAACAATTCACGCTATTTTAGAACCAGAAATTATTTCAGGAGATGTTGAAATTGAATTTTTGGGTTTGTATACTGATTCAGGAGAAATTGCAGCAGTTCTTGC
>JAZDFD010000018.1:0-10505 GCA_043808155.1 Candidatus Iainarchaeum sp.
GGGCAGACACTAAACTTCAGCTGGGCAAAACCAACTGGTGCACCAGAACTTGAAAACTACTGGTTCAGAGTGTATCATGATGGAGACATTTTCACAGAATACGGCGCAAACCTGCAAAACGGATTCAACTTCGCAACTAAAACAGCCTACAATCTCCCCTCTGATATCACTGAAGTTGTAGCAAAAGACGGCTTATGGGAGTGGCAGATTGGAGGAAAGTATTTAGGAGATGCAACAATACACTGGAGCGCAAAAAGAACAATTACAAAGCACACAGCAGCAGTTCTAAACACTCCTTTAGATAATGCAGAAGTTTCAGTAAATGAATTCTTTGACTGGGATTCAGTTTCAGGAGCAAATAATTACGTTGCAAAAGTCACAGGCTACATTCAGGGCTTAGGCGCAGGAACGCATTATTTGTCTTTGGGCTCAGCCTCAAATTTCACATTAAACCAGACTTTGTACAATATGCTCACAGGCACAAATTACACCTGGGCAGTAGCAGGAACAAGATTAATAACAACCAACCCGGCTACGCTTTCACAGCTTTCATACACAGAGCCAGCAAGAACTTTCACAAAATAAAAGGGATAAAAAGTCCCTTTTTCTTATTTTTTCTTCAGAATTTCCTTAGTTTTTTTTATAAATTTTTCTGCTTGAAATATTGCATGTTCTGCTTCTTCCCTGCTAACTATATCAATTTGTTCGTAAATTGCAATATGCCTTTTTTTCCTTATTTTATTAAACACAAACAATGTGTGTTCCTCAAAATCTTTACCAAATTTAGCTTTTACAAATTCCACAACTGCAACATGTTTGTATTTGCCCTTCGGTCTGAATCCCTTTGAAAACATTAAGGCTCTGCCTGCTTGCAGCATTGCGTTATAAGCAATTGAAAGACACCAATCAAAACTGTTATCTTTGAGAATCTTTTCAGCAGTACTTAAATCTCTTTTTGCAAGATTCAAAGAATTTTCTATAACTTCTTTATTTACCTCAATTTTTTCCCACATTTCATTTGATGATTTTTCTGAGCTCATTTTCTTTACCTACAATCATTACTATCGGTTTTTTTGCAATCTCATTTAGCAAATGATGTTTTTTTGCTCTTTTGAGCAAAAGAGATTTTTTCCATAAAATATAATTGATTTCTCTACCCGTTTTATTTTCAATTGGGTGAATCGCCTTTAAAAGTTCATCCTCTTTAACATTACCAATAACAAACAAATCAATGTCGCTTTCAGCGCTTTCTTCGCCTTTAGCAAACGAACCAAAAATAAAAGCAAAGTCTACTTCAAATTGCTCAACAGATTTTCTTATTAGTTCGCAAAAAAACTCAGTTTTTAAGAAAAGATTTTTGATTTCCGAAAAAATCAGGCATTTTTTATTTATTTGAAATAAAATCTGATTGCCTTTCTTTGATTCCAACACAAGATTTAACTTTTCAAGGTTTTGCAGCTCCTTTTTCACGTAAACAGGGGTCGCTTCAATTTTTTTTGCAAGTTCCCTTAAATAAAACTGGTTATCCGAATTAAACACCAGAAGCTTCAAAATATTAGTTCTCGTTTTTGAGGTAAACAATTTTTCCAGCACGCTAATCAACTCTTAACATTTTGTATACGATTGTATACAAAATATATACACTATCATATAAAAACGTTTCGTTCATATATTGGAATATTCTATTTCTAAGGCACAAATTACACCTGGGCAGTAGCAGGAACAAGATTAATAACAACCAACCCGGCTACGCTTTCACAGCTTTCATACACAGAGCCAGCAAGAACTTTCACGAAATAAGGGCTTTAAAAAAGCCTTTTTCTTTTTTTATTTAAAAATCTTTTTCAAATCTTTCAAATCGTAAAGCTTCCAGTTTCTCTTTTCAGCATATTTCTTTGCCTTAGCATCAAATCCCTTTTTTGAAAAAAACACAAAGAACTCCTTTCTTTTCTCATTGTTCCACTTAACAAATTTAGCTTTCTCCTCTAATTTAACTAATTCATTAATCTTAACCTTCTCATTTCGCCACTTGCATTCTGCAAAAAGAATTTCTTTCTTTGATTTGTTCAATCCGACAATATCTATCTCTGCATCTTTGTGCCACCAAGACCCAAACAGATACTGTTGATATTCCTTATTCTGGTTTAGCCATTCACTGCAGATATTTTCAAATATTCGTCCCACGAACGCATTAAATTCTGGTTTTATCTTTTCTTCAATAACATTTTTCCCTCTTTTTGCTTCAATCAAATCCGTATTTTCAAAAATAAATTTAAACCAGAATTTGAAAAAATTATCCCTTAACAGATAGATTCCTTTCCTTGATTTTTCCTTTCTTTCAGTTATAGGTACTTTTCTTTCAATCAAATGCAAATCAATTAACACTCTTAAATATTTGTTAACTATTCCCTTATTCAAACCAGAGTCGTTCATTATACTCCCAATAGTGGTATTTCCCTTTGCAATCGATGCAAGTATTGAGAAATAATTTCGTGGCTCATTTAGTTCTTCCCTTAATACAAATAAAACATCCCGATAAAGGAATGATTCTTCCTGCAAAAGATAGTCAGAAATATTTTCAAATAAAGTTTTGCTGTAATCAAAATTCAGCAGATATGAGGGTGTGCCGCCTAAAACAGAATAGAATTCCATTTTTTGTTCAACTTGCATTTTTTTTGGAAAAAACTGCGAAGCATTTTGAAAATTAAATGGTTCTAAAAGCATTTGATGAGTTCTTCGACCATAGATTGGACTTTTATAACCCATTAATTTCTCCATCATTGAAATACTCGATCCGCACAAAACAAAGAAACACGGCAATTGCTGGAATTTGTTGTCCCAATAGTCTTGTAAAATTGATGGTAACCCCGGAGTCGATTCTACAAAAAAGGGAAACTCATCAAAGAAGACAGGGCAGTGATTTTCTTTAATTTTCTGTTCTAAATATGAAAAAACCTGGTCCCAGTCAGCAAAACCCCTAATACTAAGTATTTTGTCATTAAAAAATTCAGCGCATTTTTTACTGATATTATCCAATTGTAAATGTGCAGATTCCTCTCTTGCCAATATGTACAATCCGTTATGTTTTTTCGCAAACTCTTTAATCAGCTCAGACTTTCCCACTCTGCGTCTGCCGTATAAAATTATGAGCCTTGGTTTATTCTCTTTAAAAAGTTCGTCCAGAGTATTTAACTCTTTAACTCTATCGATAAACATAGTAAACCCTACAGTAGTATACTTCAAAGTTCATTATTTAAATATATGCTTTTAAGCTAAATTCTCATAAATTTTAACTGTTGAATTTAAGAAGGTATTTTTGAGCTATTATTTTAAAGTATATTAATTCAAAGTAATATTTCAAATTTCACATTAACGCAGAATTTGTACAATCTGCTCACAGGCACAAATTACACCTGGGCAGTAGCAGGAACAAGATTAACAACAACCAACCCGGCTACTCTTTCACAGCTTTCATACACAGAGCCAGCAAGAACTTTCACGAAATAAAAGGATAGACTCCCTTTTCTTGTTTTCTTTTTCTTATTTATCTGATATTATTTGTTATGTATACTTATTTGTTCAATAACTTTATATATTTCGCCCTGTAAATAACATATAATAGAATTTGTAAATAACATTTTTTGCAAATAACAAATAATAGAATTTATTCTCGGGGGGTTTAAAGAATGAATTTGAGGTATTTATCATTAACGTTTTTTCTGATTTTAATTGTAAGCGTTGCTTTTGCAAACATTGGTTGGTTACAGAATTCAAATAATTTTAACATCTTTCAACCAAATGAAATAAACGAAATAAAAATCACGGTAGAAAATGCAGAAGAAACCGCAGAAGAACCTGAAACCTTTGTAAAAACCGCAGTAGAACTTCCCACTGTTTTAGAACTCAGCCAAGATGATGTTAAAGATGAACTAGTTGGAATGGCAAACCCCGCAACTATTTACTGTACTGAGCTTGGTCACAGACATAAAATTATTGAAATCCCTGAAGGTCAGATAGGAATCTGCACTTTTCCTAATGGAGAAGAATGCGAAGAATGGGAATTTTATGCAGGTACATGCGGTGCTGAATTTAATTACTGCGCGCAAAATGGTTACGAAACATTAACAATGACTGATGGCCAAAATCCATTCTCAAAAGATTATACAGTTTGTGTACGCAGAAATAAAATAATAGGTTCTGTTTCAGATTTAATGAATTTATCTGACAAACTAACATCAGGATGCGAAACAGAAATAACAGCTCCACTATCCAAGCCAAAAGATTTATTTAAAATAGTTGGCAATGGGGTGGTAAAGTGAAACATAAAATAACACTCCTGATTGTTACATTGTTTTTATTTGCAGCATTAATTCCTTTTGTTTCAGCTGCACCAAGCAGTTGGGACTGGAGAAATGTTGGAGGTACTGATTGGATGACTTCTGTAAAAAGCCAAGGTGGTTGTGGCTCTTGCTGGGCATTTTCAGCTGTTGGTACAACAGAAGCAGTGTACAATATTCTTTCAGGTGACCCTAATCTTGATTTAGACTTATCTGAACAATATCTTGTAACTGATTGCTATACTGGGAGTACTTGCTGCGGCGGTTACAAAGTTGGAGCCTTACAATACATTAGAGATAGTGGAGTTCCAGATGAAGGCTGTATGACATATGTTGATGGCAGTGGTTGTTCCTGCCCTGGTGATATCTGTAGTTCTGGTTGCAATTATAATACAGGAGGAGAGTGCAGTGATAAACAGTGCTCTGACAGGTGTGCTGATTGGGCAAGCAGATTAAAACAAATACTTTATGTTGGTTATGCTACAAATACTCCTGCAACAATTAAAGATTATCTTGTTGATAAAGGACCTCTTGCAGTTTCTATGAGAATCGGTGCGCCGGGATTCGTTGGAGATATTTACAGATGTGACTCAGATTCACCAACAAACCATGCTGTAGTTATTGTTGGCTATGATGATGCAGGCGGTTACTGGATTGTAAAGAATAGTTGGGGTGCAACTTGGGGTCCGCAGGGTAACGGTTACTTTAAGGTTGGTTATGGGGAGTGTGGCATCGAGGGGTCTGTTTACTATATAGATAAGTTGCAAGAAGGCAATCTTTGCAGCAGCAGCGATGATTGTGTGTCAGGATACTGTGAGGGTTCAGTTTCTAATTCAGCAAGATGCTGTTCAGCGCAGCCACCAACAGATGCTTGGTATGGCGGAGGCAACACACCCGGATGCGGAGATGATCCAAGTTCACAAGATAGGGATTATTATTGTAACTCACTCGGCAATGCGCAATATGAGCAGACAGACACCAAAGACTGCGACGAAAGCGGTGAAGATGACTGCACATCATGGTGTGTAGGAAATGAGGTGTACGGTAGTTTAGATTTCTATGTAATTCTAAACACAAACACCTGTACAAGCACGGGTGGTGGATTAGTAGAAGACTGCACAGCAAAAACAAGCAGTGACACTGATGGTGGTAACATTCCATTAATTTTTGGAACAGTAACTGATTATACAACTTGTTCTGCAGGTGCATGTGTAGGTAGTGATTATGATGACACTTGTCAAAGCACAATTAATTTACTGGAATATTTCCCAAATTCTGCATTTTACTCCAGCCAAAATTGGTCTTGTGCTTCCTTTGAAGCAGCAGCATCAGACCCTGACGGAGATGACCCAACTACAACTGATTCATGCACTGCAGGAACTGGTGCTGGATGTTCAGGAGACCAGTTCAATACTACTTCCGGTTCTGGAGGAACAGACCAATGTGTTGGAACTTGTGGTACTAGTTTAAATTCTTGTAAATTTAGAGAATATTTCCCAGGCGATTCAACAGATGCTTGTTCTGGATTTGACACATGCGTTTACACTGATTACGATGCAGACATTAACCCAAACACATGCAACGAATGCAAAGGTGCAAACTTTTGGAATTTAGGTGGCGATGTTTCTAATTGTTGCGGAGATGACTTAAGCGAAAACAAAAAAACAAGAGTCTGCAATGCAGTATGCACTACAGACCCAACTGATGATGCATGCTGTAATTTGACTAGCAAATGCGTTTACAATTCAACTTGTTATGCTACTGGTTACATTGGAGACCCGGATGTCGATACTTTAGATGAAAAATGCGTAAATGGGACATGGCAGCAACTCCAAGCTGGTGACGTTTGTAATGTTGATGGCGAATGCGGTTCAGGTTACTGCGAAGGTTCATTAAATTACACTGCACATTGTTGCGGTTCACAGCCAAATGACGATGACTGGTACGGCGGAGGAAACACGGGAGGATGCGGAGCAGATCCGGATTCAGATTATGAAGATTATTACTGCAATTCAGGCGGCAATGAATACTACGAAGTAACTAACACAAAAAACTGCGACTCGCAGGATGACTGCACAACATGGTGCGTAGGGAACGAGGTTCATGGCAGTTTGGATTATTTTGTACAGCTGAACACAAACATATGTGACAGCACAGGCGGCGGAATGGTAGAAGACTGCACAGCAAAAACAAGCAGTGACACTGATGGCGGTAATGTCCCATCAATTTTCGGAACTGTTACAGATTATGATAACTGTGCAGATGGAGAATGTGTTGGTCCAGAGTATGATGACGTCTGCTCAACCACAACAAATTTGACTGAGTATTTTCCAAATTCAATATTTCACACCAACCAAAATTGGTTCTGCGCTTCCTTTGAGTTAGCAGCTTCTGACCCTGATGGAAATGACCCAACTACAACTGATTCATGCACTGCAGGAACTGGTGCAGGATGTTCAGGTGGCGAGTTTAACACAACTGCAGGTTCATCAGGAACAGATCAATGTGTTGGAACTTGCGGAACAGGCGTAAATTCCTGTGAATTTAGAGAATATTTCCCAGGTGATTCAGCAGATGCTTGTTCTGGATTTGACACATGCGTTTACACTGATTACGATGCAGACATTAACCCAAACACATGCAACGAATGCAAAGGTGCAAACTTTTGGAATTTAGGTGGCGATGTTCCAAACTGTTGCAGTGACGACTCAAGCGAATATAAGAAAACAAGAACCTGCAACGCAGTATGCACTACAGACCCAAATGATGATGCATGCTGCAACGTGAACACAAAATGCGTTTATAATTCAACTTGTTATGCTACTGGTTACATTGGAGACCCTGATGCAGACACTTTAGATGAAAAATGCGTAAGTGGAACATGGCAGCAACTTCAAGCAGGAGATTTGTGTAACAGTGACACAGAATGCGGTTCAGGTTACTGCGAAGGTTCAGTTTCAAACGCAAGTAGATGCTGTGGTTCGCAACCAACATCTGATAGATGGTACGGCGGAGGAAACACAAACGGCTGCGGAACAGATCCGGATTCAGATTATGAAGATTATTACTGCAATTCAAGCGGCAATGAATACTACGAAGTAACCGACACACAGAACTGCGATAGTCAGGATGATTGTGAAACTCATTGTGTAGGTCCAAATGTTTATGAGGGAATTGATTACTATGTTTTCACAAACTCAAACATCTGCTTAAATACAGGGGGTGGCTTTTTGGAAAGCTGCTTAATTAAAGTGAGCTTTGATACTGACAATGGAGACTTCCCATTGATTTTCGGAACTGTTACAGATTATGATGCCTGCTTTGATGGAGAATGTGTTGGTCCGGAATACGATGACATCTGCCAAACCCCAATGAATCTCTGGGAATATTTAGCATCAGGCATGACATACAATACAAAACCTTACTTTTGCACAGATTTTGAACTTGCAGCATCTGACCCAAACGGAGATGACCCAACTCAAACAGAAATCTGCACTGCAGGTACTGGGGCAAGTTGTTTGGATGGAGAGTTTAGCACAATAGAAGAATCCGGTGGAACAGACCACTGCGAAGGGGTTTGCGGAATTGAAGAAAACTCATGCAAATTTATAGAGTATTTTGCAGCAGATTCAGATGACACCTGTCCCTTGGATGATGAATGTGTTTTAAAAAACTACGATGCAGACACTCATGAAAACACCTGCGACACTTGTCTTACAGCTAATGAACACTGGAACATTGGCGGAGAAATTTCTGAAACAACATGCTGCGGCGACGACTTTGGCGAATACAGAAAGCAAAGGTTTTGCATGCCAGATGCATGCACTGCAGATGACACTGACTATGCGTGCTGTGATGTAGTTACAGATTGTGTCTATGACAATCAATGTTATGCAACTGGTTACAGAGGCGATGTTGACGGAGACAGCGAAGATGAAAAGTGTTTGGGGGGGACATGGAATGTCGCACTTTATGAGCCTATATTAATTTCTCCAGATGACAATTTAAATTATGAATTCCAAAATTTGAATTTCAAGTGGGAGAAAGCTCCTTTATCAAATCCAGATGCTTACTGGTTTGATGTCCGCTTTAATGGCAATCCAGTTCCAGAGAGCGTTTTCAGTGTAGAGTTCCCGCTGTATGTTGGTACTGCAACAGGGTTTACTCTAAAATCAAGGGAAGTTGAGCTTCTTGCAGATGATGGTGAGTGGACATGGCGTGTTGCATCGCAAATTGGCTCACAGAAATACTGGAGCGAGTGGAGAACAATAAACAAGCAAACTGCACCTGAACTTTTTGTGCCAGTACAAGGCAAAGGTGTTGTAATAAATGAACTTTTTGATTGGGATGATGTTCAAGGTGCAAACAACTATGTTGTAAAACTAACAGGATTTTTGCCATTGCAGCAACCATATTATCTGCCCCTGAACAGCGATGATTCTGAATTTGAGTTGGAAGCGGCATATTATAAGATTTTGAAAAACGGAGTGATTTACAGCTGGTCAATAGCAGGAACAGGTCTTGGCTCTTACCTACCAGACAATTACAATCAGCACACACTTTCAATGCTCTCGTATGGTGAAGAAAGAAATTTCCAAAAGGGATAAGAAGTCCCTTTCTTTTTTTATTTTATCTACAACCGCTTTTACTCAAGAGTTACAACAATCAACACAACTTCCATCCTTTGAAGACATTTATGAAACCAAAAAACAAAAAATTCGTTTATGTTAATTAACACAAATAACCTCTTTTTACTTATTTTTTATTTGGGTCATTAATGGCGGTTCCCTCCATACTTATTATGCATAAAAATTAATTGACTCATTTTTTGCAAAAATCAGAAGGAATACTGCCTAAGGTGAAAATGCGGTCAATGCGAAATACACTTTGATGGACATTATCAGCAATCCTACAAAAAGACCAGCAACTAACCACTTATAGGGCAAGTTTTCCCGCTTCAGAAACATTCTGACAAAAAAGACAACAACAAAAATTAAAACAAGCACAAATAACACAACAGCCCCAAATCCCAAAACATATGAAAAGCTTGAAAATATAAGATAAGAACCTAAAATTGCAATTATAATTCCTAATACAAATTCCAAAAATTTTCGTACATTACTTTTTTCCATTTTATGCCCCAATCTAAAGTCCTATAATGTCCTAATGTGCAAACCCATTTATATTAATTTCTAACTGTTTTTATGAAAACTGAAATATTGTTTCAAATTCCTTCATTGTTCAATTATTTTGATTATTACATAATCAGCAGCAATTTCCCCAGTTTTAATATTGATGTCAAAAACTTTGTGATCGCCATAAATTCTAAGAAACACGTCTTCTTCAACATCGATATTACGGTCTTTGATTTTCAAAAAGCCCGCTATGCCTTCCCATGTGCATTTTGCATCTTCCGAACAAGGTGAATATATTGTGTCGTCTAAAAATATTGATATGTTTCTGTCTTCAATGATTGCAGTCTGTTTCAGATATAACTTAACTATCCCATTCATCGGCATATGTATTTCTGATCTTTCAGGATAATCAAATTCAACCTCCAGATTGCCATATGTGCTGGTACTTTGGAAAGGTTTTTCTTGTGGCTGCACAACGTTCATAATACTAATTACTGCACCTGAAGTATGCATCCAAAAAATCAGCCCAGTTCCTATCCCAAATCCCACAATAAATCCGATAATAAAAAGCAATTCATTTCTCTTTTTAATTTTCATTACAACTGCACCAGTTACCAAAGCAACAATTGCAACCAACCCCATAATTACTAACGGATTATCAATCGAATTAGCATTAAGATACCAACTAAATAGATGTATTTCTGCAATGCTAAAAAACAGCCCTATCAAGAATCCAATAACAATATCTTTAAACCCAACTTCCATGCTAATCTAAACCACAAACTCATTTATATTAATTTCCTTCTTTTTCTGAGTACAATTAAGGGGGGGTTGAAGTTGAACTGTAAACAAATTTCTTTGCTTCAAGACTTTTACCCTTTTTTTGAGAGTGGCATTCCAATCCTATCGCAATTTTCATATGTTATAGATGATAAGCCCAAATCAAAGAAAGGAGATGCAGAAAGCAAATACTCCGAAGCATGGAATTTTACAAAGATAGAATAATCTAAACAATTTCACTCTTTGCAAAAAT
>JAZDFD010000019.1:0-22691 GCA_043808155.1 Candidatus Iainarchaeum sp.
TTGTGAATAACGATCTAAAAATTGAAAGAGGAAAGTTTGAGGTTTTCACTTTGCTTGTTGAAAACACAGGCGACTTTGAAGAAAATGTTGACATTGAAGTCAATGATTACTTTGAAGGAATTGAAGTAACAATCTCAGACAAACACTTTAATTTGGATGACGGAGATTCACAAGAAGTGTACATTAGTGTTACTGCAACAGAAGATGCAGAACTTGGAAGTTATGAACTTTCAACCTTAGTAACTAATGGTGAAACATACAGGGAAACATTAAGGTTTGAGGTTGTGGATTCAGGTTATGAACCATACGACCCATATGAACCAGAACCCATATATGAAGACTTTGAAGTTATTTCATATCCTGACGCAGTTAGTGTAACTATGTTAGGCGACAACAAAGTTGAATTCACTATTGGAAACATAGGTCAGTATCCAATTTACGGAATGCGTGTAAGTTTGGAAAACCTTCCAAGAGGAATTAACATTGATATCCCAGACTTTGATATCATGCCAGGCGAAACTAAAACAGTTGAAGCAACAATTACTGTTTCAGACGAAGTTGAAGCAGGAACTTATGACGGAAAACTTAGATTTGCTTCAGAAGGTTTCGTTGACAAGAAAGATGTAAAAGTCACAGTTGAACCAGATGGATTTGGAGAATTAGCATCAGGATTATTTGCAATGGGTGCAAACGTTCTGTTAGGAATTGTGGTACTGCTTGTTGTAATCGGTGCAATACTCTTAATCTCAAAAATGGTTCAGAGTGGCCCCTCTCGAAAAGAGAGAAGGGAAGCTTGGGAAGACGATTAAGTACAGAAGCCTTAGGGCTTCTTTCATTTATTTTTTATTTTTAAAACCAGCACATTCCTAACACTTTAAAAGATTTGAGTTAGGGAAAATGGTAGGTGAGATTATGAAATTTCGATATGCAATTTTAACATTAGGAGTATTACTTATTCTCTTTTCAATTTCCGGCACAGCAAACGCATTAGTATTGAATGGTGACTTTACAGTTGAAGCAGACTGTATTGAGCCAGCACAAACAACCTGGGTTCTTGAAAATGATGATTCAGTAACACACACATACACTATAACTGCACAGGGAGACTATGCAAACTGGATTAATATTAATGGAAAATGGGTTGGAAAAGAAAATCTTAAAATCACTTTAACTGCTTCTGAAACTAAATTTCTTTATGCATTCATAAAAGCAGATTCTTGTTTTATAAAACCAGGGAGTTATGAAATTCCTTTAACTGTTTCAAATGAAGAAACTATTGAAAGAGTTGTTATTGTTGAAGTTTTAGAATCACGAAGCGTGAAATTAAACGCTTTTGAAAATGAAATTACTTCAGGACAATGTGAAAATGTTTCTTTTGAGTTTGGAATTGAAAACACAAGTAAATTAGATGAATCTGTTATGCTTGAAGTTTCGGGTTTGGATGCGGATTGGTATTCATTAAGTGACGAAAGTTTCACTTTAGAAAAAAATACTTCAAAAACTGTGTCACTTGAAATTAACGCACCATGTGATGCAGCACTTGAAACATATGAATTCGAAATTACTGCAAAACTTGAAAAATCATATTTCGAAACTTCAGAAAAATTCACTTATGAGATTCTTGACGCTCAGGAAATTGAGGTTCTTGTGGATTCAATAATTGTCTGTAATGATGAGAAATCTGAAGCTAAAATTGTTTTGAGAAATAATGGTAATTTCTCTGATTCACTTGAATTAAATATTTCTGACCCTGAATGGGTTTCATTAAGAGAAACAATAGTTGAAATTGAAGCAGGAGCTGAGAAAGAAATCACGCTTGAATTCACTGAACACGAATCAGAAGAAAATGTGGAAATCCTCCTTGGAATTTACAGCTTAAAATTCAATAAAATGACTAATAAAATGATTTCTGTAAATTCAGAGGATTGTTATAATGCTGAAATTGGGGCATTTACTCTGCCTGAATCACTATGTCAGGAAGAGGCAAATCCAGTAAATGCCACATTTGATATAGCAAATACTGGGACAAAAAACATTGCATTAAACCTGACAATAGAGGGTGTAAATGCGATTTTAAGTCAAGAAAGTGTTGAAATTATGCCTTCAGAAGTGGCTAAAATTGCAGTTGTTCTTGATTTTAGCGCAATTAGTTCAGTTAGTCCTGGTCTCTCAATAAAGGCTGAAAATCCATTATTCAGCACTGAAAATGCCTATTCTATAGACCTTGTGGACTGTTATGCTCTGGATATAGATGCTTCAGAATTTGACGGAAAAATCACTGCGGAAAGGGGTAAGGAACCAATATTAGTTACTCTTTTCATGGAGAATGAAGGGAGCCGAACACAGGGTGTGGACATAGCATTTGAGGGGCCCTCATGGATTTACTTTGAACCACGCGATGTTGAATTAGGCGTTGGCGAAACACAGGAAGTTTACTTTTATATCAGCCCTTCATTAGAGGTTAAAGCTTCAGAATATGAATCCACTATTAGAATCACTGGATTCGACTTTGAGGAAGAAGTTAAACTTGTAGTGAAAGTTGATGAAGCCGGGATGCTGGTTGAAGAAGAAACATTAGCAGAAGAAAACGGAGATTCAGAAGTGAACTCTGAAGAAACTGTAACTGCAGAAGAAACTTCTTCAGAAGAAAGTGAAAATTCAGAAGATAATGGTTTTGTTGGGACAGGTTTATTTCTCCTTGCAAACGGCGGTTCAATTATAATTATTGTTTTGTTCTTGGTTGTTGTTGCATTGCTTGCATACTTCAGCAGAAGTGTAAACAATACAAAATCTGAAGTTACAGAAAGTAATGAAACTTATACTGAAACTGATATTCCGGTAAAAAAAACATTTACAAAAAAGAGAACTTCAAAACCTAAAACAAGAGCAAAGAAGAAATAATTTTAAAATTCAAAACTTAAAAAAACAAATAAATTCAAAACCCAAAGAAGAAACAAAATTCTTCTTTCTTATTTTATTTTTTTATTATCCTAAATAAGGTGTAAAAAATAGTTTCTGCAAGAAGGTTGCTTGGTAAAACATTAATTTGATTTCATGCATTCTGCCCATAGATGTTTTATGACGTATTGTGTGTATTGTCGGAAGTTTCAGAATGAGAACTTTCTGAGTTGTTTGAACTGCCTCCATTTTGAGGGCGTGTTAGTTTTTTTGTTCAAATACTCCGGGAATGAATTTTTCTTTATCAATACAGCCTAAACATTGTGCAATAGTTGAGCAGGTTGCGCATTCTGCTGAAGGTATTACTGTTACGGGTGGCGTAACTGGAGGAGTAACTGGTGGCGTAACTTCGCACATCGGCGATTTTCCAACTGCAAGCAAAGCTTCGTCCCACTGCAAACTTGAATTATTTGTAATCATAGGGCTTGTTGCAGTTCCATTGCCTATCCCGACACAATATTTGAAATAATAAGTAGTAGTATCAATATTGCTTTTTATTGTTGGTTCCATATGATGGCCTGCAATTACTCCGAAACCCGAATCTGCTTCCCTTCCAACTGCAGCACCTCCTGATTCCTCAACAATGTAAATGTTCATATTGTTTTTAGTAAAAAGATATTCAGTTGTACCTGCAGTTGAAACAACATATTTGCTGAAAAACATTCCTGACTGGCATGCTTCATTTGCCCTGAAATTTAAAACTCCGCCTGTGATTTCTGAAATATTGCCGCTTCCATCCAGCCAATACTTATTATCAACTTCAAGTTTAGTTTCGTTTTTACCAACCCAATAAAACTGATGCCCTATAACACGAACAGCTGCATCGCTTGGGTAGAAACATTTCAGATTGTTTTCCGCATCTTCTTTATTTGTGTAATAAGAAACATCATCTGCAGGATTCTTCGCCATCCAGATCCAAATCTGTTTTTCTGCAGGAACTGCAGATGACAATGTGAATTTGGGGACTACAACAAGTGCAGATGGACCTACTGCGGGAGTTCCAGGAACATAATAAACGCCGTCTACTGATTCAAGTTCTGCTGTTGCATCAGCGTTGTAAAAAGAAAGGATTGCATTTCCTACACCATTTGGAGATGCGGGAGTGCCTTCACAAGATGCACTTGGAGTTACACAACACCTAATATTATTTCCACCTGAACAGCAGTAGTTACCATTGCATTCTCTTGTTTTTATTAGTGTGCCACTGCATTGTGTTGTATCTGTGTTTATGCAGAGTCCATCAGTATTGTGCGGTGCTCTGCATGGTCCGTTTACTGTCGCTATGGGCACCTCTGGAATTGGGTTTTCATTACCTGGTGCGCCAGGTATTACTTGGTCTGGTGCAGCAGAGGGTGTACGATTACAAATGTCAAATTTAACATACATATCATTCTGTAAAAGCGCGCCCCATTCAAAACGAACTACTTCAAAATTTTCAAGAGTTATAATAATATTGTTAGGAACTGCAGGCATGCGATCATTAGCATCACTAATATTTATTGCACCGACAGTAGCTGGGTAGCGAGGGCTTGCTTTCCGATAGCCTAGCCAGTATAAGTCTACATTGAAAGGCACATCTGTGTCTGAAATAGTTGCCTGATAAACATATCCTCCACTCCAGAAACCATTGTATCTCTTGACATTAATAGTATAACTACAACTTTCATCATTACACTGAAGTGAGTATAGATGCAATTCATACTGTTGTACAGCATTAGAACCAATATTAACATCAAAATTCGCAGGCGACAAGCCATTCCATAATTGACCTTCAGCTTGCATACAATCGCCAGGGTTAGGTATTCTAATATTAATAGGCATCATATCCGCAAATACGTGGGGAATTAATAACAAAATGACTAAGGCTACTACAAAACGCTGACCAATATTCATAATATCACACACCTATAATTAGGATATATATTATATTCAACTTATTATATAAAAAACTACTCCCTGCAGAAGTCATCCTCCAGAGCTAAAATATCGGATTCGATTTCCAAAATAAAACGTTCATCAGGATATTTAAGGTTAGCTGCTTCATCCGAAAGAGAGAATTTATAATTAAGCCCGGAATACTTTTCACTAAAGGATATTAAATTTTGCATAAGAGAAGGACCAACCACGGCTAATTTCCGTGCTTTCTCTGCAATTGCCTTAAAAGTAGGCAAAAGTGTACAATATGCCGAATCAGGAACATTTGCAGCTAAATTTGCCTCTACAACTTCTTTTCGTTTATTAGATAACTCCGTAAATTCATTAGCTAATATAACATAAGTAATCATTTCAAACTGCAAATCTAATGTTTCTTTTACAACAGAATCGTCTTGAGATGATTTAAAATTAAGAACATCTGTTTTTAATTTCACTAACTCAGATTTAGACATATTTGAAAATTTATCAGACGATAAAAACAAATCTTCACCAATTACCATTTCTCTGTCAGACCAAAATTCATCAAATTCTTCAAAAACTACAGTAACATCATCTTCAACAGTCGGGGGAGTCTGGAAAAATAAGAAATAACCTGCAATTATTACAATAAAAACAATTGTACCAATAATGATTTTTTTGTCCATCCCGCAACCTCTTTTGTATTCCTTATATGATTATATTCTTTATATTATTAGTAATATATAAAGATTCAGGTAAATATAAAGATTCAGGTAATTTGTAATAAAATATGCGTTTCGGAAGTATTTAAGGGTTACTCTGGAGAGAGTGTTCTTTTAAATAAATTGGGGAAATGAGGTGGCTGATAAAGTGTGTAATATATGACGAGGTTGCTGATGCTACTCCGGATCGGAAATATCAGGCTGCAAATCTGATGAACGTTTTCGCGTGTTCCAGTAGAGAAGCATTTCACTTTTAGTATTGTCTAAATCAAGGCAGGTGTAGCCTGATTCCAGCAGATTCAGATATTCTTCAAGTGAATAATAGTTGTAGAATTCTGTGTTGTTCAGTTGTAATGTGCGTGATGTTTCTGCAAGTAACTGATTGCTTACTGCACCTAGTTTTGTGGTTGTTGTTATGCCTGAACCTGAGGGATTGAATTCAACAGAAGATACTGCGTGTTCATTCGCTGAACAGATAAAAGTCAGTGCCATTGGTGTGTTTAAAGGCGTGAATACGATTGAGGAAATGTCGCTGCCTAAATCACCTGAAATACCCGCATAATTATTTGAGCCTGAAACAGATGAACAAGTTGAGGTTAATTCACTTGCTTCATTCAAGTGATCACTAACCCATCCGCTTTCAATTTGCCAGTAAAGAATTGGTGCTGTTGTTTGAGCAGGAGTCAGAGAATAGAAAATACCTTTTGGTTCTGCATTAGTATAGTCCGTTTGTGTTCCGCCGTCTCCCGAAGGGACTTTTGTGCCCTCGTCTATTTCAACAGTAACTTTTACTGCAGATGAAGGCGAATAATAAATTTTGTCATCAGAAGTTATTTCAAAAAGCTTTCCTTCTTGTGTGAAAGAATAAGTGTCATAATAATTTGCATTTTGTGATTCTTCAATTACAGCATCATGAGCGCCTGGGTCAACAGACTTTGAAAGTATTATTTCTGAAACTAAATTAGGGTGCATGCCTGCATTGAAAGGCGTGAAAAATAATGGGTTTGCCCTGTAATTGAAAGAACTTTCTGGCTGTGATGCAGTAAGTGCAGTAAAACTATAGTGCAGTATTGCACGTGAAAGTTCAAAAGTGTCGCTTTCCCAATTGTAATTCAATAATAGTTTGTATCTTCCTGCTTGACCTAAACTTGTTAAACTTTTCCAGTTCTCTTCTGCGAAATTGATATAATCTAAAGGATGTTTTTCGTTTTCATATAAGCCGGCATAAAAATAGTGTTCTCTGAAATTGTCATCCGAGTATTCTCCGTTGCCTGAATAATCATCTTCCAAAAGATATGAGTCAAACCTTATGTTATTCCACAAATCAGATGCATTTAATCCCTTAATATTTTTTGCGTCTGTCATTATTTTAGTTATGAGTTCATCATTATTCTCAACTGTGAGAGTGCCTGAATTTCTTATTCCTGCGGAAAATGAAATGTTTTCATAAATTTTTGTTAATAAGTCAGTAGTTAATTCAACTGTTCCATCATTATCGGAAGTTATGCTTTCAATTGTGCATGTTTCAGTTTCAGCTGAACAATCTGTAAATAATGAATTAACTAATGCGTGATACTCATTAAAAGTCATGTAATAATTTCCTGTGACTTCATCTTTTTCTGCACCTAAAAGATTCATTTGTACTTCATCAAAGTTATCATCTGAAATTGTTGCAATAATTTCAGCGTCATCAAATCCAGCGTCACCTAAATCTTCATTTTGAGAGCCAACTGAGACCTCTAACCTTGTTAAATCTAATACCACAGATATGAAAGTTGCAGGTTGTGATTCATTTGATTCTTCGTTTTCTGCATTTTCTTCATTATCAACTTCAAAATCATACTGACTTAGAATTTCATTTTTTGAATTTCTGAAAAATAAATATGTTGTTGGTATGTCTGAACTGTCAGTAATTTCCATTTGTTCTTTTGTCCACAGATATAAATGTGCAGTGTCTTTCAGTTCATCAAAATCAACATTATCAAAACCCCATTTTCCAGTGTAGGCTTCGATGTCTGTAAAATTGTCTGAACTTTCAGTGAATTTTTTGATTTGCACAGCTTTTTTAGAAAGCGAAATAGAAAATTGTGTTGCATCACAAAACTTTGCATTTCCCGAATCATCACATTCATTAATACTTACATCATCCCAGCTCCAGTCAAATAATAATCTGTCAAATCCGTATTTGAGATATGCCTGTTCTCCTGTTTCACCAGATTCGCCTGTATGACCAAGATTGCAAGAAGCCAACTCAATTGTGCCTGTTGCACCTGGTTGTGAAGCACGGTAAATTATTTTTACAATAATTGAATCTTCTAAAATCCACGTACTATCACTTTGTTTTACTGCTGCACAATATTTTACAAATTTATAATCTGCATCCCGAAGAATGTCCATATTAACTCCTGCTGTCATGTAAGCCCTGTTAGTTTCAAGCATATACAAATTTTGTCCTGGAACAATTGTTTCGCCTGCGGGTGCAAAAATCCAGGTGTTTGACATTTCATTTTCAGAAGTAAAACAATCCAAATTATTTGTTTCTTCAAGTGTGAGATTATCGCCTCCACCTAAAACTTGCCAGAACAAAACAATTCCTGTTTCTGGTAAATCATTATTGTTTATAAAAAATCTTGGTCTTAGAGGATTGCCTTTAGTTAATTCATAATATTGGAGTTCGTTTTCAGACAGAGGTGCAAGAACTGAATTGGGTTCACTAACAGTCGCTAAAAATAAATTGGTAGGAAAATTTTCACGAACGTATTCCGATGCACGTTCCATAAATAAATTATTTGCAGAACCTACTACTGGCTCAGTATCGTCAGCTAAATTTTGATTAAAACCTGAGGGAGTTATTCTGTTTAAAAATACACTGCAGTTTGCTATTTCACTTTGATAATAGTCAGGACTTAATCTGCAGTGGCAGAGACCGGCAGTTCCCTCTGCACAAATATCAGTTGCTGTGCTCCCAATACAATAATTTGAGGAATATCCATTATTGCAGGTGTATTTTCCTGTTGTTGCAGGTTTGAAAGTATCACATAATGTGTCACACGACTTAGAATAAATTGTTGTGGCTTTTTCAACTTCGGGTGCGGGTGGACCTACAAATGGTTCAGGTGCGGGTGTTTCATCTGGTGTTTCTGTTGGTGTTGTTGGTGTTTCAGGTGTAAGATTAATACAGCATTTTATATTACTGCTGCCTCCACATTTTCCTGAAATTTCACTCCAGGGCGGCATTGGAAAATCAGTGTTACCACAGCGTCTGGGTTTATCTAACATTGTTGATTTCCATAAACAAACTCCAAATGTTTCATCACTGACACATATGGCACTAATGAAATCCTCATCTATTTTGCATCTTGCAACTTCATTACCAACAGCATCACGGCAACCATAAGCGCATGGAGTTGACACCTCGGAACAATCAACAAGAGTCTGAATTAATGAATCACCATTTGCACTGCATTCAAAATGATCAATACAAACTTCTACTTCGCCTTCTGCAAAAGAATAAAGTGAAATTGATAAAAGGAAAATAAAAATTACTGAAAATTTAAAATAACGTGAATTATAAAACTTCAACAAACCCCCTCCTGAAGAAGATTAACTTGGCCGTTTTTGGTTTCAAAAAATAATGGCTTTTCTTCAGCTGTTCCTGAAGAAGGTTCTAAAAATACAACTTTGTAAAGTGCATCTCTGTCTGCAAACCCAATGTAATAACCCCAGCCATCTCCATCGTGGTACATGGGATTTACTTCTGCCTGTCCAAAGGCAATTTCAGAACGATCAACTGCGTTATAAGTTGGGCAGGTATCGGAATAAGATGAATCTGCTTTGTAAAGTCTTACAACTCCTTTGGTTTCATCTGAGGCTAATTCATCTGCAATGTCAGGTAATGCAGCAGTATAAATTGGCGCATCGTAATAGAAATAGAATCCTTCTGATTCATCAACTGGTGTTTGGTTCATGAAAAATAAAAAACCAAAAACAATTATAATAATTAAAAAAAAACCTGCAACAATCACTTTTTTGTCCATATAACCGCCCTCATAAAGGTGTTTTAGTTAATAATTATTAAGTATCTGGATGTATATAAAACATGACACTCTAATTGACCTCTTTTCCATATGAAACTGCCATTGTTTGTGTTGATTTTGTTGTTGTTTCATCAGTAACAAGGAAAATTACAGGGTGTCTGTGAGTCTGTGAAGCAAATTCAACTCTGTAAAGTCCGGACACTGTACCTGCCGGAAAAGCCAAATAATAATTATTACCCCTAGTATCAGAATCTAAATTCAGCAAATTTAAGTTTATGTTGACTAATGAACCAGAATCATTTTCTGATTGCAAGGAATATACATTTGCTATTTGCTCGTTAAAATTATAATTAGCATAGCGAGAATAAAATATCACAAATTCATTCCAAATTGTTCCAAATTCGGGGCCTGAGAGGGGTGTTTCTTCCAGAATTTCTTCTGGTTCTTCGACATCGATTTCAGCAGGATTAATTATTGTAAGAACTGCACCATCAGAATCATGCGGTTCTGAACTCTCAACTTTACCATTATCATCAGCATCAATACCTGCACAAAACTGAGCACGACTCAAAACATTTGGTAAAGATTCGATAAATGCGGGATTTGAAAGATAACCTGTTTCGATTCCATTATTATTGGAAACAACTGGACCAATAATTTCAGATGTTTGGATATTTGGAATTCCATTAATGCTGAAACAGTCTTCATTGTCAGGCGGTTGCCACACAATTATGTTTTTACCTTCACAGGATTCTAAATCAGGAGTGTCACCATAAAGATAAATTATTTTTCTAAAATTTCCTGGTAAAACTAACATAGGCGGCACGAGAGTTAAATTAGTAATTACTGTTTTGCTCGTGCATTCTCCGGCAGCAGGCGTTTCATTTTCATAGTTATAGTAATTATTCATTGGTGTGTCTTCAAGATTTGTTAAACCATAACTGCAAGCAATTTCATGATCGCAGGCAGAGTCGAAATAGAAGTAATGACCTTGGTGGCCTGCAGTTGCTAATCTGTTCGGAAGCCACCTATTTTTCATTTCTGGTGAATCTGGAGAAATATCTCTGCCGGGCCAAACACCAGTATATACATTGTTTTGGATTCCCTGACTGTAATCGTAACCGCGAATATCAAAATACTGCCACTTGTCATCAATATACCAAACCTGATCTTCATAATAAGTAAAACCAACACCTAAAATGCGACCTTGTGAATCAGTTGCAAATCTATAACCAGTATAATCATTAACATATTGAATCACAGTATATTGGTTTGCTGTATCTTTATTGGTTACTTGTTCCCAGAATTTAACATTTGGAAGTGTTGAGACATAAAATTTATCAACAGGCCCATCATCAAAAATATCAAAATTTTGAAGGATTTCAGAAACAATATCATATGTATTTAAATTTAATTCATCAAGATTGGAAAAATCACCAAGAGAATATTGTTCCTGAATTATGCCTGATTTTGGAATAAATATTTTCTTAGAAACAGTTTTGAATTCAACTGGATTTCCTGCATTATCAGTATCCAAAGGTAAATTTTGGGCGTTATCAGTTATAACAATCAGATACCTGGCACTCCAATTGGCGCCGGTTTTATAATCATGTCCTTGAATAGTTGGTGGCATGGCAGGAGAACCAAAAACACACGCTTTGTCATCTAAACAGTTGCCAGCAATGCTGTTGTAACAATATGCGCTTCCTCCGTCTAAAAGATAAGCATTTATTACATCAGGACAAACAGTTAAAAGTTGCTGGGCAACATCGTAGGCAGACCCTGTTGTACCAATAGTCACTAATGTCCCATCTTTAAGCAAGGCAATCGCAATTCTAGCAGAAGCTTCAGTCAAATCCGAAGAGTGGGATTGTTTTAGTATGTCTTCAATGTTATTAATTGCTTCGCCATTATGAATAATTCTGAAAAGCATATTATCAGCAGTGCCTGCACTGTTGCGGGAATCAACTAAATAAGTGTATGTTCCGGGGATTATGTGAATCTCTCTTTCACCTGAAGGATTACCATCATAAATGACACCACCTATTCTCGCAGGTCTTGCATCAGTACTATTTTCAAAACCATTTCCAAAGTCGCCGGTAATCACAGTCACATCGGATTTAGCATTATAATTACTGAACTCAGACGTAGGTATAGCAAAAACATACGGGTTAGTATGCCTTTCAATACATGATGTATCTGCAAATACTATTTCCGACATATTGACAAATATTAAAATTGATAAAATACAGAAAATTATTTTTTTATTCACTGAACTCAGCCCCGCATCCTTTTTTCCAGCTGTTTAGGAAAAGTTTTTTTTCTTCAAATTCAATTTCTAAATCTGAGAGTGTTTCAATGTCAGTGTCTAAATGTATTTTCTTTGTTAAAGCAGGGTGTTTTACTGAAAAGACATTTGCAAGTTGAACTAAAATTACGGAATTGTCTTTTAGTGGTTCAAGAGAAGCAACATATGTTTCATAAATATCAAGATTTGCACAGATTTCTTCTTTCGATTCTAGTGATGCGATTGTTTCTTTTTGTTCAGAGAGTTCACTTTGATTTTGTTTTAGTAAATTAATGTAATCTGCAAATGCAATGTTCAGTTCAACGAAATCAGTTGCCGCAGTTGGGACTAATTTTTGAGATTCTAAATCGGATTTGTAAATCATGAAGGATCTGCTGACTGTATCATAGTTAAAATTTTTTATTTCATCTGAAGAGAGTGATGAAATTATTGCCTGTGATTCAATATCAATATTCTGACTTTCCCAGGTAGCTTTTACAAAACTAAAAGTGTCATTTGTTATTTGCTTGTCTGCTGTATCTGTAACTGTGATATTGACATTAATAGTTGATTCAAAATCATTAATTGGGGCTGTGTTAGAGGTGAAAAATGGATAGCCAGTAAATAAAACAAATGAAATTGCCAAAATTAGCAGAATAACAGCGGAAAATAATATTTTTTTGTCCAAATTCACACACACCCCTAAGCTTAGATTATATAATGGTTAATATATTTAATATTGAGAACTAATATATATTGTTTAGGGCATGAGATATATAACAGGTGAAAAAATGAGCAATACTGACGTTTTGATTGTTGGTTCGGGTCCTGCGGGAATTACTGCTGCGATTTATGCCTTTAGAAAAGGGCTTAACGTATTTTAAATTGAACGATGGTTTTATAAATTGAACGATAGTTCAATATTAGCATAACCACTGTTGAGTGACACTTATGAGTAATATTTTTGATAGCTGTGTAACATGGAAATTGCTTTCCTATTTCTTAACGGAGCCATGGAAAGAATCATATGTGAAAGAGCTTGCTAAAAATATGAAAATAAGCTCTGGTTCCGTAAGCGTTCTTTGCAAAAAATTGTGCAGCGAGAATCTGCTTAAAAAAGAAATCAGAGGAAATCTGCTTTTGTATAAATTAAATAAAAACAATCCTATTATGAAAGAACTTCAAAAAGCGTATCTTTTAAACAGACTCACTAAAGCTAAATTTACTCAAAAATTTTTTGATACAGATGAGAGCATTATTTCTCTTGCAATTTATGGTTCCTATGTAAGCGGAGATGTTGATGATAAAAGCGACCTTGATGTTTTGATAATCACACAATCAAATGCTAATTTCTCAGAAGCCGTGAGAAAAATTGCAAAAGAAATTAAAATTGATGTTAATATAAATAAATTTACACTGCTTCAGTGGAAAAAACTGTCTGGAAAAAATGACCCCTTTTATAAAGAAGTTATATCAAATCACATTCTTTTAAAAGGGAGCAGTCTGGTGATTTAAATGTCAGAAGATTTGTTTGAGGAAGGGTTGCTGAAAAAAATTCCGCCTTCATGGGAAAAATGTGTTAAATCACTGGAAATTTCAGAAAATTATCTTGAAGAATCTAAAACTGCTTTAAGAGTGAAAATTTACAACAGCTCAATTCTTGCGTCATATAATTCTATGTTCCATGCTGCCCGTGCAGCATTATTTCTCAAAGGAGTAAAAGAGCGGAGTCATTATGCAATAGTGGAATATCTTCTGCAGAACTGCAAAAAAGAATTAGGAATTGATTTAATAAATCAGTTGGATTCTTATAGGTTAATGAGACATACAGTTTCTTATGGACTTGATGCTAAAATTAGTGTAGATGATGCTGAATCTGCAATAGAATTTGCAGAGAAATTTTTGGAAAAAATTGAAGACTTTGTTGAAAATGAAAAAAGGTGAAAAAATGAGCAATACTGACGTTTTGATTGTTGGTTCGGGTCCTGCGGGAATTACTGCTGCGATTTATGCCTTTAGAAAAGGGCTTAGTGTAAGGATTTTTGAGAAGGGCTTGATTGGAGGGGTGGCTTCTGATGCAATAATGGTTGAGAACTATCCTGGTTTTGAGGGACTGAGCGGAATGGATTTAATGCAGAAAATGAAGAAGCATTTAGAGAAATTTGGAATGAAAATTGAACTTAATGAAGTCAAGGCAATTGTAAAGAAATTAAATGTTTTTGAAATTGAAGCAGGAAAAGAGAAATTCAATGCAAAATCAGTTATACTTGCAACTGGAACAAAAAATAAAATGCTTGGAATTCCAGGTGAAAATGAACTGAAAGGAAAGGGAATTGCTTATTGTGCTACGTGTGATGGATTCTTCTATAAAGGAAAGGACGTTGCAGTAATTGGTGCGGGAAATTCTGGTGTAATGGCTGCAATTTATCTGAGTGATATTTGTAAGAAAGTTTATTTAGTTGAGTTTTTGGATGAAATGATGTGTGATGAGATTTATAAGAAAAAACTTGAAAAACTTAAAGGGAAGAATTTAGAACTTCATTTGGGAACTGCATTAACTGAAATTTCAGGGAGTGGTAAGGTTAATGGAATTAAAATCAAGAACAGGAAAAGTAATGCAGAAAACGAAATTGCACTTGACGGTGTTTTTATGTATGCTGGTTTGATTCCGCAAAGTGAACTTGCGAAGAAAGCTGGTGCAAAGATTACTGAAAAAGGTTTCATAAAAGTTTCTGAAAATATGGAAACATCTGTTAAAGGAATTTTTGCTGCGGGTGATGTTACAGGTGAATTAGCACAAATAGTTTCTGCTGCTGGTTCGGGTGCGAAAGCTGCAGTTTCTGCTTATAATTACATTAAGGGAATTTAGTGTTGACTTTAAAATTAAGCTGCAGAAGAGGAAGCTAATTTTCTCAGAAGCATGAAATTGTCTAGTATTTCATATTGTTTGTAAAGTGACTCTGAGTAGGATCCAAACACTAAGTTCACATTATATAACAACCATGACAACCAATCATGTGTGAAGAAAGTTGTTGAGGTTTGGAAAGTTCCGGAATTAATTTGAATTGTGTGTGTTCCCGATTTTAATGTTTTGAAAGAAATTCTTCCTTCGTTGTCAGTTGTTAGCGTGAATGCATAACCATCAGGTTCTGTTATTGTTACGGTAATTCCAACAGCGGGTTTTCCGGTTTTTGGATCTGTGACTCTTATGTATTGCGTGTCTCCAATAAATGAAATATCTAATGCTAATTCAATGAATTTGTCTTCTTGAATTTGGCAATCTTCATCAACTCTTCCGTCACAATTGTTATCTAAACCATCACATCTTTCAGATTCTGATTTTATTTCACCTCTGCAGGTATCCCATTCGCCTCCAACACAATCTTGTGTTCCCTGATTACATTCTCCTTCATTTGTTCCGCAGAATTTTCTTTCACCAAGTGAACATTCGCAGCCTTCATCAACTGAACCATCGCAGTCGTTATCTAATTCATCATCACAGATTTCATTTCCTGGGTTTGGCGCAGTGCACTCTAACCAGTATCCGTTTTTGCAGTTCTGTTCTCCTGTGCAGACTCCTACTCCCAAACCACAGCCTCTTTTTTCCATGAAACTGCATTCAGTACTGCTTCCTCCTGAGCCACCTCCGCCTCCTCCGCCGCTGCCTTGGGGCGGATTTTCAGGTGTTGTTCCCCCAGACAGGGTCAGAGTTACATTTACATCTGCAGTTGTGTTATTGTCTGCATAATCAACTGCTTTCACATAATATGTGTGATTTCCATCAGTTTGAGAAGTAAAGGCATAGGATGTGTTTGTTGAATTATTTACCCACCCAGAAGCATCTACCTGAACATAATAGATTTCAATTCCTGAATTTGAATCTGAACCAGAGTATTCTAAAGTTACTGTTGATGATGTTAACGTGTCATTATTTGTTGGAGCAGAAATTGATAAAGATTCAGGTGCAGTTGAATCTATAAGCACATATTCTTCCAATGTTGTTCCATTATTGTCAACATTATCCTTACCGTGATATCTAATAGCCCAGTTTCCGTCACCAACGAACGTAGTATTTGCAGGGGAACCGCCACCATCAGTCCAGCCTCCGAAAGAGGTGCTGTTACTCGAATCTGAATCTTTTCTGTAATAAATAGTACTGCATCCTGACTGTGAATCTGCACAGGTAAGAGTTACTAAAACAGTACCTGTATCCTGCCATGATGAAGAAATGTCAGAAGTTGTTGTTGGTGCGGTTTTATCAATAAGCACGTATTCTGTTTTTGCTGTTTCTGTCCCGCCCCATAAATCTGTTGAATAAAACTGCAGTCCGTAATTCCCGTCAGTACTTATTAAAACACTTGAACTATAAGTTGACCATGAACCAGGATAAGATGTTTCAGAAGTGGAATCAGTATCAAGTTTATAATATGTTGTTGCACAACCAACACCATTTGCATCATCACAGGTTAAAATGACATCTGCATCTGTTGCCTGCCAGCCTGAATTGGCATCAGATGTTGTGTAAGGTGCATTTATATCTGCTGTAAATGTTCTGTCATCTGAATCATAAACATCAAAACCTGTTTTATAAATTCTGAAATCCCATGTTTCTTCAAGTTCATTGAGAGGTGCAGGACCTGCAGTGTTGTTGCAGTCATAGTAACCAGCGTGTCCAACAGCGTCAGAACATAAATTCACATCTTCAGTTACGTCTCTGAAAACAACATTTGCATCATTAACTACAGTTGAACAACTATTCTGAACACCGGTTACATTAAAATCCCACAAGACACCTTCTGGAATTGTTGCACTCGTCGGAGGTTCCCATTTTGTAAGTGAAAAAGTGTCATTATTCACAGTAAATGTTCTGCTGGAAAAGAAGTTGGTGTCAAAATCAGTAGCAACTAAGTTAGCATCCCAAGTGTGATTTCCAATAGTTGTCATATCGAAATAACAATTTGCATCAGCACCATTATTTACAACAACATCTTCACAGAAAAGATTTTCAGTTGAATCTGAAATTCCAAAGTTGGCATCAGTGAACGATTCACCACAACGGCTGCTGACATTTGTTATGGAAAATGTGTCTATTTCACATGATGCATTGCTGTCATTATTTGCGGGGGTTAATGTGTCCCATGTAAATTTGTCATTTATTGCAGTGGGCGTTCCTGTTTCTGTTTCGGAACAGTGATTTTCATCATCACAGCAGGTCGCAAATAATGATGCTGTAGGAACATAATCACAAGTCACGCTCCCCCCTGTACACGTAGTTGGAGCTGACCCTGAATTAGAGGTTTCGCAAAGTTTGTCAGCAGAATCAGAATTGCACGGACTGCTTGCACATGCAATAAATCTCCACTGGTCGCCTGTGTTAGTGCAACCGCTGATTGTAAAGTTAAAATCTGAATTAAGCGTTCCAGTATATGTATATCCTGGCTGGCTTGGTGCATTATCTACCTCAAATGAATAAGTAGTTGAAACTGAGTTTGTATCTGTTAAATCAAAAACATTTAAATCCATGTAATAAGTTCCATCATTAACTAATGTAGTGTTCCATGGATATGCGCAGTTTGAACCGTCTCTAAAATCATAATCTCCTCCGCAGCTTATTTCGCTTGGATTCATTATGTTAATGTCAGTGTCGACTGCGGTAGTGTATAAACCATTTGCATCTGAAATCCAAATTCCAAAATTCAAATCACCTGCTTGTGTTGAGATATCTAAATCAGTAAACACAATATTCACATCATGTGTTCCATTAACATCCTGTTCATTTGAGGTGGGTGTGAGAATGTTTGCATCCGGAATGTTGTTTATGAAACCGACGCTGATATTGTCGCTCATGCCGTAAGAGTTTGTTACGCCGTCATTGCCGTGAATTCCCGCATTTGTCATTATGTTTGTGTCGCCGTCTGTTTTTGACTGGAAATTGAAGCCCCAATATATTATCACTGGAACAGGAGATGGGATTACATGAACATTTGTGTCAGATATATAATTATCGGCATTAAGCTGGCAGGAGCCTACATCTGAAAGCCAAGTGCTTCCGTCCCAGGAGTAAAAGCAGTTGAGGTCGGAGGTGTTGTTCACAATTTTGCCAAACAGATTAGAAGTTACTGATGCCCAGTTTAAATCAACACTGCAGGTGCCGGATACCACGGTAACCCTGTACTTGAACTCAACCCTGAAATAGTTCACATCATCATGAAGCCTTCTTGCACAATTTGTATCTGCAGTTGCATCAGAAGGGGATGATTCTGTGCATATTACTGGGCCGTTATTGGTAGTGTCATCCAAAGCATCTATGTCCCTTATCCAGAATGTCGTGAATGTCATGGCATCACATGTGGCATAAACAAGGGGAACGAGAAAGAGGACTATATAGATTAGAATAATCAGTTGTTTAGTCAACTTTCCCATGGGATCCCCCTTTGATAATTAAACTAAATTGCTAGCAGTAATAATTAGAATTATTATTATATAAATCTATTGAAAATTAGGAAACACCAGGAAAAAACTAGAAAAATATTTTATCCTGTTTTTGTGAATGACCAAAGTTCAGAATAATTACTTTCTTTGATTCCTTTTACTGATTTAACCTGCCAGGTGTATTCTCCATTTGGTAAATTATTCCAACCTGGTTCATAAATTGTAAAATAGCTTTGGTCTGGCGGAAGCTGGAATTCTATTGGATTTGGGTTTCCGGGTATTGTTGCTTTTGCTTTGTAAAAATCTGCATTTTCAACATCATCCCAGTCAAATGTCACAGGCGCGTAATCGAGCTCTGCTCCATTAAACGGGGATAGCAAAACAGGTATTGTATCTTTTGTTAAATGCCATTCCTCGGAATAGGGGCTATTATGTGAACCCACAACAGATGCTACACTCCATTTGTATGTGCCATCATTTAAAATATTCCACAGATTTGAAGGTATTACATACTCTGTGCCTGCAATCTCCTGCTCAAATGGCATCCCGTTAAGCAGAATTATCTTTAATTTGTATTTTTCTGCACCTGTATTTTCCCATTCTGCAATAACAGGCTCACTTCTGTAAGCGTAAGTTGTTCCATCATACGGGAAAATTTGCACGGGAGTTGTGAGTTTTGTGAAATTCCATTCCTCGCTTGCTGGGCCTTCTTCAGCATTCACAACTGCATTCACTTTCCAGGTGTAGGTGCCGTCTTTTAATAAAGTCCATTCTGTTGCTTCTAATAAATATTCACTTTCAATTGGGTTGAAGATGAATGTCCCATGTACGGGATGGGCGATTGTTAGTTTGTATTCATCTGCATAAGGAACATCACTCCAATCAAAGTAAAGTGAATCAGCATCAAGATGTATGGAGTTATTTTCTGGGTGTAAAAGTTGAGGAGCGGTTATTGTAACTATTTCCCATGTTCCATTGTTGCATAATTCTGTTTTTAAATCATTATCTATGTCTCCTGAATATTCATTATCATAACATACAGAAGTGTAAACGCATTTGTCATTTGAAATACAACATGCATCATCAGTAGAATCTGAAATGCATGCATCTGGTTCGCAATTGCGTATGGTTTTGAATTCGCTTGAATCATCTCCGCAACAAGTGGTTTCTGCAGTTTCTCCACCTAAGTTCCAGAAGTTTTCACCTTTGCATTCATTGCAGGTATTTTCTTCAGTATCTGCATCATAACTTTTTGAAGTACATGTATCATTCAAAGGGCATGCATCATCTGAATCCACGGGATAAAACTCTAGAAAGTGACAGGAGTTCTCCGAAGTTCCACAAGTGCCTTCACAGTGATCAGTTCCGGAATCTCCATTCTCTGTCTCAAACTGACCACCAGAACACTCTGCTCTAACTCCTGCGTGGCAGCTTTTAGTGTATGTTGGGTCATCACCATTGTTTTCTGCATCGTCATCTGTTGCCTCTTCTTCAAAACCATCCTCACACAAATATGACTTTGTATCATACGTCACGTTCCATGGGAAGTGTTCCCACAGCTTTGTGTCAGTTTCACAGTAATCAGAATAGGGATCCACACTGGAAATACATTGCCCTTCCGAACATGAATCAAAATCAGTTAAAATTCCAAAAAGTTTTGGAGCATCCCCTCCATCAGTATCAGTGCTTGTCTTTGTTGTGCAGTCTTCTACTAATTCGCCGCCAGTGCTTGTGCAGGTGTTTGTGTTTAAAATGACATAGAAATCCAAATCACCATGAACCCCGTTTCCAACACACCATGTTGTACAGTCATCCTGCCAGTCACAATTTTGTGTATTGGCTACTTCAAATTGTTCGTTTCCGGAAGCATTGCAATAATAATCTTCATAATCTGAGTTTGAGTCTATTCCGCATCCAAATGTATTCCCTCCACCGTACCATCCATCTTCGGGTGGTTGTGCAATACAACATCTGCTTGCGTTTGAAACTGAACCTTCGCAGTAGCCTGAAGAACATTCCTCATTTGAATCGCATGGCGCCCCAGGCTGTTTTTCATCTATAAGAACAATGACTATTTCCTTGCTCTGATTCATATAAACGTATTCAGTAGCAGATTGGAATCCCTCAAGTTCTGCCTCAATTGTGTGAGGTGTGTGATAAATTTTAGAGCCATCACCAAAGTGTACATATTCCTTCACAATTTGCGTCGGAATATAACCAAACATGTTTGTGGTTCCGAAGAACACCTGCCCGAAATCATTGGAAATTGTAACATTTACATTCTTAATCGGAATGCCAAATTCATTCTCCAATTTTATATCCAAAAACCATTCAATAGTAATGCTTGATTCATCATCATCGAATCCTACTAGGGCTTTGTCAAAGGAAACATTTCTTAACGTGTTGAAAGAATTATAAGACCATACATCATAATTATTGTCAGCTATTGTGCCACCTTCAACAACATTCATGTTGGAATCAAGAAAGCGTATGCCTTTTGATTCAGTTGAGAGCCCATAAATAAAGTTATTTCTTGCATCATTTTGTTCTACTTGATTAAATATAATTCCACTAAAATCAGCAGTGTAAATATTATTGTCAAAGACATCATTGTATATTGAACCATATCTGACCACAAGTCCTCCGCCATTATTCGGGCAGTAAATGTGATTTTCATAAATATCATTTTGCTGTGAATTTGATTCAACAGTTATTGATGCTGCAACAGTTGCGTCTCCTACATTATTGTCATAAATTTTATTATCATTAGATTGGTACGCTCTTATGTTTGTACCATTGTTATAACTTATATTGTTGTAAATATCATGATTATCTGAATCTAAAACAACCTGAATCCCTGAAATCCAATTATCATATGTTTTATTGTTGTAAATATTTGCAAAAGAAGAACTGCCCATTAGCTCTACCCCCGAAGCTTTATTTCCAAAACTGTTATTATCATGGATTATTAGATTTGAATTATCGTTACTGGCAAGAATCCCGCTCTGTTCATTGCCATATATTTTGTTATTGTTAATCTCTGTCCCTTCGGAATGAGATAAATAAACTCCGTGGTACTGAACATTGTCATAAATCTCATTATATTGAACATAGCTGTCGTGTGTCCTAAACATAGCCACTCCAATATTATTATCGTAAAGTTGATTGTTAGTAATGGTGTTATTTAAAGAAGAAGGAAAAAATGGATGGAACATCCCATTATCATTAAGATAAATTCCAGCCCAAAAATTGCTTATTTTGCAGTTCTTTATAGTTGCGTTTTCAATCTCGTAAAGGTCAATGCCATTACTCGCATGATCAGTTCCTACAATTTGATGACCTGCACAATCCAAAGTAATTCCGGATGTTGTAATATCCATGCAATCATCGGGAGTGGATACATTCGCCTCTAAAGTAATGTCATTTTTCATCTCTCCGCAATTGTAGGGAGAAGCATAAGGGCAATTTATATTGTGCCTTCCAAACGCCTGACATATTTCTTTGTAATTGGGAGTTAGGTTTGTTAAATCTCCATCATTATCGTCAAGTAGAAGAATTTCATTTAGATAATTCTGGAAACTGTTAGGTTTTCCGTATTTTGCGAAATGAAATAAATAGTCTGCATATGTTTTGCCTGCGTCATAGCCGTTTTTATCAATAAAGTTCTCCCGCATATGCCAAAGGGCGCCGCTTAATACTTCGCTATGGCAATAGTAATTAATATCAGCATCACCACATTCAGTCGCAGGATATTTTCTTTCAGCATCCGCAGGTCTTAAATAAGCGTTAGGGTTGGAAATACTTATACCTTTTGCAATTTCTCTTCTGTTTGTCATTGTATTTGCAAGATAATCCGAAAATGCTTCATCCATCTTATTAACAATTGGGAAGAAAATAGTATATTGAATTCTTGAAATCACATGGCCATATTCATGATAGACTACATCATTAAGAAATGCCATATTTGTACACATATTGCCCCCGTCCATAAAAAAAGCTTCTAACCATGAAGCACAGGCATTGCATGGGCCACCACTATCACAATAGCTATAATCAGAAACATTTGTTGTTACAGGAAAATGTTCCGGTAAAATAATTTGCCCATCTAATTCTTTTACATAATCGTGCAATACATTAACATGGTAATAAGCATTCCTCTCGCCCATGGAAGAATTTGAATTATCAAAATCTATCTGTTCAAAAGTTCCTGTTTCAGCAGCATCAGAATAGAGAGCATCATTTCCGTTGAAATCAAGTACATGCACATAACGCCCATTGAGAAACGCATTGATTGCAGTTTCCCCTTCAAATAATGTTTCAATGTCAAAGACCCCATATTCATCAGTGTAGTCTGTTCCAAAA
>JAZDFD010000020.1:0-10020 GCA_043808155.1 Candidatus Iainarchaeum sp.
ACCTGAATTAATTCAGTTCCGCCATCAATCCAATAATTATAATCACCCAACCGTTCAGTACGCAGACTATTGAGTGTGTTTATTGTGTTAATTTCTTGTACAATATATTTTTTCAGTTCTGGTTCTGCGTGTTCCAAGACAAATTGATAATAAAACCTGTCCAAAATGTCTTCCATCTTTCCCAAATCAGCTGAGTTTTGTTTTAATTCCTCATAGAAAGGATTCCCATGCATCATTTCAATTACATCTCTTACATTGTTTGCTTTGTCAATTACATTTTCCCAGAAACTTAGTGGACTTGAACCAGCTGCAACAATGCTATTTATGATTTCATCTTTAGATGCGTTTGCATACTTTCCACGAAGGATTGTTTTTACATTCCATATGTCCCATTTTTTGAGATAGAGTTTTATTTGGTCTCTACTTAACCCAATTGAAAAGTTATGGATTCTGTTGAATGTGTTTTCTAAATTCTGAGTAAGTCCATACTCAATCAGATTTATTCCCTCATACTTGGCAGCTAACTGATCTATTTCTTTTTTGTATTCTGTTTCTTCTAAATAACGGGTTATTTCATCAGGCTGCATTTTCAGAAGTTTCTGGTATGTTTCTGAAGTTAGAAGTTTACTTTTCATAACTCTGACACGCGTGTTAGTGTATGCATAACCAGAACTTTTGCCTGAACCATTAATCAGTTTAGAAGTGATTTTTTTCAGCAAAGATTTTTCATTTTTGGTTTTGAACTTTGGTTCTTTGCCGATTCTCTTCACTGCCTTAACCTTCGGAATCTTAGTTTTTAATTTAACCGAAGAGTTTGATTGAGAGCTCATTCAGATTTTCCTCCATTACTTTATCAAGCACTAATTCAAATGTTTTGTCAACAAGAACTGTGCCATCGTTATTCTCAAGGATTATTCCGCCTAAAACCTCTACTTCACTTTTGAAGGTAAGTTTTGGGAAAAGTTCCTTGATTAGTGGTTTGTCTTTTTTGTTGCAGTAATAGTGTTTTGCATCAGGCAATTCTTGTTTTGCATCATTAACTAATTTTTGTATCAGCTTTTTTCGATCTACTTTACTTAATAAATCAATTTTTTGAAGTGCGCTTTCACGTACTGAATTCATCACAGTTTTTTTTGAAGTAATGATATTTTTACTTAGCTGTAACTTCAGTGATGAAAGTTCCATTCTTTTTGTTTCATTAAGTAACTGTTCAGTTTCTGCATTGTATTTTGAAGCCTTTTCTTTTGCGACACTGATTACTTTGGATGTGATTTCTTTAGCATCTTTCTTTGCTTCGCTCTCTATTTGTTTAGCTTCATTCTTTGCCTCCTGCATTATCTGATCTACAACTTTTTCAAGACTCATTTTGTATCCCCTTAGTGTGCAGCTGTTGCAAGTCCTAAAATCATAATTGCAACAACTAATCCGAAAATCACAAGTGTTTCCGGAATTACTGTCAATATCAGTGCTTTACCGAAAAGCTCTTCTTTTTCAGCCATTGCTCCAATTGCGGCTGTACCGATTTCCTTTTCTGCGATTGCGGCTGCATATGCAGTTCCCACAATTGCTAATCCTGCACCAATTGCAATTAATCCTGTGTTTATGTCTGCCATGTTATTACCTCCGTATTACTCCGAACGGTGTGTATCGTTCCCCACCGCCCGTATAAAACTTTCCAAAAAATTCAACATAGTGTAATCTCAAACTGTGTAAGAACGGTCCGAGAATACCTAGTCCTATATTGATTGCATGTCCAAATAAAAGAATAAAGACTGCCACAATAATCATAATTCCGCCTGCCTCAAACATCTGGCCTGCAAGCATATTGACAACAATTGCTAACTGAACTGACGCAAGGCCAACAGCAAAAAGTCTTGTATATGAAAGTGCATTACTTAACAAAGCAGGCAATTCTACAAAACCCTGCACGCCTTCACCTTTGTAAAGCATGACTAATGATGCAAGAATTATTGGAATCCCAATAATTGCTGCGTACTGAATGCCCATGAAATTTTCAAGCAATGAAACAATAATGCCTATTTCAAGTAAAATCCAGCTGCCCTTTTCATACAACGCATGTTTGAAACCCTGATGCACGTATTTGTTGTAAAATCCAATAATAAAACCAAGATTTATGTGGATGATTCCAACCAAAATAGTAACCATGAGCATTGTGTTAATGTCGTTAACTCTGTTAATTATGGGGTGCTCAATAAATTCATAACCAAAAAATTCACCAAAGAAAAATCCAAATGCAATTGTTGACAAGGAAGCAAACAATAAAACACTTAGCAAATCTTTCATTTGACCTTTCATTTTCGTTCTAAGACCTAAAAAAAGAAGACCTGTTATCAGACCATAACCAACATCACCTAACATAAAACCAAAAAATAAAGGAAATGTGAAAAACATCAGAATTGTCGGATCAAATTCATAATATTTTGGCAATGTGTAAAGATTCAAGAAAAATTCAAATGGATGTACTGCGCCAGGATTGTCCAGTGCAGTTGGTGCATCTTCCTCAGTTTTTAAAGTTTCAAAATAGCATTTTTCATGAACCTGAGTTTCAATTGCATTTTCAAAAGTTTTCAAATCTGCAGTTGGAATCCAGCCAGTTGCAACAAACGCATTTTTTGATGTTGCAAATTTTAATGGCGCCTCTGATTTCTCATTTAAAGAAGTTAAATATAATTCATAATCAATTAAAAATTGTGCATTTCTTTTTCCGAAAGAATTTAATTCCGTTTTTAGTTCTGCAATTTTAGTTTCAACAGAATTCAATTGGTCTCTGAGTTTTTCTTCTGAGGAAATGTCTGAGAATGGCATTTCTGAATAACCATAATTTGAAAGAAGTGACTGCACTTTTTCTCTCAGTTTTTGAGGCACGAATAATGCAAAAACATTTGTTTTTTCTGCTTTGTTTTTGTAAAGTACGTAATCTTTTGTTACGCTTTCTAAATCTGTTTCAAAATCTTTTTTGTATGAACCTTTGAAAACTGCGAGTGAGTTATATTCATTTATAAATTCTTTATTAGAGCCAAGTGCATTCATTGGATTTGAAAGTTTTTGTGCAAGTTCTTTTTGCTGTTCCCTTAAGTTTGAAAGTTTCTGATTTAATGCAGTGAATTCAGAATGAATTTTTTCAAGTTTTGGTCCCGCGTTGTTTGCTTTCATTGGCGAAGGCTCTGCTTTGATTTTTAGATTGTCAATTAAACCTCTTACTTTTAAAAGTTTTGATGACTGAAATTCAGCTTCTTCAAAAGGAGTTCCAATTTCAAAAAAATCTTTTCCATCATAATCTACAACATGAATTAATTTCAAATCATGTGCTATATCAATAACCTGTTTTAGTATACTTTTTGGCCCAATGATTCTGACTTTAGTCATTCTTTTTGCGTGAATCATTTTAGAATCTCATCCGTGAACTTTGAAACAATTTCTTTTGCTTCTGCTTCAATCTTAGAATCTGCTTTGCTTTTCAGTTTCTTTATTTCTTCATCATTCTTAGCGGTCAGAGAGGATTTTTCAGCTTCGACTTTTTTCCTGGTTTTTGCCAGTGAATCAGTCCTTGCTTTTTCAGCTTCTGACTCAATCTGCTTTGCAGCTTCAATAGAATCAAGCCTTGCTTGTTCAAGGATTTTTTCTCTTTTAGAATTAGCATCGTTCACCAGTTTTTCAGCCTTTTTCTCGGCTTCCTGTATTTTTAACAGAGAGTCTCTATTTTCTGAGTCATTTTTATTCTGCATGTTCCCACCACTAGAGCGTGTAAATGCTTTGGCAAACTTCACAAAAACAGCAAAACACTGCTTTTATTACTGATTCTTAAATGCAACATCTTTTTAAAAGTTTAGACTAAGTGGAGCAATAAGTCACATTAATCATCCAAAATATTACAGTGGGTTTGAACAAAAGTGAAAACCCACACATATTTCGGCACACCCGCTCGAAAGCGGGTACGGACCCGGAGGGACTCGAACCCTCAACCTTCAGCTTCCTTCCAACAAAAATATTACCGTGGGATTGTGAAGCAATCTCACACATATGGATTGCCAGCGAATCCCTTCGCTGTTAGAAGGCTGTTGCTCTATCCGATTGAGCTACGGGTCCAAAACAATGGACAACAGAGAATATATCTTTCATATAATTTATATAAGTTCTGGTTGCTTTTATTTTTATTATTTCACCTGTAATAAATCGCCAGAGTTGACATCCTCTTTTGCAATAGCTTTTAATTTAATTCCAATGTCAATACCTGCTGGTGCAGTGTCAATGTTTTTTTTATAAGACTGAATGTTTTCAACCTCAAATTCCTTGCCATTTACAACCGCAGTGTCACCTGTTTTTATTTCTCCATCTTTAACAGTACCTGTTACAATTATTCCGACATTTTTTATGTTAAGAACATCATCAATTTTCATAGAGCCTCCCAAAGAAACACCTCCAATATATATTACTTCTTTACATTAAAAATAGTTTTGAATACGCCTTTTTCTACAAATTTGCCTTTTTCAGTGTTCAGGAGCCAGACCTTCAAAAAATCAGAGGAGAATTCATTCCCGAAGTAGTTTATTTTTTTCCAATTGTTGAATGGCTTTCCGTCAAGTATTTTATAAAAATTCAGTGAATTTTCAGGAAGCACAAAAATAAATTCATCAACTTCGTCAGCATAGAATAATTTTTGTTTTAGTTTTCCTTTTGAAGGGCGGGTGAGAATCTCAATCCCAATTGTTTTGTTCCCAACAACCAAAAGAAAATCAAAACTGCCTTCACGCGGTTTTCCATTTTTGGAAAATACAACCTCTTTCTCAGGGGATATTTCTTTTACAGTTCCATTTCCTGATATTCTCATTTTGTTAAGTTCCTGAAAAGTAAGCTCGTGCATTTTTTTAGTAAGAGAATTTCCGTTTATTAAGGTTAAATTCAACAAAAGGCCCCCAATCAATATATTTGTGATTTGCATTCTTTAAAATACTTTGTAATGGGGTGCAAGAAATATGAAAAAAAGAATAAATGCCCAAATTCACTAATTCACTAGGTAATAGTAATCTTTAATAACATTAATAGAAGAAATATAATATGAGTGATAATGGCAACGAAGTGAAAGTCAAAATAGTTACTGAGGAACAGAACAAAGGGACGGCCTCAAAAGTAGTCAATATCACAATTTCACTCATTATAGTAGTTCTGTCAATGATTTTCCTTTATGAACGATTAATCCAGCAGGAACACATGACAGATGTATTTCTGGCAATTCTTGTTTTCGGAATAGGTCTTATTTACATGTATTCAGTCATAAACAACTGATAGCTTTTTATTTCACTTATTCTATTATAATGGCATGAACGAACTAATGTTTAGACTGAGGGAATTCTCAGAAAATGCAGTTGAGAGTCTTTCCAAAAACCCGCTGATTATCGTACTTGGTTTGATTGGCTGTTTACTGCTTTTTTATGCTTGGTTTGTTCTGCTGACAATTGTTATTTTCATACTTGCTTTTTCCGTGATTCTGAAGGTCTCATTTTCAGAACCATCCATCAGAGAACTTTTCAGAAAGAAAAGAGAAATTGAAAAAGAGCTGAAAATCATTGAAAAGAAATTTATGAAACACAACATAAGCAAAGTTAATTATGATGAGATGTTTATGGATGCGCAGTCAAAGCTTATCGAAATTGAAGCGAAGATAGAAGAGCAATATGGGAACATTGCATGCTCTGATGAAATGCCTGCCATTGCAGTTAAGAAAAGACACGAACTAAAAAAATTACTTTCAAAAAAACGAACAGTGCTTAATGAAATGAAAATTGCAAAACATAAATTCATGAAACGAAAACTCAATCCTGAGACCTACAAAACAATCTGCAGCAACTGCCAGAAAGAATCAGTCTCACTTGAAGCAAAAATTAATTCAATTTATTCTGAAGACGCAATTGAAAAGTCCATTGCAGAAATGAAACAAAAGGCAATGGAAATGAAAGCAGAAAAAGCTGCAAAAAAACGTGCACTTGAAGAAGCAAAAATGAGGGAAAAAAACAGAAAAGTTGAAGATGTTTATGAACAGGTAAGCGATTAACTGATTTTTTAGAAATGGGCGCTAAAGTGCCTAAGACGCTAGTATTCTGCAAGTCTAATAATGCAGGAGGGAGGATTTGAACCCCCGTAGCCACTAAGGCACCAGGCCCTCAACCTGGCGGAATTGACCGCTATCCGACTCCTGCAAAAAATGAAATTATTCAAAAGTGAAAGCATTTATTTTGACTTCAACTACAATCTTATTGTTGCGAAGTTATTTAAATTTTCTTACGTGCGAATTTTCTTAGGTGCGAAAAATCAGCGCTTCCGATAACAAAAATTTATGAAAAACAAAAAAAATATTTTAAAAAATAAAAAAAATACAAAAAAAAGTTAAAAAAAGTTAAAAAGTTAAAAAACGTGCAATTCGTTAAGTTTAAATATGATTAAAGTTTATGTATATTTGTAGGTTGCATTGCACGTGCAATCAAAATTAGGAGGGATATTATGGCAACTACTAGAAAAAGAAGTACTTCAACTAGAAAGTCAACTAGAAGAAAGTCAACTAGAAGAAGATCAACTGCAGCAGCTTCAACAACAAAAAGAAGAACAAGAAGAAGATCAACTGCAGCAGCTTCAACAACAAAAAGAAGAACAAGAAGAAGATCAACTGCAGCAAAGACTACAACTAGAAGAAGAACAACTAAAAGAAGATCAACTGCATCAACTTCAACAACAAAAAGAAGAAGAAGCACTAGAGCAAGATCATCAAGAAGCAAATAAAGTTTTCGAATCTTTGATGGATTAGGTGCCGGCGCCTTTCGCCGGTTTGTTTTTATTTTACCTATTTTTTTACAAATCTTATACATAATTCTATTTTGTAAATTCGGTGCACAACAACTTTAAATAGAAGTTCAACTTTTCTTCTTTTAACAGGCCCGCAATTTTTACAAAAAAAGACAGAAAAAGGAGTAGGGAGTTTTGCGCCTACTCCACTTTTCTGAGAGGTCGCAAAATGGAAGACCTAAAGTTTTTTAAACTGAACTTTAAAAAACTCATTTTTCTTTTTTCATAAAAAATAAAACAACAGATGCAATAAACCATAAGGAAAGTCCGATTAAAATAATCCATACAATTGTGCATGGCATTTCACCAAAACTACACATCACAGGCACGACAAAAACTGCCAAAACCACAATCAAAAATGCAAAAACAAAAAGCTGAATCACATTAGCAATACTTGTGAAAGACAGATCCATATCATTATTACAAAAAACTAATACTTAAGGTTTTCGAACACATTACCATGGGTTTGAGTTAAACGAAACACTATTTCAGCAAAGCTGAAATGTGCCCCTTTCACTTTGTTGAAAGTGGGACTCACACATACACCGGCACACCCAATTAGAAGCGGCAACATGTACTGAGACAGTGCCAGTGAAACTGGCACAAATTCACACGCGGAATTCGCCGCGTACGCGCACGACAAGATTCGAACTTGTGCTTCCCGGAGGAAACCAGATTTCCAATCTGGCGCTTTTAACCACTCAGCCACGTGCGCCGCCGAACGCCCTGCGGGTGCTATACGCTGTATAGCACTAACTAGTTACACTTGCACAGGTTATAAAACGACATTATAAATTGGATTGCAATTATTATATAAATCTTGTTAACATGTGGGAAAAAAATAAAATAGCTAAAAAAACGTTCAGGAAAGGTTTTTATATGCAGAATCAATTATTATACCAAGGATATAATATTAATCCGGAGGTGAAAAAATGGATTTCTCAACAGATACGCTGACAAATATGGGCTGGAATGGTCTTTACACATTAGGAAATATGACTATTCAATTAGCAATAGCCGTAGTTGTAATTTTAGCGTTCTTCGTTGTTGGGTATGCAGTTGCATTAGCCATAAACTGGCTGATTGTACGTGCACTTGAATTCAAACACATAACATTAGAAGAAAGAATCAAAAAGAGAGGATTAGAAAAAGCTCTGATGGGCTTTAGTATTACCAAATTAATCACACTTTTTGTGAAAGTCTATGTTGTGTTTGCTTTCTTAGGTGCAGCAGCAGACATTCTTGCAATAAATTTTATTAGCAGAGTTGTTAGTGCATTCCTAACATATCTCCCTAGCTTAGCTCAGGGTGTAGCCATAGTTGCAGGAACAATGCTTGTAGCAACCTATGTCGGAAACCACATAACTGCAGACAGAAATATGAGATTTGGAAACTATATCGCAGCAGGATTTAAAATAGCATTAACCTATGTTGCATTGCTTATGGCATTGCCGTTAGTGTTACCTAATGTGAGTGTAGACCCATTGATGAGTATACTTTCATACTTAATGTTAGTATTAGTAGTTGGTGTAGGTCTTGCAGTTGGTTTAGCAGTAGGACTAGGACTCAAAGAGCCTATTGCGAAAGCAGCCATGAAGAACCAAGAAGCATTTGATGACTTTTTTGGAAACGTAACCAAGAAAAGATAAGGAACTTATCTTTTCCTTATTTTCTTTTTTTATTTTTGGATTTCAACAATTTTAATCCAAAATGTTAATGGTTTGCCTGCGAGTGCGTGATTATAATCTAACGTTACTGTGTCATCATTAACTTCCACAATTATTGCAGTACCTAATGAAGAACTTATTGGCATTCCAACTTCAGGAGTAATTTCTGCTTCAGTTAAAGTTGCCATAGGTATTTCTACAATTCTTGAATCATCACGTGTTCCATAAGCATCTTCAGGCTGGAGAGTGACTGTCTTTTCTTCACCAACCACCATTCCAATAACTGCGCTATCAAAACCAGGTATCATTTGGCCTGCGCCTGCAGTGAATTCAAGCGGTGTTCGCCCTTCTTTTAAAGATGAATCAAATTCTGTTCCGTCTTCTAAAGTACCTTTATAGTCTACTTTTATTTTGTCTCCGTTCTGCACAACTTCACTCATAGTAACATCCTCCGCATCCTGTGGTACTGTTGTTTCATTGTTCTGAGTTTCAGAATCTGTGGAACTTGTATTTTCAATCTTATCACTTACACAACCTGAAAAAATCAGAATCAATAATGCAAAAATCAAAATTTTCTTCAATTGAACCCCTCAATTTAATTAGTTATACTTTGCATACAAAAGATATAAAATAGTTATTCTTTTCGAAAGGTTCTTCTAAAAGATTTTTCAAAAATTTCGTTCCAAAAAATTGATAAATAGGAAAGGAGTATTCTTCCCAGTGAGTTTATGGAACGCGCAAAATGGTCATCATCATTCATGTTTATATTAGCAGCAATTGGCTCAGCTATCGGCATTGGAAATATCTGGCGATTTCCTTATATTTTTGGTCAGCAAGGCGGCGCAGCTTTTCTGATACCGTATTTTGTGTGTGTTCTAGTAATTGGTTTTCCATTGATGCTTCTTGAAACAGCAGCAGGAAGACAATATAATGCATCACTTGTTGAAATTTTCAAAAAGCTCAAAGTTCCAAAACCAATTGCTTGGTTTCCCGTGATTCTCGGATTTTTGATTTTGAGTTATTACATTGTGATTACAAGCTGGACTCTTTTGTTTTCAGGCTTGTTTTTAATGAATCTCCCAGCTGATTTTTCAGCAATACAAAACACTTTTCTGGTTGTGCCTTTTTTCCTTGCAGTAATTTTAATGGTTTTTTTAGTTGAAAGACGTGGAATTAAAGAAGGTGTAGAGAATGCAGTAAAATATCTGATGCCTGTGCTTTTAATTTCATTAGTGCTTCTAGTATTTTTCTCACTCTCCCAAGAAAATGCAATTGCCAACACAACCCAATACTTCACAGACACTTTCAACATGAATTCAATCTGGAATTTAGAAATATGGCTGTTCGCCGCGTCCCAGGTTCTTTTTTCTTTGTTTGTTGGTTATGGGATTATGCTAACTTACGGAAGCTATCTTCAAAAAGATGCAAAAATAATTCCAATGACTGCAATAATAATTTTTGCAGATGTTGCAGTTTCCTTGTTAGCAGTTCTATTGAT
>JAZDFD010000021.1:0-18694 GCA_043808155.1 Candidatus Iainarchaeum sp.
GCCCATTCATGACCAGTACCCTGCAAAACATAATTTCCATTTTCCTGAATAACAGACCACGCAGAATCCAGCTTCCATCCGTCTGCATTTCCTTTCTCAAAATCATATTCAAAAGGAGCAGTTTCACTGCCTGTAATTTTCAATGACCTTATATCTAAAGTTTCAAGCCCATTATTCATCTCCTGCCAGCTTGCTCCATCATCATCTGTAACAAACACTCCTTGCTGACTTCCAACATAAACTGTTTTTGAATTTTTGGGGTCAATAGCAACAGCAGTTATATCTTTCCTAAGCAATTCATTCATATTTCCATTTGCAAACATACAAACATTCATATACTCATGAGACCTATACAGTCCCTTTCCATATGCACCCATCCAGACATCTGCTGGATTATTCGGGTCTATCGCAAAACTATAGTATCCCTGCACACTTGGGTCCTCAACAATAATACTCGGTTGAGAAGTGTTTCTCTCATACCAGCTTTGCCCTGCATCATCACTTCTAAACATTCCTCCAGGATAAGCAGTTGCATAAATTCTGTCAGAATTTGTTGGGTCAATTTCAACCTGAATTCTGGAAACATATACTTTTGGTTTATTGCTTCTGCTTTCGTCCCAGGTGATTGAATAATCATCATTAATAATTCCTGAATAAACTCCGCTGCCGCCTGCAGTTACATAAATATAACCCTCTTTAGCAATAACTGAAGCTATGCCCAAACTTGGCAAACCTGTATTCTCCTGTTTCCAGCTTTTTCCGGCATCACTGCTGACAAAAAGACCCTGCGAGCTTGAGGCTACATATAAAACATTTGGGTTCTGCGGGTCAACTTCAACCGCCATAGTTGCATGCTCAGTTTCAAGCATGCGCGTCCAGCTTTCTCCACCATCAGTTGATTTATAAGCTCCGCATGCATCCTGTTCTATATTTTTGGGTAATCCAGTGGGAGCAATTATATACTCCGGCAGTAATTCACACAACCCTACGGCATACAAAGTGTTGCTGTTGGAATAATCCACATCAATATCATAATACCCCAATCTCGGAAGCCCATCTTCTTTATCATCAAGTCTTTGCCAAGTATCCCCACCATTAACACTTTTGAAAACTCCGTAACCATGTTTAGAAACATAAATTGTATTTGAATTATTAGGATCTACTTCTATTTCAACTGCAGATTCAGCTATGCCTTCACTCATACCCGGCAGAGTTTCACTTAAATTTTTTACCATTTCGCCATCTGTAAGCTTTACTACCAAACCCGTTGCCACACAAAAGGGAATCCCAAAAGTAGCTGCATAAATTGTATTTGAATTGTTTGGGTCAATTGCTACTGCACTTGTCAGAACATTAGTTCTGTCAAACTCATAATACTCACGCCAAGTAATCCCGCTGTCTTCTGATTTGTGTATAACTGGTTTAACTCTGTCACATGCGTAAATAATGTTTGGTTCTTTTTCAGAAATTGCCAAACAGGTTGGAGACTCTGGTGCATTCTCTAACTTCACCCAATTACTTCCGGCATCAGTACTTTTGTAAGTTCCCCCGCCCCATGTGCCTGCATAAATTATGTTTTTATTTGTTGGGTCAATCTGAAGCTGTGAATGGCGCATAATAGTTGTAAATGTCAGTGCATCATTTAATTTATCCCAAGTTTTTCCCTTATCATTACTCACATAAATAGTGCCGTCCTCCCCGACAACTCCTGCATATATTCTATTTGGGTTTTGTGGGTCAAACCTAATTGATGTTATCCCTGCAGTTTTTTCAAACCTGAACAGCTCAGTCCAGCCTGCATTTTCTTTTTGTTTTTTGTCATATCTCCAAATTGATGAATAGTCTTCAAATATCTTTGGGGAATATGTCGCATAAATAATGTCATTGTCTTCAGGGTCAAACTCAAGGTCATATGTGTAATCCGGTGAGTTAGTGAGATATTGCCAACCTTCCTTTCCTGAACCTTCATTTTTTGAAATGCCAACACCAATATTAGAAACATAAATATTGCCAGAATCTTTTGCTATCTCAAAATCAAAAATTTTTGCAGAGGAAAAATCCTTATTAATGCGAGTAAATGTTCTTCCTCCATCGTATGATTCATAAATATTTGTTAACTCATCAGCTAATAGAATATGTTCTGTATTATGCGGGTCAATCTTTACATCATCTCCGGCATTGACTGGTGTGAATGGTTCCCATGTATTTCCAAAATCCCTTGTTGCATATGATTCCTGAATTACATTTCCTGAAGTAAACACAACTTTCGGGTCTGTGGGATGAGTCATAACAATAGTCGGGCATGATTCTGTAATGTCTCTGTCCATTTTTTTCCATGTTTTCATTCCGTCAACTGACTTAATAATTCCCATTGCCCATATGGAACCAGTCTTACCATAAACTATGTTTGGGTCATCCAAATCAAACAAAATTCTATCCAGCCCAAAACTCATTTCTGCAAATTCCTCAATATGGGGTGCGTTAATGTGTTCATAGTTTGAGCCCTCTAACTTAAGTATTGGAGCTCCGCCATACGGATTCAAAATATAATAAGCTGAACCAACAATAGCAATATCTTCAACGCCATTAGATGCTGCAGATTTCATTTCACCGGATTTAATGGATTCTAAAGCCGGGTGCGTAAACTTACTCCATGTTTTTCCTCCATCAAAGGATTCTCTTACAAGCTCAGATATTGGCGAACTGCCTTCATGCGCCATGTTGTGTTTGAATGATATTATTATGTGTTTTGAATTATTAGGATTCTGAACAATTCTCGCAATGATGACACCATCAGGCAAATCAAATTCCTTCATAACCCATGTTTCACCAAGGTCTTCTGAAATGTACAAATAATCCTTTGCTGATTTTCCATTACCACTATCAATAAAAACACTTAGAAGAATTGTGTTTCCAAAAACTGCAGCACCTTTAACCCCTATAGCTCCGACATTTATCGAAAACAAATCCCTCAACTTAGAAAGAGATATTTCCTTCCAGTCAAAATTCCCTGAAGCCAGCTCAGTATATATTATTTTAAGCTCTCCTTGCTTCCCACCACCGGAAATCACAAAAAGTTTATCGTCAGTAACTGTAAGTTCATCGCATCTAGTATCTAAAATTTTTACAGGAGTTTCTTCACTATCATAATAATAAACCCCGTTCCCGCAGGTGAATAATTTATCTTCAAACACTGCAATAGAATTTTCCTCAGATTCACTTATTTTTCGCCAGCTTTCACCTTTGTCTTCAGATTTATAGATACTACGGTTAGTTGCCGCATACAGCTCATTGTGACGGTAAGGATTTTGTATTAGTTGTTTTATATTCCCAGCCCCAGGCGGACCGTTCATAGATTCCCACACTATGCTTGAATCAGTTTCCTGCGGAACAAATTTCTCTTTCTCTTTTTGTGGTCCATCAGCAAACGGGCATATTTCAGGATTTTCTTTACACCATGTTTTACATTCTTCTATATTTTGTTCGCAATATTCTTGATGTTCTTCTGGTGTCTTAAGCCCACCAGGTCCCATAACTTTTTCTTGAACATCTTCCACCCCATCTACAGGCGGAACTCCATTCTGAACACAACCACTAATAAAAACAACTGCAACAATTCCCAGTAATAAAATTCCAAAAACTAATTTTTTATTTTCCATCATAATTCATCACATTTTGGGTTCTTAGCTTATAACAGTATGTTCAGTAGTCATATCACCTTTAATAATCACTAAATCATCTTCCCTGTAAATCTCTAGTGTTTGACCTGGGGAAATAAAAATACCCCCTGGCGCATCTTCACAGTTATATGGAGGTCCTGTAACAATTGTCGGATCCGGCCGCGGGTTTCTATACACTTCAGGATCTGCATAAACTTTGCCTTCTTTATCAATGAGTTTAAAATTATCAAAGCCCCCCCTCCATTCATTCCATTTTTTTTGCTCCGATATATTTAACTCTGGAAAAATTATTTCTGTTTGGCCTACTTTAAACACCATCATAATATCTTGAATTATAATCATGCTGTCTATGTTCAACGTTATATCAAATGCTGTGTTTTCCATATCGAAACTACCACCAGTGACAATTGAATATTCAGCCCCCCCTTCAACCTCTTCGGGGAAGTGGAAGGTTGTAGAATTTTTTTCTTTGCTTACCACACTAACGATTTCCATTATAAAATTCTTTATGAGTTTTACAGGAACGCCTGACAAGTTTTGATACGCTGTTTCAAGAGTATCCACATCTTTCGGGTCAAATAAACTAATAGTAACTGCATCACTCAGGGGACCGCAGTCAGCCCAATAATGAGCTAAGAAGAAGTATATCTCTCCCTGGAAATGCTGTTTAATCTCTAGTATAACTGTGTCAATCTTTTCAAGCGGAAACTCTTCTGAACCACTCCCCTTGTACCAGATTAAGCCTTTTGCTGTAACGTCATAAACTGAAATTACTTTTGCTTTTTCAAGTTCGCTAAGAAAAGCTTCTTCCTTTTTTAACTTATCCCAGTCCCATAAATTCAATACTTTGATATCTTCTGATTCATAGCCCCCCTCTTCTGCTATAATTTCACTAATGCATATATCCATGATATCCTGCGCATAGACATATTGATTAGCAATGTCACTCTCTTTTTCGTATTGGGTAAAAATCTCTTCTGCTTGTTTAGTAGCACTAGTTTCACCAACCACTTCTTTTGTATGCTCTATAATCAAGTCTACTATGCCTCTGTTGTAAGTTAGAGAAACATCCATCAATCTGTTATTAAGTGGGTCATAAACGAATGCAGAATGTAACCAATTTTGTTTTTCCAGATTTTCTTCCATGTATCCGGTTGAATCCACTGAGATCCATTCCCTGTTTACATAAGCTTCTATCCAATCATGTCCCGGACCATCTTCTGCAAAACCGCCGCTCACCTCTCTTGCAGGGATTCCCGATGCCCTGCAAAGAACAGTAATTAGGGTTGCCCAATAGTCACAAGGTGTTGGAACTTTTTTGTTTTCTAATATTGCTTTTGGTGTGTCCTGTCCTATTATATAGGCAGCAGTCCAATCGACATCAATATTTTCCCTGGTCCATGAAACAATTTTCTCAATCGATTCCGTATCTCCTGAACTTCCCTTTGTTATGCTATTAGCCAGAGGGATAATTTCTTCTACAAAGTAATCCAGATGCATATCCCTATCCGGATAGTTGTTGAATGAAATTATTTCTCCTTCAGTTTTATCAGTCACTAGATAAGCTAAAACTTCTTCATCAGCCTGGTGCAGATTAGTTTTCAATTTGAAAATCTCAAAAAGTGATTTAATATATTTAATTTCCGAATCAGTAAACCCCTCATCAGCGTACAAATTTACTAAAACCTGCCCCAATTTTGGATATTCTTTTATCTCAGGAATTTTTTCCTCTAATTCATCTTTGGGGTTTGGACAATCCTGCGGGCAGGTTGAATATGTTTCTCCAGGTTCGCTAATAGCTGATTTTTCTATAATACGTGATTCAATTTTAATTGATTCTCCAATAGGGTGTGAAATTGTGTGGGTTAGATATGTTTCGGTTTCGCATATTTCATTCCCGCAACAGGGAATTGTTTCAAAATAAGAACACTTATTATCAACACATTCCTTGGTAAAACAAGCATTATCCTGACAATCTTCTTTAACTTCGCATTCTTTTTCTTCCGAAGGCGGAGCCTCTTCCTGAACACAACCGCTAACAAAAACAACTGCAGCAATTATCAGTAATAAAATTCCCAAAACTAATTTTTTATTTTTTATCATAATTCATCACATTTTGGGGGCCTTAGCTTACAACTATTTGTTCAGTAGTTATATCTCCTTTAATAATCACTAAATCATCTTCACTGTAGATTTCTACTGTTTGACCTGGGCTGATAAAAACACTTGATGGCGCACAGTCATATGGAACTCCTTGAGTATCATTTGGATTAAATTGCGGGTTTCTATATATTTCCGGATCTACATAAACTTTGCCTTCTTTATTAATGAGTTTAAGATTATCAAAGCCGCCCCATTTGCTATAGGCAGTCTTTACATCCTCGGCCAAATCCGGAAGATTTAGCATTATTATTGTTTGGTCTGCCCTAAATACCATCACAATATCCTGAATTGTAACAATGCTTTGTATGTGAAAAAATATATTCCATGCTGTGTTTTCCATATCCCACGCACTACTAGTGGTAATTGAATATTCTGTTCCCTCTCGAATATATTCAGGCAGGTGGAAGTTTGTGGAATCTTTTTCTTTGCTTACCACACTATCGATTTCAATTACAAAATCCTTTAAGAGTTCAGTCGTTCCCGTAAGCAAGTCTTGGTATGCAGTTTCAAGAGTATCCACATCTTCCGGGTCAAATAAATTAATAACAATTACATCACTCAGGGGGTCGCAGTCAGCTTTATAATGAGCAAAGAAAAAGTAGATTTCTCCTTGGAAAAGTTCTTTAATATCCGGTATAACCGTGTTGATCTTTTCAAGCGGAAACTCGTTTGTACCAATAGTCCTGTACTGGATGAAGCCTTTTGCTGTAACGTCATAAACTGAAATTACTTTTGCTTTTTCAAGTTCGCTAAGAAAAGCTTCATCTGTTTTTAACTTATCCCAATCCCACAAATCTAATACTTTAATGTCTTTTGATTCATACCCGTCCTGTTTTGCTATAATTTCACTAATGGATATCTCCATGATATCCTGTGCATAGGCATATCTTTTAGCAAGGTCTGTCTCTTTTTCGTATTCGGTGAAAATCGCTTCTGCTTGTTTGATAGCACTGGTTTCACCAACCGCGTCTTTCGTATGCTCTATAACCAAATTTAACACTTCCCTGTTGTAAGACAGAGAAACATCCATCACTCTATCATTAAGCTGGTCATAAGTGTATACGGAATGCAAGCAATTTTTTTCTTCAGGATTGCTTTCTAAGTATCCGGTTGAATACACCATGACCCATTCCCCGTTTGCATAAGCTTCTACCCATTCATGTCCTGGACCACTCTCAGCAAAACCACCAGCTACCACTCTTGCAGGGATTCCCGATGCCCTGCTGAAAGCTGTAATTAAAGTAGAATAAGAACTACAAGCGCTTGAAGCTTCTTTGTATTCTAATATTCCTTTTGGCAGATCACTGCCAAAAGCAGTCCAATTGAACTTAATATTTTCCCTAGTCCATGAAACAATTTTCTCAATTGATTCCGTCTCCCCGGAACTTCCTTTTGTTATATCATTAGCCAGAGGAATAATTTCTTCTACAAAGTACTCCATATCCATAGTATGACCCCGGCTTAACTCTACATTGGGTCGACTGATTATATCTGTCACTAAATAAACTAAAATTTCTTCATCAGCCTGGTGCAGATTGGTTTTCGATTCGAAGATATCAAAAAGTGATTTAATATATTTAATTTCCGAATCAGTAAATCCATCGGAAGAATATAAATCCAAAACAACCTGTTCAAGTTTGGGATATTCTTTTATCTCAGGAATTTTTTCCTCTAACATCTCTTTAGGTGTTGAACAATCCTGCGGACAGGTTAAATATGTTTCTTCAGGTTCGCATATTTCATTCCCGCAACATGGAGTTATTTCCTCACTCGCACATGCTTGCTGTTCATAATCAAATGAATCTTCCGTGCATTCGTCATCATCATCACAATCAGGACATTCTGCACATTTTGGATAACTTTCACCAATCTCACATATCTCATTTCCACAGCTGAGACTTTCTCCGTAGCAGGGATCTTTTTCCAAATAAGAACACTTATTATCAACACACGCCTTAGCAAAACAAGTTTTATCCGGACAATCTTCTTTAACTTCGCATGTTTTTTCTTCCACAGGCGGAGCTTTCTCCTGAACACACCCGCTAATAAAAACAACTGAAACAATTGCCAGTAATAAAATTCCAAAAACTAATTTTTTATTTTCCATCATAATTCATCACATTTTTTTTGGGGGGGTCTTAGCTTACAACGATAACGTCAGTAGTCATATTACCTTTGATAATCACTAAATCATCTTCACTGTAAATCTCTATCGTTTGACCTGGAGCAATAAATCTACTAGCTGGAGAATCGTCTATGTTATATGGAGGTCCTACAACAACTGTTGAATCTGACCGCGGGTTTCTATAGATTTCCGGATCTGCATAAACTTTACCTTCTTTATTTATGAGTTTAAGATTATCAAAGCCCCCACTCCATTCATTCCATTTTTCTTGCTCCGATATATTTAACTCTGGAAAACTTACGTCTGCTTGGTCTGCAATAAATACCATCATAATATCCTGAATTTTAATCATGCTTTGAATGTCAAAAAGTATATCAAATGCAAGGTTTTCTCTATCAAAAGAAGCAGAAGTTACAATTGAATATTCCGTTCCCTCTCGAATATACTCAGGCAAGCGGAAGGTTGTGGAATCTTTTTCTTTGCTTACTACGCTGGCGATTTCAATTACAAAATCCTTTAAGAGTTCAGGCGTTCCCGTAAACAAGTCTTGGTACGCAGTTTCAAGAGTATCTACGTCTTCCGGGTCAAATAAATTAATAGCAATTGCATCACTCAACGGATTGCACCCGGATTTATAATGCGCAAAGAAAAAGTATATTTCCCCATGGAAAAGTTGTTTAATCTCCGGTATAACTGTGTCAATCTTTTCAAGCGGAAACTCACTTATACCAGTTCCCTTGTATAGGATTCCGCCTCCTATTTCAGAAGTAACGTCATAAACTGAAATTGCTTTTGCTTTTTCGAGTTCGCTAAGGAAAGCTTCATCTTTTTTTAACTTATCCCAGTCCCATAAATCTAATACTTTGATGTCTTCTGATTCATACCCTTCTTGTTTCGCTATAATTTTACTAATACATATCTCCATGATATCCCGCCCATATGCGTATTTGTTAGCAAGGTCAGTCTCTTTTTTGTATTCTGTGAAAATCTCTTCCGCTTGTTTGATAGCACTAGTTTCACCAACCAATTCTTTTGCATGCTCTATAACCAAATTTAATATCTCTGTATTGTAAGACAGGGAAACATCCATCACTCTATCATTAAGCGGATCATAAGCCCATACGGAATGCAGCCAATTTTTTTGTTCTGGACTTTCTTCTAACGCTCCAGTTGAATCCACCATAATCCATTCTCCATTTACATAAGCTTCTGTCCAAGCATGCCCTCCTGGTCTAGAAGCAGAACTACCAGCAACCTCTCTTGCAGGTATTCCAGATGCCCTGCAAAGAGCAGTAATTACAGTAGCCCAATAATCGCAATGGGTTGGAACTTCTTTTCTTTCTAGTATCGCTTTTACTGTGTCATCTCCTATTTCATAACCAGCAGTCCACTCGATTTCAATATTTTCCCTAACCCATGAAACAATTTTCTCAATCGATTCCTTCTCCCCGGAACTTCCTTCGGTTATGCTATCAGCCAAGGGAATAACTTCTTCTACAAAGTACTCCATATCCATAGCATAAATTTTGCTTAAAGCTATGTCTGGTTCAATTGTATTAGTCACTAGATAAGCTAAAACTTCTTCATCAACCTGGTGCAAATCAGTTTTCGATTTGAAAATCTCAAAAAGTGCTTTAATATATTTTATTTCTGAATCAGTAAACTTCGTTGTCCCTTCCTCGTTATAGCACACGCGGGAGCCATCTTCCTGTATGCAACGATCTGATAATCCACCAGAAGAGTGTAAATCCAAAACAACCTGTTCAAATTTAGGGTAGTCCTTTATCTCAGGGATCTTTTCCTCTAACGCGTCTTTGGGGTTTGGACAATCCTGCGGACAAGTTAAATACGTTTCTTCAGGATAGTCAGGTCTAAAACAGCCTTCAGGGGTTTCAACGCAATCAAGACAGTCGTCTGGACAAATTTGAAATTGACCATATCTTACTGGTATATTTCTTCCAGGTTCGCATTCCCCATTTCCACAGCTTAAATATGTTTCTCCTACCCCACTATCTTGAGAAGTTTCTGGTACCGCGGACATTTCAGGGACTTCTTCATCATTTACAGGCGGAACTTCCTCCTGAACGCACCCGCTAATAAAAACAACTGAAACAATTGCCAGCAATAAAATTCCAAAAACTAATTTTTTATTTTCCATCATAATTCATCCACAAATATAAGATTATTCTTCCAAATGCATTTCACCCTGAATTATTATGTAGTCGCCTTCCTTTCGTATATCCAGTGTTTGGTTAAACAAAATCTTCAATTCAACACAGCTTTCATAGTAACCGTCACTTTTTGGTTCTAATACTGTCTCTCCTTTTTCATTTACGAATTTAATGTATCTGAAATTCTCGTTAGAAATATCTGTTTTAAATATAAACAATATTCCTTTTATTTCTTCACTGCCTACTATGTACGGCCTATATTCGAATCCTTCCTCTCTTATAGTCCATACAGACGAAAGAAAAGTATTATAACCAACAGCCGGAAGTGAAAAATCAGTTTCAGATAATTCGCCTTCTTCAATATTTTTAAGAGCTTCTACAAACAAATCCAACACACTACTTAATTCGCTATTCTGTTTAAAATTATCGCGAATTTTAGACAGTTGATTTATATCATTAGAATCAAGCAGTACGGCGCCACTAAAATCATCTTTAATTACTATGACGTCGATTTTTTTGTTTAATTCCAATAATTCTCTGAAGAAACTTGAAGTACTTTCCATTTTATAATGGCTTTCTAATCCGATAATCACTATTTCGTTTTCAGGGAACAAATTAGCTATGTTTTGCTCACTAGCGGATGTTACTCCAAAAGGAACATCCACATCGAGCCAGGTGTAAACAGGTTTTTTCTCTCCAAATATTGCTGCAACAGAATTTTCAAAGGCTATTCTGCCGAATTCTTCCCTCTCCTTCCATATTCTTGTTGCCTTCCACTTTGAAATGTAATCCAATGTAGTGTTTTTGAATTCATTGTCTTCAGCCAAAGTTAACAAAGCTTCAGTGAATTTAGCAGTATATTTATACCCAATAAAACTTTTAGGCGCAGATGTAAGGGCTACACATTCAAGCAATTGTGTTTTACTCAAATCATAGGTAATCGCAACATCTAATACCATATCTTCCTGAAAATCAACTTTCTTGTCTTTATCGTGATCCAATGCCCCTGTTGAGGGGATAGGGATCCATTGATTATTCGAATAAATTTCAGCCCATTTGTGAGATGCTTGTGCTGAATCCACTATTCTTGTAGGAATACCAATGGACCTTAATAACGCTGTTATTAAATAAGTTTTTTCTTCACATTGACCTGTTTTATACTGCCAGATTGTTTCAACCTCATCTAAAGAACGAGCTGAAGTATATTCACTAATTCTTTCCGTTCCTGTGATATACTCATTTACGAAATCATAAATATTTTCTGCAGTGCTTAAATCATTTCCGCCCTTTAAACTCAATGCTTTTTCGCGCAGAGTATCAGAAAAAAAGTTAAAGTCGTAGTAAGTTGTATCCCCCGAGCTCCAGGATGCGAAATAATAGAGTACATCTCTTGGATAATCTTTTAAGTTTGGGTTTTCTTTATAAATTTCCAAAAATAGTTTCATAAATTCTATTTCTTCTTCAGTAAAAAATCCGCTTTTGCATTCTGAGTAATTAAAACCCACCATAGTTACAAATTTGAACGGCACATACAAATCAATGAAAACCTCCTCTAGTTTTGGATAGTCCTTTATTTCAGGAATTATTTCTTCTAACACTTCTTTGGGGTTTTGACAATCCTGCGGACAGGTTGAATATGTTTCTACAATTAGATATGTTTCTTCAGTTTCACATATGCCATCTCCGCAGCAGGGAACCATTAGCTCATTCACACACTTCTGCCGTTCATAATCAAATGAATCTCTCGTACATTCGTCATTATCATTGCAATTAGGGCATTCTGGACATTCCGGATAACTTTCACTAATCTCACATATTTCATTTCCACAGCAGAGAGTTATTTCAGAATAAGAACACTCGTAATTAACACAATCTTTTGCTAAACAAAGCTCATTTGGACAATCTTCTAAAACTTCACATTCGTTTATTTCTGCAGGCGTAACTTTTTCCTGAACACAGCCGCTAATAAAAATAGTTACAACAATTGCCAAAAGCATAATTCCAAAAACCAACTTTTTCATGCTTTTATATAGGAAAAACTACTATTTTAGCCTTTGTATTTGTGGCATACTTGGAGATACGCGCAAAATCGCAGACAAATTGAATTTTAAAAAATTAGACAAAACTCCAGTTAAATTCACAGAATTAGTTTTTGATTATTGAACAAACCTGTCCGATTATTTTTTCTATTTTTGTTTGTTTCAGCGAACCTATTTTGTATTCAATTGTTGAGTTATCTGCTGTGAATATTTTGTTTGGTCTGATGTTGCTGTCCTGTTTTAGCAGTCCTTTTTCAAAATCGTTTTCCAGTAAAGGAATTGCATAGTTGTCTTTGGTGTTTTTACTGGTTATTTGGCAAAGAATTAAGTCGTCGCCTTGTGGTTTTGCTAGCACAAATGCAGGTCTTCGCTTGGATTGACTTAGGTCAGAGAATGGAAAAGAGATTACTACAACATCTCCTTTTACAAATCTTTCCATGCTTTTTCCTCTTCTTTTGACAGCCAGTCTTTTGCAAGAGATTTTTCTGAAGCTAATAAAGTGAATTTTTTTTCATTTGGTTCTTTGTCTATCAAAGAATCTACTTTACTCAAAGTTATTTTATCTTCTTTTTGAATTAGAAGGAGTTTGCTGCCTTGGTGGATGTGTAATTGTTCCCTGATGTTTTTTGGCAAGACTACCTGCCCTTTCTTGCTCACGGTAATGATTTCGACTTCGCTCATAATATATCTACAAGACAAACAATTTATAAAAGTAAGCCCAAACTTACTTGTAAGTCTCACTCCCACTCAATTGTAGCTGGCGGCTTGTTAGTAACATCGTAAAAAACAGCTGAAACATTAAGCTTCATTATTTTTTCAGCAAGTTCCTCAAGCACTTTTTCATCCATCTTGTAAAAACTCACAGTCATTGCCTCTTTGCTTTCCACAGGTCGCAGGACAATGCTCTCTTTTCCTTTTGTGCCAACTGGCAACAGAACTGTAGGAAATTGCCAAATTTCCTGCATTAAATTTCTTTTTTGGATTGTCTGCATTGCAATTGCATCTGCTTCTCGCAATAAATCCATTCTTTTTTTGTTCAAGTCTGCGTGAATGAGTGTCATTTCTTTAATTTCACTAGGTTTTACAAGTAACATAACCCTGTTAATTTCTTTAAGCGAATTTGTAAGCGCAGTTGAAATTTTTTCAATTGTTTCCCAGTCAGCGCTCCCTGAAATTACAATTGGATGTCTGTATGTTCGTAAATCACCCTGTACACCCACACTTTTTAGGGGGAGCACTTTAACATTCATTTTACAGCCAAACTTTGCAATTATTTTCTTTGCTTTTTCCTCAACATTCTCAAAATCAGTTTCTTTTGTTTTCCCATCATAACAAAGTGCACGAATTGCCAAACCAGGACCTGGGAACGGATGCCTCCAAACTAATTCATTCGGAAGTCCTAATTTTTCACCTAACTCACGCACTTCATCTTTGTACAATTGTGAAAGCGGTTCAATCACTTTGCCCTCTGCAATCATTTTCTGAACAAGTTCAACTCTGTTGTGGTGTGTTTTAATTCTGTCTGCGTGTTTCGTACCTGCGCTTTCAATCGTATCAGGATAAATTGTACCTTGTGCGAGTATCCATTCATCTTCACTGAAACCAAGTTTTTCTAATTCCTTTTCTTTAACTTCAATAAACAAATCGCCTATAATTTTTCTTTTTTCTTCAGGGTCAATAACGCCTTTTAATTTTTCAAAATACTCTTCACTTGCATCAACAACATGAAAATCAGAAAAACCCATTTTTTTTAAACCTGTTTTCACTTCTGCAATTTCATTCTTGCGCATAAACCCCGTATCAACATGTAAAGCGTAAATTCTTTCTTTTCCAATTGCTTTATTCACAAGTGCTAATGCAACAGTAGAATCAACTCCGCCAGAAGCAAGCAAAAATACTTTTTTATTTCCAACTTTTTTCTTAATTTCAGCAACCTGTTCTTCAATATAATTTTCCATGCTCCAGTTTTTTTTGCATTTGCAAATCTTAAAAACAAAATTCTCAAATATTTTCATTCCATTTGGAGTGTGTGTAACTTCAGGATGGAACTGCAGTCCATAAAAATTTCTTTTGAAATCTGCCATTGCTGCAGTGTTGCATACCCCACTAGTGGCGATTAGCTCAAAGTTTTTTGGAAGTTTGCCGACCTTATCATGGTGTGACATCCAAATGATTTCTTTGTCATTTAAACCCTCCAAAATCCATTTTTTATTTTTGACTTCTAATTCTGCTGTTCCAAATTCTTTCACATCTTGCTTCTCAACGCTCCCGCCCAAATCACGCGCAAACATCTGGTGGCCATAGCAGATTCCCAAAATCGGGATTCCGAGATTATAAATTTCCCTGTTGAATTTAATGGAAGTGTCGCAGATTGATGCAGGACTCCCGCTCAGAATAATCCCCTTGGCTTTTTTGAATTTCTCAGTTTCAGAATCAGGATCAAGGATTTCAGAGTAAACTCCAAGCTCACGCACCCGTCTTGCTATAAGGTGTGCGTATTGCCCACCCAAATCAACAACTAATATTTTATTCTCCTGCATATAAAACAAAGCAACGAAAGATTTTAATAACTTGGATGTCATGTTTTTATTATGCACGAGATACGCAGGGAAAAACAGCCACTCAATTTACATAAAAAACCTGGTCGTATTAGTGCCTATCTGTGGGAAGAACACATAAAACAAGAAAGAATTTATTTGAAAACAAGGGAAGCGGCATTTAAAAAAATGTTTTTTACCCGTGTGAATGAAGCAAGAAAAGTATTAGTAGACTCAAAAGCAGATTCTATGTTTAAAGAGCAAGTTGCATTAAAACATCTTAAAGAAGCAAAAGCAACATTAGATGAAATATATACTAAACGAAATTTTAATGATCATTTAAATACATGGGCTTCTCCACATGACCCACGAGTGAAAGAAGCTTTAACAAAAGAAATTGATGCATTAAGAAATCAGTTATTTTTTATTGACAGATTTGCAAAACCAGGTGAAAAAATTGCAAAATCTGCAATGACTGCATTTGCGCATGATGGCAAAAGAATGGAAGCGCAAAGTTTGATGTTCAGGGCAATTAAAGAAGTTGAAAAGCAGTTAACTAGATTGGAAGAAGAACATGAACTAATGCCTGAAAAACAAAGAGAATTAAATAAAGAACAGATGCAGGATGAGCACGCATACTTGGAAGCCGTACTGGATGAATACGAATCTCTTTTAGAGCAAATACAATTAAGCATGACTCAAGATGAAGAAGGAATCGCGCAGTAACATTTCAAAAAAACTAACTGCTTTTTCATTTACCTCTTATGTTGCAAATTCTTCAGATAGCTTTTTAAAAAAATACTAAGACTATATTTACGTGTTGGGAGTTGAAAAGAGGTAAGTTATACTGCTTGCAGATCCCTGGCTTGCCTTTTTTCAGCATAAACTGATTCTTTGATTTTTAATTTCAATTTTTGATTTTAAAGAAATAAAAAAAGAAAAAGGAAAAAAGAGCCTATTTGCTCTTTTTATATCCTGTAAGTGCACTTAGAATTTCTAATGGTACTGCAAACACAACTGTGTTTGACTGATCTGAACTCATATCATTCAAAGTCTGCAAAGTTCTAAGGTGCATTGCACCAGGTGCTGCTGAAAGTGTTCTTGCTGCTTTTGCAAGATTGTTTGATGCAGTAACTTCACCTTCTGCTTTAATGATTGTTGCACGCTTTTCACGTTCAGCTTCTGCCTGTTTTGCCATTGTTCTTTTCAGATTTTCCGGAAGTTCAACATCCTGCATTTTGATTGCAGTCACATCAATTCCCCACGGGTCTGTTTCAATGTCAACAACTTGCTCAATCTGCTGTGCTAACTGATCTCTTTTTGTGAGAACTTCGTCCAGTGATCTTTCACCAATAACATCTCTTAATGCAGTCTGTGCATACTGTGCAACTGCAAACATGTAATCCTGAATGTCAAGAACTGCTTTCTTCGGATCTGCGATTTTGAAGTAAACAACTGCGTTAACTCTTACTGGTACATTGTCTGCAGTCATAACTTCCTGCTTTGGAATATCGACTGTCTTGATTCTGATGTCAACTTTTCTGTATGTTTGGACGAATGGAATTATAAGATTCACACCCGGATTCATAATTTTTGAATATTTTCCCAATGTGAAAAGCACTCCCCGTTCATATTCAAATATAATTCTAATGAACATCATTAGTATTACGAAAAGAACAATCAGAAGCCAGAAACCGCCAAAAATTCCAAAGATTAATGTTTCCAATAGTGCCATTTTCTAATCAACCCCCCTTTAAGTGATTATATTTCTCTTATTAATAGGAATAACCCTCCTTTAAATAGTTTCTTTTTACTTCAAATTCACAATTGCACGCGCAATAGTGTCACGTGTAGAATAATAATTAGATGGATTTGTGTCAAATTCATACCAGCAATCATTTTTAAGAAGACCCATTGCATTATCCATCGCAAGTTTACCTGTGCCTGCAATATCTTTTCCCGCATCTATTTTTTTCTGCAGAAGATTAAAATATTCATAATCTTCTGTGCCTTCGCGCAGCAATTCCCATCTGATGCTTGGAATTATGGTTGTATCATCTCTAATTTCTTTACAAGATCCTGTTGCACTTTCCTTGCATGGAGGGTAAAAAAACGCTCCTGTTCCCTGCTCTAAAGGAATGCCTCCGCATACATGAGTGGGGTTTTTCCAGGGATTATTTTGGCACTCATAAGCATTAACAGAATAGTAAACTATTCCAGTTCCTCCAAATTTCCATGTAAGCCAGGGCCAGATTCTGTTTGCAACTCCTTCTTTTCCCTCAAGTGAATACCATGAATATAGCTCTTCCTTGAACATAATACGCCTGGTTATTACTGAAAATGTAGCAACATCATAGGTCCAAAGTGTTTCATTCGAAGGTCTCTCTTTAAACAGTTGTTTGGTTTCTGAATTTAAGGTGCTGATAACAGGTATCCAGATATCAACAAGTTTTTTTTGGTTATTCAAAGTAAACATTTGTTCAAAAAAATCTGCTGTTTTATCATCATACAAGTTTGAGGACGGGCATGTAATGCTGGCCCAGCCCCAGGTACCTGGAATTAGTGTAATTGCTGTGGGAAGATCTGGTGCAACACTTGCATCTTTTATCCATTCCGCGTATTTTTTAATATTGTTTATTTCGTTTGCATGTGGTTCATCCCATAAATAATGAACTGCTTTATTAGACCAGCCTTTATTTTTCAGGTAATTCCACACCTGCGTAAAGAAAAACTTGAAACTTGATTCTTCTTCTGAGGTGCCATATTTTGGGAAATAAGTTTTGTCATCTACTTTATCCGTAGTAAAAATAAACGTGTTAAATTTTGCAAGGTTTTGCTGTGCTGCATTCTCAAAATAATTGTAATTTATGCTGTTTGGGTTTGTTTTACCATTATAAATTATATTTAAGTACTGGAAATAAGTGTTCCTATTTGTAATCATTGGTGAAAATGCACCAGCATAAAGGAATGGGTTCAGGCGGTTTCTTTTGAATAATTCGTAATATTTTTTTACCATTTTGTTGTAAGTATCTGCATAAGTGTCAGTGAATGAGGGGGATTTGAAATGATATCTGACTGAACCAAAACCAAAAAGGCTTCTAAGTGCAAACTCATCTGGAAGTTCAAAATCATAAACTTCAAGTGTAACTTTTTTTGTAATAATTTCTCCCGAGTCAAACTTAATTTCAATCATTACCGCATAAGTGCCTGCAGGTGCATTTTTTGGGACATAGATAGTAAACCAGATTGGCTGGTTTTTATTTCCTTTCAATTGAATCTGGCTCTTACCAAGTGTAATTGGAACTAGTGGGTCAGGCATTAGTTTTTCACTGCTGTAAATTAGTTCAGTCTGGTCAATTCCCCAGTTTGGTACATAACCCGTATCCACATACTCTTCTTTATAAGCGTCTATAATGCCTGAAAAATTTGAAACACTAACCGTGAAATTTTTTGAAGTTGCAATTTTAGACGAAACAATAATCTGGAATGATTCATATTCGTTTTTCGCAGCGCTTATTTTTGCGATATTTGCCTTTTCAACAGCCTGTGTTTTAAGTATCTTTTTCATGGCATTTGAAAACCATATTACTGCTAAATTATTTTCCGGGTTTTCCGTGCATCCTTCATCTATAGTGCTGTCACAATCATTATCTTTTCCGTCATCACATATCTCTACAACAGACTCAATTCCCCCAACACATACACCCCATATCCCTTTGTTGCAGGTGCTTATGCCGTATTTGCATATTCCGACATTAGAACCGCATTGTTTTGTAAGCGTCTCATCAGTTTTCCCGTCACAATCATTATCCAAATTATCACAAATTTCTGTTGCTGGATTTATGCCCCCAATGCAACTGCCCCACATCCCTTTGTTGCAGGTGCTTATGCCGTATTTGCATATTCCGACATTAGAACCGCATTGTTTTGTAAGCTCATCATCAGTTTTACCATCGCAGTCATTGTCTTTATTATCACA
>JAZDFD010000022.1:0-2163 GCA_043808155.1 Candidatus Iainarchaeum sp.
GCGACATTTAATTCTTCACTTGTTTTGACAAAAGAAAGCACAGAGAAATATGATTTGTTTAGTGTGGTTCTGAACAACAATCTTTATGAATTAGTCAGTGTAGCAAATAGTATATTAAATTGGGAGACGCGCTACGGCGACTCTGAAACTACAAATTATATGACTTACTATCATGACTTGAAAGTTGAAAAGAAAAAGCAGTCAGACGGCTCTACGATTTATATTTTGACTGACAGAAATAATGGAAATAAATTTCAGTTTGCGTCGAGGAGTGTTGCATGGCCTCCTGGCTACACTGGAGGAGAATGATGATGGAGAATAATCAATTAACAAGAAAATCATATAATCCATTTAAGATGGGGGGGAGTTGGATTGGGTTGATTCTTTACTTATCAATAATATTTATTGCTCTTCAAACGGAAATACCTGCTTTGTCATACTTTCTATTTTACCCCATTAATCTTAGTTTTCTTCTTGGATTAATTCTTTTCTTTTGCCCAGAATGTTTGGTTATGCATTTATTAGTTAAAGTAATCCTTTTAATCTTATCGGCAATAGTTGGTTTCCTCCTCGGTTGGGGAATTCATAGTTTAGTTAGGAGGTTTAGAAAATGAAAAAAATATTTATCTTAATTATCGTCGGAATTTTCTTAGTAGGTACTGTTTATGCTGTGGGCGAAGTTTCATATTGCTGTGAAAAAACAGTCAGTGGCGCGTGGTGCCAAAATTCTGAACAGGCGAACTGCGACATAGGGAATAATTGCAATGGGCAAAAGTGCAAAACTTCTCCGAGTTCGTGCGAGGCAACTTCTTATTGCAAACTTGGTTGCTGTTATGACAGCCAGGACGGAACATGCATGGAAAACACGCCTGAAAATGTCTGCAATGAAGGAGGAGGTGTTTGGAGCAACAGCGCTAAATGCGAAATTCCCCAATGTAAATTAGGGTGCTGTTTAATCGGAGACCAGGCGGCGTTTGTTACACAGATAAAATGCAAGCAACTTTCAGCGCTTTATGGACTGGAAACAAATTACCGAACAGATTTAACAAATGAAATACAGTGCATTTCTTCAGCAATGCCGAATGTGAAAGGCGCCTGTATTTTTGAAGAGAATTACCAGAAAACCTGCAAATTCACGACGAGAAAAGAGTGCGCAGAAATAAAAAGCGAAAACAAAACAGGATTTTATCAGGACACTTTGTGCTCTGCTGAGAGTTTGGCTGTCAATTGCGGACCGAGCAAAAAAACAACCTGTGTCGAAGGCAAGGACGAAGTTTATTTTGTTGATACCTGCGGAAACATTGCAAATATTTATGACGCTTCAAAAATAAACAGCAAAGAATACTGGGCAAATATTTACGGAAAAGAAGAAAGTTGCGGTTTTGGAAATTCTAATGTAAATTCAGCGAGCTGTGGAAGCTGTGATTATTATTTAGGAAGCACTTGCAAAGATTCAAAGTTTGCAGGAACAAGAGCATCTTACGGGGATTATATCTGCAAAGATTTGAGCTGTAAATACGACGGAAAAACTTACAAACACGGAGAAACATGGTGTGCAAATAATCCTGGAAGTTCAGAAAATTTGCCAGGAAGCAGACATTTTAGGATGGTGTGCTACAATGGGGAAGTTACTGTAGAGCCGTGCGCAGATTTCAGGCAGGAAGTCTGCATTCAGTCAGACATCAGCGGATTTAAAACAGCAGCGTGCAGAGTAAATATGTGGCAGGATTGCACGATTCAAGGCAATAAAAAAGACTGCGAGAACAAAGATAAAAGAGACTGCAAATGGGTAAATGATAAATGTGCTCCGTTATATGCTCCTGGATTTAATACTTGGGAAGAAAGCGACGCTGGAGAGTTATGTGCGCAGGCGAGCGAAACTTGTGTTATAAAATATGAGAGTAAATTATTGGGTTCAAAAAAGTGCATTGAGAATTGCGAGTGTTTAGGAAGTTCGTGGAATGACATTCAGAATAAAATGTGCATCTCATTAGGAGACTGTGGAAGCAAGAAAAATTATTTGGGGCTTGCAGGATATTAATTCTAAAAAATCTGCGTCGGCTTTACGATGATGTTGCACTTGTTTGGCATCGGCTTGTTTCCGTAAATGTCTTTGCACTTGACATAAAAATTTGTCTGATAATCCCATGTTGTTGTGTGGTC
>JAZDFD010000023.1:0-66874 GCA_043808155.1 Candidatus Iainarchaeum sp.
TGTCACAATATGTCCCCCATCAGGGGATGTTGTTGTTACTCTTGCAGCGCCCTTAGATGTGGTTGTGGTAATTGTTGTCTTCCCATCTTCAGTGGTTGTAAATTCGGTTGTTCCGCCAACCATGCCTGTTGGTGCAGAACATCCTTCAGAAGTTGCAAACTGCAGATTTGCGGGGGCTAAATTAGCTCCGTCAATTCCATACTGTTCAAAATACAAAGTATTTGCTAAAACGCCTGTGATTACAAGCAAACTTAAGAAAATCAATTTTTTCGACATAAATCCACCTTTAAATTTTTTATTTTTGTTCATTTAATTCCATCAATATAATCTTTTTTACATATTTAAATATACCTATTTTTTGCCTTTTAAGCATAACTTGTTCAATGTTACATTTCTTCTGAATGCCTAGTTTATCATATTTTAAGTATTTTTGATTTTTTATGGCTTTTGGGGATGTTGATGTCTTCTACACTTTGACATACTCTATATTTGTACAATTTATGTGGTAAATTGTTGTCTAGCATGTTTTAGTATTTGTAGACACCAACCCCCTATTTAATGATAACTTATGAAAAATAAAAGCTTTTTGGATTGCAATATTAGTGTATATTATTGTTATTTGTTTATTTTGCTTCGTTCTTTTACTTTGATGTGAGGGGGGGGTGGTTGTTTTCCCAGAAATAGTTAAATGGAACTTCGTCGGTTTCAGTTAGTGAGCTTAGTTAGCTTCTTGTTGTCACATCTGCTGATGCAATAGCAGAGTTTTTGTTGGGCTTATTATCAATCTGTTGTGATATCTGCAAAGCCTCTTTTATTGATAAGCATCTCTTTGATGGGGGAGATCACAATTCAGTATTATTACACGCTAAAAAACATCAATAAAACAGGTATTGCGATTGAAAGAACAGAAGCAACTACAACATAAATCATAATTGGTTTTTTATGGTCGAAGAAATTATCTTTTCCCTGCATATCTCTTCTCAGATAAATCCCTGCCAAAACACCGGCATATGATGCAAGAAGTACAGGTGCTGCAAGAAGAAAATTAAGCTGGTTTTGTGCAAAAACTGCACCCTGCATCATCCCAACTGCAAACATTATAATTGGTGCAACATAACCAAAAAACAGCATTGAAAAAACAAATACTGTTAAAGTAAGAAAAAAAGAATCAATAACCGGATGGACTGACATCATTGGTTCTAATGAAATACCCACAACTAATGAGACCGCAATCCCTGCAAGCCAGCAGCACGCAACAATTAAGTAAAGAATTTTCACATTCCCTTTCATTACTGTAGGGTCATCTGTCTTCTTTTGTGATTCGCCTGCTTTTGGAATTGTCATCTTTATGCACCATTAGTTTGCAATATTGTAGAACTTGTCTGAGTTCCAGTAAATCTTGAAAACATCTGAACTTGCTTCACTTACACAGATTTTTTCAGTTTTAATAAGTTCAAGATATTTCTCAATTGAATAATAGTTAACCATTTGTGTATTATTCAGTTCAAGAACTGCATTGTCACCTGTGATATTTCTGCTTACATTTGCTGTGTCTGTTTTTCCAGTTACACTGCTTCCTTCAGGTGTGAATTCTCTTGAACTTAAACTGTGTTCTGAACCTGAACAGAGCATTCTGAGTTTTGTTGGAACATTAATTGGTACGTATGCAATTGCTCTTTTGTTTGCCGAAATATTTCCTGACAAACCATATTCATCTGTTGAAATATTATTACATACTCTTACAATATTTGTTCCGCTTTCTTTACGGTCTTTCAGAAGTGTACCATTTTTCCATTGCAGTAAGAAAATATCCCCCGCTTCCGGATCCATTTCATAGAACATACCTGAAGTTTCATTTGAAATTCTTGCAAGTACATTTACTGGTGAGGATGGTTCATAATTGAATGTACTTCCATTTACTGTTAGAACCCATCCATCTCTAACATCATTGAAGCTTTCGCTGAAATTACTCATGCTTTCTGCAAGTTTTGCAACTCCACCCTGAATTCCGCCAGTTTGTGAAATTATCATCGACTCTTTCCCGTCCGCAATTCCTGCATTAAGTGCTTTGAAGAAGAAAATATTGTTAGTGTATTCTTTTCCTTCTCCCTGAATATTTCCAAGCTCATTGCGGTCTTTAACATTCATTAGTTTGAAAGAAGCATCTCCTTCCCATTCATAATTCAAAAACAAGTAATGTTTTCCTGCTTTATCATTAATTGAACTGTCACCTGTCAGATTCCAGTTTTCAAATCCAATGGCATCTAGTTCACCATTGTCATAACTTAAATATCTGGTTCTGAATTTGCTTTTGCTGTATTGTCCCGCGTCTCCGTAATTATCTTTGATTAAGTATGAATCAAATCTCAAATTCTCTTTCCAGAATTTAAATGAATCAGTAATTCCCTCTTTGTCCTGTGCGTTTTGCATTATACTGACTATTTCTTCTTCGTGTTCTCTAATGTGCAGAGTGCTCTTAGCACGCATTCCCACATGGAATGTTATGTTGTTGTAAATTTTCTGTAGCAATGAAGCAGTTACTGTAACTTCACTATCAAAAATAGTAACTGTACAACTGTCTGCACCTAAACAGCTTGGTCCTGCTGCTACAAGTGCATTGTGCAGTGACTGATACTCATTGAATGTAATAACATGTTTATTGAAATTAGTTGGTTTTCCTGCTTGCAGTGTCTCAAGTTCAGTTTTTTCTTCAGTTGTGAATTTAGTCCCAGTAGTATCAATAATCCCAATAATATCTTTCTCATCTGCGTTTGCTGAACCTTCAACAGCAGTCATCAGTGTTTCCATTGCAGTTACAACACTAGGCATATCAGTATATGTGTCTTTGATTCTTTGTGCTTCTATAAATTCACTGTCATTAATATTAAGTTTTTCATTTTCTAAAATTTCATCACTATTTTTCAGGAAGAACAGATAACTTTCGCCTGTTGCATCATCAGTTACTTTCATAAGTTTCTTAACCCATAAATACAAATGTTCTGTATCTTTGAAGTTTGCAATTGTTTCAAATCCTGTGGCAGACGAAATTGTTTCGCTTGAATTTAATGAACTTCCATTTCCAATGAAGTCTTTAATTGCTTTTCCTTTTTGTGAAAGTGAAATACTGAACTGGGTTGCGTCACAGAACTTTTTAGTTGTTTGATTTGTGATTTCCATTTCATCACAAATGTTCTTTGTTACATCGCTCCATTTCCAACTGAACAATAATCTGTCAAATCCATATTTATTGTAAACATTCTCACCTGTTTGTGTAGCGTCACAACTGCTCATTATGCCTATTCCGCCGTCACCTGCTGGAAGTGGTTCTTCTGTTCCGTCTGGACCCTGTTGGTTTGAATCAACTGTAAGTCCAAATTCCTCCAGTCTCCACAAATCTTCAATTATGATTGGGAAATCACTCTGACTGTTTCCAAACTGCTGTCTGAAATTAACATGCACATTTCCCCGTACATTAACATAGTAAACCATTGCCTGTACAGTCGCTCGTAAAAATCCCAAAGACGCCTTTGGATTTTCATTAAGTGTTTTTGCAACTTCCTGTCTGAATGCTAAGTTAGGTTTAACTTCAAATGAAACAACTTGTTCATGTCCGTTAGAACCTGAACTCATTCTTTCACCCATAAACCATGAAGGCTGTTCAAGTATTGGACAGCTGCTCATACCGCCGCTTGGAATCCCCCCTATTGCACCACTGTATGCTGGATTTGAAAGATCTCCGCCCAAGTTTGGAACATTACATGAAATTTCAATTCCGTCAGAGCCTGTTGCAATTCTGATACCCATGTCATAACAATAATTGTAAACTTCTAATTTCGCAGCTCTTCCAAATGGGTCTGTTAATGCAATTTTGCTTGGAGGAATTATTTTTATACAGTCTCCACTCTGCAAAAGATCTTCAAAGTAAGTAACAATGATTTTTAATTCATCAACTAATTTAAATTTGTCTTTTGAACCATCAAGTCGTGCCTTAACTTTCAATGGGTAAATTCCCATCTTCTGACTTGCGTTAAGTACCACATCTTTTTCTTCATTTGATTCTAATGTAAATGAACTTTCATCAGTTGTTATTGCTGGAACAAGTTCCAAATTAATTTCAACTGGTGCAGTGCATTCATTTACAATTCTGAAACCATCTGTGCTGTATGAACTCTGTGACATTTGCTGATTGTATGATGTTGTGTCTGCTGCGCCACTTGGCAAATAACTATTGCCGCCAGTAAACATTCCTGCCCAACCCATACTTGGGTTTTGGCCATAAGTGTAAACACTTGAGTCATACTGACTTTGAGGATAAGGTGTATTGTAACCCTGTGAAGGGGTCATTGAGCTTCCATAACCAGGTAATGAATACTGCATACCGGGATCATATCCACCGCCATATCCATAAGCATCTGGAATTCCACCTGCAGCTGGATTATAACCATAATTTTGATATTGGTTCCAGCCCAAATTAGTTGGTGCAATTGTGAGTGTAATTTCTTTATTACCCACAATTTTAACACATTCTGCAAGATTGTTTATTGAAAGTTCAATTGGTGCACTGACTTCTATTTTTTCATTTCCATCAGGTGTACTGTTTGTTGCTCTTACTACAAGTTTGACATCACTTGCAGATGATTCAACATCTTCATCAGGTGTGAATGTAAATTCAATCTCTCCGCTGAAGTTCTTATTCATAAGTGGAGCAAACACTTCAAAGTTTTCACGTATTTCCATCCCTTCTGCTCCAAAGTCAATACTTTCTGCTTTGAAAACACCTGAAATATTTTCATTTTCAGATTCAATTGCTAATTCAAGATTTCTCAGAACAATTGGTATTTCATTAACTGTACAATTATTTTTGATTTTAAATGTCATTGATTTAGCTTCTGTTTCTGTTATAATTACCCAATCAACTGGTTCAATTTCAATACATCTGCTGTCATCAACTTCATTTCCTAAGCCAATTCTAACTTCAACAGGAATATTTGTGAACCATGATTTTTCTGAATCTTTATTTGTTACATAAATTGTAAAGGTTCCTTCTAATTTTGTTGGTTCTTCAATTAGTTTTCCTTTATCTGTTAATTCAATTGTGAAATCAAGCTGCATCTGCCCATCCCTTAATGTTGAATCTTCATCTTCTTCAGTTGATTCAATTGTGTTTTCTTTTTTTGGTGCAATATCCACATCTAAATAATCATCATCAAGACTGAATCTTACCCTTCCTTCAAAGTCATTACTGAATTCAAGATCCTGAATTGTCATAGGTATTGGTGTGTAATTCTCAACTAACACTGATACATGCAATTCATCATCAACTGATGCATCAAACCTTTCCCGGATTTCACTTGGAGTTACAAACAAAACATCTTCATTAAGTTTTATTTCTGTTTCAATTTTTTTGTAACCACGTTTCTCTGCAATTACTTTTATAGTGCCGGGTGAAGGTGCCTGCAGCATATAAGGATAAATTCCTTCTGAATCTGTTTCGCCAATTGTAATAAGTTCATCTTCATAGTAAATGCTTACCTGAACTGCACTTAATTTTCTTTCCTCTTCACCAGTGCCTGTTGAAACTTCAACAAGCATCATATTGTCAATAAACGGAACCAATGCTTTTGGAAGAATTTCCATATGCATTTCTTTTGATGCTTCAACATCAATCACAATGTTTCTGTTAAACACTTCTTCTTTTCCTGATTTGATTATTATGTTCAGAGTGTTTGCACCTTCTTTCTCTGTTTTGAAAGAAACAGTTCCTACAACAACGGAACCCTGTCCAATATCTCCTGCAGATTCAGTTATTTCATAAGCTGATTCGTCTGAATTGTGTGAAATTCCGTCTGCACCTCTTATGTTGTAATTATCAAATCTTAAACTGTCACCTGAACTTCTTATTTCAATGCTTGAATTTGCAAGAAGTTTTTCCGAGATACTTGAAATGCTGAATTCTAAATTATACAATGAACTGTTTTTTGCAGGATATGATTCAAGAACAACGCTTTTTGTTTCTCTTTCAACATCCTCAATTGAAAAGCTTTTGCAGAAATTATTTCCGCATAAATTTGAAGGCCCGATACTGTACTGCATTAGGTTTGCATTTGCATAAAGTGCCTGTCTCATTCCTGTGCTTTCGCTGTCGCCTAATGTTTCGTCATAGGGATCTCTTACATAGCTCCCAGATTTAGCCCATCCCCTGTACCATAATTTAAGAGTTTCTCCGACACTTGCAGAGTCTTTTACAACTACTTCTGCAATCATGTCATAGACGCCGGCATCAATATCTTTCCACACAACATTTACCCATTTTGCATCCCCTGTTGTTAATTTACCTGAATCAAGTGAATATCCATTTGAAGGTGTGTATGATGTCCCTTTTAATTTCCATTTTGAAGATGAAAAGATTTCTCTTATTAAAATACTGTCTTCTTCCAATGTGCTTGTTCTATCTTCTGAGTCATTTCCAACTCTAAAATGAACCCCCCCTTCTCTGTATGCTGCACCTTTAGGAATCTTAAGTCTGAACATTGCATTATATTTCTGCCCCTGTGAAAGCGTATTGTTAGAAACAATTTCACCATTTAAATAAAGCCCGACAAATTCAAGTTCTACTGAACTTACATCAGTATCTAATGTAAAACTAACTGGCACAATTGTGTTGTCTACTCCGTACATTGGTATTGAATGATATTTCAAATAACCAGGTGCATCAACTTCAAAATAAACTGTCCTGTCCAGTCGCAAATCAAATATTTTCTTTCCCTGTGCATCTGAAATTCCGGAATCAAATTCATCGTCTGTTGCTAAATCAATCATTGTTATTTCTGCGCTCTGAATTGGCTGTTTTTCAGAATCCAAAACATTTATTTCTACGCTTCCAAAACCAATTGGTAAAATTAATTCAACATTTGAAATTTGTTTTGGCAAAACCTGAATTGCTTCGCTTTTAACACTGTCAAATCCTGTTTTCATTGCTTCAACATGATAAAATCCTGCAGGCAGATTTCTGAAATTAACTAAACCGTCAAATCCTGTTGTAAGCATATTTCCGACAAGTGTGCCGTCTGATTTCATTAAACTTACTTTTGCATCTTCTATTGGTTTGTTATGTGAATCTAAAACAGAAACATTTATTGCCTGTGAATTTTCAGATGTTGCTTTCTTAAGATAAACTGTCATGGTTGTTTGATTTTGGAGAACCTCTGATGTTGCAATTAAATAATCCGGATGATTAATTTCTAAATTGTGTCTTACATTAACATCTAATTCAAAAGTAACTTTTCCGTCGCTGTTAGTGTATCCTGCAGCTACTTCTTCATTATTGAGAATAAGTCTTACTGGTGCATCTTTTATTTTTTTGCTAGTGGTTTCATCAAGAACAGTCACTTCTAAAGTTCCCGCAATCGTTCTTATCATATTTGCAGTGAATGTGTTTTCAGAAGTTGCAGACACAGCTTTTGTTGGTGAAGTAAATAATGCATAATCTCCGTGAATGTCTGATGCAACAATATAATATGAGTTTTCTTCAACTTCCTGAAAGCGTATTGTTCCGCCAAATCCTGTTTCGCCTTTATTTTTTTCAATACCAGTTGAAGTTTTTAATGAAACAGTAATTCCTTCAAGTGCGTTGCCTTCGTTATCCATTATCTGCACTAAAACATTTGCTTTTGGTTTTTGTGCTCCCTGAAGTTGAACAATTGGAGTTGAATAATTTTGCCAATCAATTAAGCCCCCAGAACCCTGAAAGTTTGAATTTAAAACATCTGCATAAAATGAATTACACCCTGCAGGAATTTCGATATCAATTTCTCCGTTATAAACAGTTTTAGTTTCATCATATTCTGTGTTTCCACAATAAAATCTAACTTGTAAAGATTCACTTACCATATATCCTGTTGTACTATCTTTGAACTGAATTGTCGTCATATGCGAAGTAATTTCACTAAGGGTTGCGTAAGTAGTTGTTTCTCCAGTTTCAAAAACGGTTATCCCCCCACTATATTCGGAATAACCTTCTTTTGTGGCAGTTATGTTTGCATATCCCCCGCCATCAATAAAGAATTTTGCTTTACCTTCTGAATCAGATGTTTCTGTAAATGTTTTACCTTCAACAACAGCTGTGACAGTTGCACCTGATATGGGATTGTCACTCAAAGTGCTTACTTCAACAATTAAATTATACTGGTCTGTGGAGGGTTGTATCATACCCATTATCAGCCATCCGCTTCCAATGACTAATAGTAAAACAATAAGCACTGCTAATGGGAAGCTTGGAATACCCGCTTTTTCAATTCCATCAACAACTCCGTATAGATGAACACCTTTATCATCAAGCCAATCAAGAAAGCCATACCACTTATCTTCCATGCTTTGATAAATACCCATTTTCCAATCGCCTGCCCTAGCTAGAGTTATTTCCTAATATATTTGGTTCATTAATCTATATTAACTTAGCGTGTAAGCTTATTTTTAACTAAAAGTCTTTCCGGATATATAAACTTATTTATTCAAAATTAGTCATTCTGTTTTTGGGGAGCATTGTATTGCTGCTGCTGCTCCGCCTGCTGCTCCTGGTGCAGGACTTGGCTCAAATCCCTGCTGATAACATTTCCAATCGTCATTATCATAACTGCATCCGTGAGACTTTACACTCCCAAATAAACAAGTCGAACTATTCAGCCCCACTGGTTTCAATGTAGGATCAAATGTTCTATACCTGTTATCCTGAATCTCAACTGTGAATTTAACAACATTGCTTGGGTCATTAACAACTTTATATTTTGGATTTTCCTCAACAAAAACAAGCTCTGCAACAACTCCCGTAACTTCTGCACATTCTGCATATTCAACACCAGTTGTTACAGAAGATGAACAACTTGCACTTGCAGCTGTATAATATTCTGTGTTTTCAGCTGTTCCGAACAAAGCTGCATTTGGATTGTCAAAACCATTATTCTGGCTTATAGGGCAAATGCCTGAGTTGTAACTTCCAATAGCGGGATTAGGAACATCTTTCAATAAATTGCCTGTATTATGAATCTGCTTTGACGCTTTTGGATTCACCTGAACTGTCAGGTCACTTAATTTTGAAGGCATTCCGCAAATAGCGGGACTATCACTTTCTAAAATTATAAAATCCCCATAATCTGCATTTAATGCATCATTAAGAGCTGTAATTTCGCAGACTCTTGCCTTTACTAATTCTGCAAGTTGTATATTCTTTGTTGCTGAGGTATAAGTTCCACCATTATCCATTGTAACTTCTGAAGTTCCGTTGCATTTGTTTTCCCATTCTTTTGCATCAGGCGGCATGTAAGGATTTGTTCTTGGTGCGCAGTAACCTTTATCACAAAAACCAAGTTTCATTTCTTCAATTTCATTATGAACACGAGGAGAAAGCAGACCATTATTTTGTGACAAATTATTAAGTTCATTATAATTCAGTGCAGCATCTCTTGCAATTGCAAGTGCTTTAAAAAGTCTTAACGGAACATAAATTCTTAAATCATGCCTCGGGATAATTCCAATTTTTACAAATTCATTTGTTGAATTATCAACAATTTTTAAAACAGGAGCTTGCTCATAATCTTCATCAGTAATTTTGCTTCCTGCAAATGTAATGTAAAAAGTGCCCAGATCACAATTGTCCGGATCTCCATTTTCACAACCAATAACTTCAAAAAATTCACCTGCAAGCGCACTTTCATCCATCGTTGTTCCAATAACTTCTTTAAGTGGATCTGCATTATTTGGATTTTGAAAATAACTCATATCCACATCTCTATCTTCAAGTTTCATAGTGTAATTTCCAAAACTCGTTGTTGCTCTGAAATAAGATCTTAAATTACGTGCCAATTTCCAAGCGAACGAATCACCTTTGTTTATACCACCCCCAAAATATGTTATTGCATACTCTTTTTGTAAATCATCCCAGTTTCTTAAAACAGTTGGGTCATCCATGAGATATGTTCCTCCGCTTTCTGTAATCCAATCTTCAATATAATATCTTACAAAATAATTGAAAATCTGCAGTGCATCTGCTCTTGTAATATGTGCTACTGCATATAATTTAGATTGTGATTCCAATCTTGCAATTGTTGAAATAACAGTGTCTTCAGAACTAAGCATACTTTGCACTAAAAGAATTGTAAGCATAATTAGCACAAATGCAACTAATGCAGTAAAAAGATTGAAAGCACGCTGATTCATTTAAATCAGAAACAATAAGTGTTAAGGGAGTATAAAAACTTTGAGTTATGCTACTAGCCCAAGTTCTTGTTTGTATGCTGCGGCTTTGCCCATTACATCTGGAACATAATGTGATGCGGATTCACTACAACCCCATCCATTATATGCACGTAATGCTGCTTCCCATTCTGTGTAATTCGCATAACCATATTGGCAGTTTTCACATTGCGAAGCAGATAAAGAGGAACCACTACACCCATTTTTCCATTGATCATATTTTGCTTTTAAAAACTGAGCTCCGCATTCAATATTATTTCCCATGTCCATTAATTGTTCTCGCGTCATGCCACATTTTGTTTCATTCTCTTCCACTAATATTTGAAACATTCCTATGGATCTATAAAAAACAACTCCATTTCTAGTTACCTTGTCGCCTAATTTCACAGTTGTTCCACTACTAAAATGATTCATTGAACTTTCTTTATCTGCAACTGCTAATAAAATTTCAGGTGGCACATTGTATTTATTTGCAGCTGCAATTATCAGATTTTTTACTTCTGTAGTTCCAAGTGTGCTATATGTTTGGTTATTGCCGGATGTGTTACTGGATGAATTTCCATATTGATTTTCCCAGTCTATTCTATAACCTGTCCATCTGTTGAATGTAGTTACTAAATTTCCTGCATTTATTCCATGGTTTTGTGCATATGTTCTCAGTAATGCTTCATCGTCACTTGGATGACTAACTCTTAATTGTTCAAGTTCTGACGCAACAACACCAATTTGTGTTTCAAATTGTGATGCACTTAAATTATGCAATGGCGGAACACTTTCAAACACAATCGCCATTAACATGGCTTCAGTGATTCCTTTGTCTTTGTATCTTATTGCCATATTAACAACTGGTTCCTGAATTGCAGGACTATAATAAACGGTTTTTCTTGCACCTTCACTATCAGGTGGTGATAATGAACCAAACACTATCTGGATACTTTTTTCCATAAATTGTCCTGAGCAGTATATGTCATCTAATCTTGTTGCGCTTCCATTTGCAAGGTCTTCTTTCATTGTTGCAATATCTGCTTCAGAAGTAATCTCTCTCATGTTAATTGTACGAGTTCCGCCGCCTACTGATTGTTCAATATCAATTCTGTAAGTTGAGTATTTCCTTATTGTCTGCTGTAAAATATTTCCGCAGTCTTCATCTATTCTGGTGTCTCCATCATTGTCAATCCCATCGCAGGTTTCCTCATCTGTTTTACCATCATCATCGTCATCCTGTCCGTTACCTGGTCCTTGTAAGTTAAAGTTATTTGCTTGGTCAGCTGGATCTGCGTAATTTTTACCCCAATACCAGTTCCATGCTCCCATTCCCGCTATGTTTGAAACTGCACCGCAAAGCACACCCCATCCTATGCCTTTTGCAGTCTGCCAGCTCCAGAGATTTGCCACTGCTTTTTTAACACCTTGACCCCAGTTAAGTTTCTTTGATTTTTCTGCTAGTTCTGCTAGGGCCTTGTCTGTCAATTCTTTACCTATTTTGTTTTTGAACTTAGCATTTCCGCTAAAGTTAGTAATTCCTCTCCTGACTAATGATTTTACATTTCCTTCATTTACTGTTGCAGTAACTTTCCAACCCGTTGTTGTTGTTGAAGTTACCCCTGTAAGAGGATGTGTAGTTGTTGTTGTAATTGGGTCAAAAACATAATCAATGTAAGGTGCGAATGCACTTTTGCCCAATGTAGTTGGAGGTAGGTCTGAAGCAGAGATTGAAATTCCTTTGCTTGTCAGGGAGTCAACCACGTGACCCTTAACATTAGTGTTTATTCCGCTTGATAGTTCAGTTCTCCAACTTTTTACAGTGCTTTCCATTAAAGTTTCCATGTCTACTCTTGTAGGTGCAGTAGCACCTGGCCATGAATTTGTGGCACTAAATGAACTTCTACTTAATTTACTGTAAATATCATCTGTTGCGGTTGAAGAGAAAAGTCCCCTAATTGCGTCATTTTGTGCGCTTCCAAATCGAGCTGGTATCGTACCACTTGTCCAATTTGATGCATCGCTTAACAAATTAAAGTGCTTTGTTGTAGTTTGCCCCATTGCAGTTGTGTATGCTTTTTGGACTGTGTCGGCAATTTTATCTGCACCAGTCATTGCCCTTCTTTCAGCAGTAGTGGTTGCATCTTTCATGATTTTATCAAGTGCTTTTTTCATTTCTTCTTTCATTGTTTTTGAAATTGTATCTGCAGCTGTTGATTCTACGCCTTCTTTCACAAGTTGTGTCTTTAAATTAGCTGCTACGGAGTCTGAAATTGCTGTTGCACTACTTGGAGTTAGTTCTGTTAAACCAACATGTCCTGCCCTTGCAAGTAAATCTAAACCCAAACCAATTTCTCTTTCAACTAATAAATTTGAATATTCTGCAGATGTTTGATTAGCTGTCTGCGGATTCTGCAAACCACCTGGTGTTTGAGTTACGGGGTTTGCGCTTGGATCATTACTGCCCCATAGCAAATCACCTATGCCTCCAAAGAAATTCTTTATTGCCTGAGCAACTGCGGAATCCTGACCCGCATATATCAATGCAGGAATACCGCAGTCGAAGAAAGCATCCCATAATCCACCTGCCGGACTTAATGTAGTGGCCCATCCACATAATCCTGCAGTTAATACACAGGCTCCTAAATAGACACTTAATGCAGGCCATTTTTTACTTGCAATAAAACTTTGCCAAGCTGGTGAATTTGTAAGATCCAAACCAGTATTTGCACCTTCCTGTATTGTTGCTCTGTCTAACTGATTATCTCTGTAAAGTGCTCTCCAAATATCTACAGCGTCGATTTCGTTTGGTTCGCCTTTCCAGCCAACAGTTGCATAATATCTGCCAGGTTCTGCGTTTGACATGTCTCTGAATAAATCATAAGGATGGATTACACAAACTTTAATTTTGATAATTTCTTCAACTGGCTGGAATCGTGTTCCGCGCCCAGTAACTTCAACACTTTTTGCAGTAAGTTTGATTTCTTTCATATTTTCTACTGCTAAATTAAACTGATTACTTCCCTTTGCACAGACTTGGAATTTATGTTCATATAATTCTCTGCCTTCTTCTTTCACTAAGTCAATTTCCTGATCTTTTGAAATTTCAGTTCCGTCCAAATTCTTCAATTTAACATACATCACACCTGCTTCTGAACTTCCAAGATCTGTAACTCTTTTTTCAAAGTCAGTTTCAAGTGTAACTTTTTCCGGGAATTCACTGCTAACATTCGCATCAATACAAACTTCATCAGTTGTTAAACGTAACTCATCTTCTGCTTTAAGACTTAATTCACCAAATTCTTCATAACTCTGAATTATGAATGAAGATTCATCTTCACTTATGCAGCCATCAACACTGTGTTCTGTTAATGATGCAACTGCGAGCGCAGCTTCTTTTGCAATCTGTTCTTTAAGTTCTGTATTTCCGGTTTCATAAGCTCTGTTAATGTAAGCATAAACTGTTTTTGGTGAATCCTGCGAACCTTCCTGTTTAATTTCAAGTTTTAATATTCCGCCCTGAGTATCTCCAAAATCTAAAACAAGTTTATTGTTTGATGGATTCAGTGTAACTCTGTCTTCAACATCAAATAATTCTTTTGAGAAACTTTTTGTTAATGATTCCAAACCAGTTTTTTGTTTTATAATTCCCGGCCATGCATTGTAATTTTCAGTAACACTATATTCTTCATCCACTGGCAAGAAATTCATGAAGTTTTGTATTTTGTTTGCACATTCTGCAGTGTTTTGTCTTTCTGGTTCGCTCTTTAATAAAAGAATATAATTATCTTCCAGAATTCTGTTGTTGGAAACCTGCATTACTCCGTTAATTGTGAATGTGTACATTCCGCATCCTTTAATATCATCTGAAACATAAAGCTGACTTGACCAGCCTCCTGTGGCTAGTGAACTGATTTCAACATCTGAAATTGAAACACTTAAATTTTTTACTTCAGTTAAACCAGAATTACTTAACTCATGCTGCAAGACCTGTGTAGTCATATAATCGTTCTGCATGAAAACAGTAAACGCAGTAGGGACAATTCCTAATGACGTAAAACTACAGTATTCATTATTTGCACAGCCATGGAAATTAGCTGATTCATAACTTCCGCGGTATGCTTTTGATTTTGCTTCAACTACTAATTCCTTTAATTTATCTTTCAGATATAATGCAAGTGATTTTGCATCACAGTAATTTCTTGAACAGTCAGTCCCAATTAATGGATAATAAATTGTTTTAATAGTTTCACTGTCACAAACTGCAATTTCTTGCGGAGACGTGGCTGCACTTGTTTCTTGTATATCATTTCCTAATTTTATTGTAAATGGCTGGGATATTGTTGCGTCCACAAACTTCTGTGTTCTTACAAGAAGACCTTTAACAACAACTTTGATATTTTCCTGATTATAATCCTGTCTTTTTTGAAGTATTATTTCAAAGTCTGCCTGCTGATTTGGTCTTAAAGTAGTTGCTGAAAGAGGGTGAAGTATTATTGAATTCTGCCCAAATTTGTCTGGTGAAATTGACGTAATATTCACTTCTTCTGCACATTGATTTCTTACTGTGATTATTTTGCTTATTGAACCTGCAGAACTTTCTGCACTCTGGAAAAGCAAATCGTCATCAGACCATGCTTTTAAACACTCAAATCCGGAAACATGAATCCATGCATTAACTCTTCTTAATTCATATCTTCTGCCGTCAATATTTCCAGAAATTACAACTATTCCTGGTACTGGTTCTGCTAAACTGTCTTCAATATCTGCTTCTGCGAACAGTGATCGTGTTGGTGATGCTGGCTGCCCTGGCATTAAACCAGGTATGTTTTCAGCTGGAACAATTGAAACACTGATACTGTTCAATCTCCAGTCATCACTCATTAGTGAAAAGCCAATATCTTCTACTGGCACAACACCTGTATTTCTTACAAAGATTGGCGCCATTGCTTTTGCTTTTTCTTCAACATTTGATTTACTTAACCATAACACAAGATTGTCTGATGCTGAAATTGAAAATGCAGGGTTCCATATTAACACATTCAGTGAAATTCCCTTTGCAATTCTCGCAGATTCAAATACTATTGAATATGAAAAATTAAGTGGTGGTGCATTCATTCTTTCAACTTTATTCAGCACATCAATTGTAACATTCTGAGTTTCACCTGCGTTTATTGAAACTGAATTTGCAGTGATTTCAATATATGGGTCTCCTCTTCTAGGCAGTGCCCTTGTTGATAATTCTAATGCAGTGTCGCATGTGTTTTCTATTGACAATTCAAGCTGTTTGCTTGTGCCTGCAGTTCCTGTCATGTAAAGCTGCAATGCACCTTTATCAAATTTCAGACAATCACTGTCAATTTTCTTGTTGTAACTTACTTTTACGATTGTTGTTCCTAAAACTTCATAAGTGCCGGAAATAAATCCTCTGATTATTACCTCTGTTTCACTGTACAGATTTGCTTTTGGATTTTCTCCAATATATTTTGCAGTGAATGATACACCAATCTTTTGTTCAGCTTCAAGCGCATCTGGTAAATCAACTTCTAATGTAAAGTTTCTTGAAAATTCCCTGTCATTTACAAGTTCAAATGAAACCTGCTCAACTTTATAATTTGCTTTATTCTCTAAATCCACAATTACAGTTCCAACATCGCCTAATGCATCTAAATTGAAAACAATTTCATCGTCAAGTTCAATTCCACCTTCTGCTTTTATTTCAATTTCTAGGTCTGAGCTTGCATAACCATCAGCTGAAGCAACAAATTTGTATTCACCAGGTGCGAAAATATTTTCAAAGAAATATAATCCGTTTTCTCCCTGTTTAGGAGTATTATTTCCGATTATTGTTACTGCAATGTTTTGTTCTGAATCATGTAAATGCACAGTTGCATTAGTTATTTTTTTACCCTGACTTTTAATTTCAAGTATGAAGTTTTCTGCAACATTTATTTCTTCAGGTGTTACTGTGAGTTCAAGTTCTTTTTCTCCTTCAACTTCTAAATTTATTTCTTTGTTTATTATTGTGCTCCCTGAAATTAACTGAAGAGTAAGATGAGTTATTCCTTCTGCAGTAGTAATGAAATTAACTGTTACTATTTTTTCTTCTCCTTGTGCAAGCCTCACATCTGAAACATCTAACGAAGTGACCTCCAGATTATCTCTTACTGAATCATCTAAAACATATCCTGTGACAAACAATTTTGGTTCTGATTTATCTGTGCTTATTTTTAATTTTGCGTTTCTGTCTTCTTCTGAAAGAATGCTCACAAGTAATTCATAGTTTTTATTTAATGCAGGTCTGAATTCACTGCTTTCATATTCTAATCCTGTTTCATCTCTGAAGAAATAAGATACACAAACTCCGTCTTCGCATTTTGCATCCGGACTTTCTAAAATCTTCACAAAGTCAGATTTTGTGTTTGCATAAAGTCCTGTTCTTTCAAAATTATATTCGTCTTTTCCTAAAACATCATCAACCGGATTTCTGAAATATTCATAGCCTATTAAACCCCACACACGGGATTTAACTTCAAAATCATCCAATGAAGTAGTTTCACGTGCCTGAACCTTAACTTTTACAATAGTTGTGTCTGCAGGGTTATCAAAGTAAAGATCCAGCCATTTGTTATACTCACCCGGCACGCCCTGATTTTGCCTGTCAATGCCCTCATTTCCAGGTGCGGGTTCAGGAGTATAACTAGTGCCGTAGAATGATTCACCCACTACTGCATCAAATCCCAGAATACCTACGTCCTGTGAATCTGCAAACTGAATATTATCATTTCCAATTCTTATATGCACTCCGCCTTTATAATCTCCTTCGGGCCAGTATGTTTCAAACTTTAACCAGTAATATCTGCCAGGGCTTATTCCTTCAACTTCTGCCCCAAATTCATCTAAAACTCCGATAAATTCAATTCTTGGTTCTAAACCCAATACAGTTTTGCCTGAAAATACTAGTTCATAATAATCCAGTCCCTGCATATTAACTTCTTCTGAAAACTCTTCCCCAGTGTCAGTAACAACATAAACATCAAAAACATCATTCCCCCGAGAATCAAACAAAATATAGCCTGTGTCTCCGATTGTTCCATTATAAAGTTCGGTTCCGTCTTTTGCAGTCACTACCACCGTTCCAAGAATACGTTCGTTGTTAGGGCCTACAAAGTATAATTCTTTCAAGGCAGTTGTATCTTCTAAAAAGATTCTTATTTCATTGAGCTCATTCAATCTCACTAAAACGCTTTCACTCCCTTCCATTGAATTTTTCACTGCTTTTGCAACAAGTTCAATATTTACCGGGGAGCGTACCTGCACATAACCTGAAAGATTTGTCTGAACATCAGGGATCCCAATTGGCAGTTCCACGCCGTTTTTTAATTCCAAAAATGTAACTGTTGCATTTTCAACAACATCATACAAATCAGTTGCAACATAAATGCTTACATTTGAAGCATTGTCTGTGCTTGCATAATCCATAACAAGATCTACTTCTGGATTTTCTGAAATTTTTGCTTCAGCTCTTGCAGGCAATACTCCGTCTGCGTATGCAACAGCATAATATGTATCTTCAGGATTTAAATTTCCGAATTCAACTGCACCTGAAAATGCAGAGTCCTCTTCACCAATTAATTCATTTTGTGAATTGTAAAGTCTTACTTTTACATTTGTAAGACTCTGTCCCTGCGTGTCAGTTGTATAAACAGTAAGTTTTTGCCCGCCATGTTCAAGCATAACATCCAGAACTTCCTCATCGCCAATAACAACAATACTGTCGTTTGTTACAAGACTGTCGTATCTTAAATAATCAGTATCTTCTTTTTGAACAATTACTCTTAATGGTTGTGTTTTGGGAATATCATTTGCTAAGAATTCTCCGTTGTCAGTAAAAGAATCAAAAAGTACAGCGCCACTATCCCGGTTTTCAATTGTAATTTTTGCTCTGTCAACTGGCTGATTTGTTTCAGCATCTGTTACTGTTACAAGAAGTCTGCCTGTACCCTGAAGATTAATGTTTTTTGGTGACATGTAAATTGCTTCAACACCAGTGCCTGAAAAAGTTCTTGTTTGATTTGAAATATCTTCATAATTGTCTGCTCTGACACTAACACTTAACTCAATGCCGGTTGGTACGCCCATTAAATGATAATAATTATCGCCTAAGAATTCTGCTTCTAATTCTGTTGCCATGTCTGGAACTTTTACAATTACAACTGCATTTGGTATTGGTGTTTTTGAAAGTTCATCAATAACTGAAAGAAGTACTTCTTCATTTTGAATTATTTTTTTCATTGTAATTGGCACATAAATAATTTCTTTATCGATTTTAATTGTTGTACCTGCACTTTCATAACCACTTTTTGAAACATCAATTCTAATTTCTGCACCAGGCCAGATTCCTTTCAAATCAATTTTAGTTCCGTAAGACGGACTGCTAATTTGTTTTCCTCCTGAATCATAAATAGTTACTGTCGGACCTGCAACTGTTGTCTGGAATTGATCTGTAACTGTAAGATTAATTGTGGGGTTAATTGTAAGCCCAATAAAAAACAAAGCAAAAAGTCCTGCAATAATAATTACAACAAGTGCAACAGTAAATGGGAATGAAGGTATTCCGTTGTTGTCAAGTGCATCTGCATACACTCCGATTGGGATTCCTTTTTCTTCCAGAGAATCAACTAGTGCATACCACTTATCTTCAAAGCCTGCATAAAAAGATCCTAGTTTTTCTGAAATCATTTAATCACAACACACCCATAGGGTTAAACTAATTTAATCACGATCCCCTGTATTATTATCTACATTAATATATTAATAATCCCTTCTGTTTCCAATTTATTATAGTACTAAATTGGTCATTCTAATATATAAATCTAATATTAAAGACTTAATATTTGCTCATTCTTTATTTTTTATTCATTTTTTTCGGAACACATTTGCAATATCTTTCTTCGCATTCTCAAGCTGATTAGTGGCCCACAAAAACCAAACAATATAAAATCCAGCAATCACAACAAACAAAGTCACTCTGAACAGAATGTCGTGTGTGAATTCTAAAACTCCTGGTGCAGGATTACTCACTGCAAATAGTATTGTCACAACAATCCTGAATATATTAAACACAAAAGCAAAGACAACACCAGCAACAATACCAATGAGTCGTTTTCGCATTTCAATTCCCAAAGACGCAAGCACTGCACCAATCACAATAAAAATTTCCATCAAACCAGTGCACAAATATGAAATCTGAATTTCCAAACTAGATTCAAGAAGAATAAGAACTGGTTCCTGCAGAACAATACTCCCTTTAACACCCATAATCCCAAGTAATGACATCACAATCGATGCAACAAAAAATTCAAACATTTCCAACGGAACAATAAAATTAAATCCGAAATAAAGCAAACTGTAAATAATCACGAAAACCAGCAGGAACTTAGTGCCTTTCTCTTTTTCGTCTTTCCTGAACTTAAATCCAAATAAAGCTTTTTTTTCCATAGTTTATTAATTAAGCAATTTATTTATATAAGTTTAATCCTTGTTCTAGCAAATTACTTAAACAAACCAGTAAAAATGTGATATTTATGAAAATAGGGGGCTATACTGTCGGAGATTATACTGTAAAGGAAGAAGGGGAGAAGAGACACCTGATTTTTGACTGTAAAAACTGTCCTTATTCTGCTTCAATTTCAGATGATGAAGCCTGCAGATATCACGTAATTTCGATTCTGCAGGACGTAGAAGCAAATCTCGTTGTTCTGGCAGAAGTTTATGAACGTATCTACAATGAAGATCAGACAAAAATGCTTATTGAAATATCAAACCTTGTACAAAAATTTGAGGTTGAAAGTGTCTGGAGCTATAAACACTTAGGAACCGCAGGAACAGAATGTGAAAAAAAATTCCCTGACAGACACAATATTATTGTAAGAATTGCACATGATCTTCTTGCATATGATCCTATTGCAACTTATATTTCCTGCTTAAAAGAATTAAAACGTGAGCAAAGACAAATTGAAGAATCATCTGATTCATACAAACAATGTACACGCCCTTACATACAAACTTTAACTTACATAAAACAAAAACTTGAAGAAGCCGAAATGGTAAAAAAGTCAATGAACTTTATAAATAAATTGCAGGATGTATCTGACACAAAACAATTATATCATTCTTTATTTGAAGTTGACCTTAAACCAAGTTTTATTGGCTCGCGTTTAATGTTTGGAGACTCAGAACAACTTTCACTGTTAGATGAATACGCTGTTAAAGAATCTAACGTTCAGGTTTTTTCACATCCTGATAAAACTGAAAAATTATATTTTATCAATCCTCCGGAATACACATTAGCACCTGATAAATATTTTGTTTTAAGTAAAACTCGTGAAATTGTTGCGGGTTACCAGCCAGGAAGAACTGCATTAAGCACTGTTGCAAAAAGCAGAAAATATTTTGAAAGAATTTATCAATCCACAATTAAAGATGTTGCAAAAGAAAATCAAATTGATATTACAAAAGATGAAATTTCTGAACTTGCAAAAATTGTTGCGCGTTACACTGTTGGTTACGGAGTTTTAGAATTACTTCTTTCAGATAGAAACATAACAGATATTTATTTGGATTCGCCAATTGGACAAAAACCAATTTATATTGTTCATGCTGATTATGGTCAGTGTCAGACAAATATTATTTACACATTAAATGAAGCAGAATCATTAATTTCAAAAATACGTGCAATGTCAGGCAGACCTTTTGATGAAGCACACCCTGTATTAGATTTTGATTTACAGGAATTTGAAACAAGAGTTGCATTAATTGGAAAACCATTAGCACCTGAGGGTGCTGCATTTGCATTCCGTCTGCACAAAATGTCACCCTGGACAATGGAACAGTTTATTGATATAAAATATATCACGCCTTTAGCTGCGGGATTACTTAGTTTTTTCATTGATCAGCAGGCAACAACATTAATTACTGGTTCAAGAGGTTCAGGAAAAACTTCATTGCTCAATGCATCTATTCTTGAAATTCCCCAGAATTCAAGGATAATTGTGCAGGAAGACACTTTAGAAATTGCAGTTCCTTATATGAAAAAAATAGGATTCAATATTCAAAGACTTAAAACCCGTTCCCCAATTTCAGTAAGCAAAACAGAAACTGAAGTTTCTGCTGCAGAAGCATTAAGAACTGCTTTGCGTTTAGGTGACTCTGCTTTGGTTTTGGGTGAAGTGAGATCAACAGAAGCAAAAGTCCTGTATGAAGCAATGCGTGTTGGTGCTGCAGGAAACGTTGTTTTAGGAACAATTCATGGTGATTCTGCATACAGTGTCTGGGATCGTGTTGTTAATGATCTTGAGGTTCCGAACACGTCCTTTAAAGCAACCGATTTGGTTGTTGTTGCTCGTCCAATAAGATTTGCAGGTTCACTCACAAGAAACAGACGTGTTGTGCAGATGACAGAAGTAAAAAAACACTGGGTTGAAAATCCAGACGCAGAAGGCGGTCTGCTTGACTTAATGTTATATGATGCGAAAAAAGACAAATTAGAACTTTTAGAAGACAATCTGAAAGAATCAGAACTATTTGAAAAAATCGGCAGAGTTTCAGGATTATCAATGGAACAAATGTGGGCTGATATTAAAATGCGTGCAAAAGCAAAAGCATTCCTTGTAAGTTTGAAAGAAAAACACGCACTCCCTGTAATACTGGAAGCAGAAAATACTTCTCTTGCGAACAGCAAACTTCTAATAATTAAAGAAGAACAAATTAATGAGTTCGGAAGTGTTAATTATGAAGAAGCATTAGGTAAATGGAAATACTGGGTAACAAACAATCTGCTCAAAAACTTAATTGTAAACAAAAAATAATGTGAGACCAGAAAATGAAATGTGAGAACAGCAAATGAAATAAATTGATAACCAAAAAATATTAACAAAAAAAAACGAAATGTGATTAAATGCCTGAAAGAAAAAATAGAAAATCATTACTGAGACAGCTCTCGCCAGGTGAAATTTACAGAAACATTGTTGTACCAAGAAAGAAATTTGAATCTGGTGATAAACAACTTTTCAAAAGAAAAGAACCAGATTTTGTAATTTTCTGCAAAAACATTTATCACAAATTTCCTTCACTAGGGCAAAAAGCAAAATTCAAAAAATCACACGCAGAAGCAATTGATTTTTTAGGATGGGATTTAAAACCTGAAGAATTTGCAGCTGCAACAAAGTTTGTTCTAATTACATCCATTCTTATTGGTGCAGTTTTAGGCACTATAATTCTTGTAGTTCCGGATTTGTATGATATTGTTGCTGCACTTGCACAGATTTCTGCACTTGTACCAGTTTATATTTTTGGACCTGTAGTTATTGTTGCAGTATTTCTTGCAATGTATGTTGATAGTTACCCATTATCTGCTGCAAAAACGGAACAAACAAAAGCACTGACATATGTACCAGAAATTATTGGCTACATGATTATGTCAATGAAATTAGTTCCAAACTTAGAAAAAGCAGTTGAATTTGCTGCCGAACATGGACGAGGAAAAATTTCAGATGATTTCAAAAAAATGATGTGGGATATGCAATTAGGTGTTTACGTAAGTTTGTCAGAAGCACTTGACAGATTAGCATATCGCTGGGGGCACTTTTCTGATGAATTCAAAAGAGCATTAATGAGATTACGTGCTTCTGTTCTTGAACCAACTGACTCTGCACGTTATGAACTTCTTGACAGAACAATGGACAACATATTGCTTTCAATAAAAGACAAAATGGAACAATATGCAAGGGATTTGCAGCAGCCAGCAATAATTCTTTTCTATTTGGGAATTCTTCTCCCATTAATTCTAATAATTATTTTACCAATTGGTTCTGCTTTTACTGGCGCAGCATTAGCAACACCAATGGTATTAATTCTCATTTACAATATTGCAATTCCTTTAGCTACACTCGCATTTGCAATGCACTTAGTTAAACAAAGACCACCCACATATGATCCTCCAATTATTCCGGATAATTATCCGACACTCCCTAAAAAATATCAGATGCTGCTTGGACGATCGTCATTTGACATAAGAATGGTTATAGCACTTGTTCTCATTGTTGGTGTAGCCTCCTCTTTTGTACTTTCAACAGAAGGACTCCCTCCAAAATCAGTAGTTACATATCTTGATAAGACAATTACTAATCCTGATGATGTAAAATCCCAGCTTGTGCCATTTGATAAAACTAAAGCATATCTTTTGGGACTTGAAAGCAAACCCGAAACATATTATGATGATGGGGGTGAGCGCTTTGTGGAATTACGCGCAAGAGGACAATCTATTGAACAAGCTGAAAAAATAGTTTCTGCAGAGAGAACTGATTTTTTCATGCAACCCGAAAACGATATTACACCATATATTTTAATTTTCGGTTTGCTTCTCACTTTCTCAATGTGCATTTATGTTTACTTACATTATACTTCAATTTACAAGAGAAAAGTTCAGCTTGAAATAATGGAAATGGAATCTGAATTCAAAGAAAGTCTTTATGTTATTGCTTCACGCATGGGTGAAAACAAACCTGTTGAAGATGCACTAAGACATGCACGTGATTTCCTGCCTGACTTAATGATTTCAAAAAGAATTTTTGCAAGAACTGTTGAAAACATTGAAATGATGGGTATGCCTCTTGAAGCTGCAGTATTTGATGAATCCTATGGTTCTTTGAGAAACATTCCTTCGAATACAATTTTCACTTCAATGAAAATAATGATTGACTCGGTAAATTTAGGAGTTAATGTTGCTTCACGTTCTTTAATTTCACTTTCATTGCAGTTAAATAACTCTGAACGTGTTGCAAAAATGCTGAAAACATTAGTTTCTGACATTACACAAATGATGAAAACAATGGCAATTTATATTGCACCAGTTGTGCTTGGGATAACTACATCTTTACAAAAAGTTGTAATGCTTACATTAGCTTCAATTACAAGTGCAGGTGTTCTTAATCAGCTTGGAGAACTTTCTGACATTCCAGGTTCATCAAATCTTGGTGGTTTTAATCCTGAAAGTATTGGTTTCGGAGTAACTACTGAAGTTTTCCAGACAATGGTACAACCATGGCAGTTTATTTTAATTGTTGCAGTTTATGTTGCACAACTTGTTGTAATTCTTACATTTTTCACAACACGCATTGAAGAAGATAACACATTACTTGCAAGACTTAATATTGCAAAAGCCCTCCCAATTGCAATGGTTATTTTCATTATTGCAACACTAGTGTCTAACTTGCTTGTTTCAGGTTTTATGTGATTCTCACTAAAAACCACACCCCTTCAGGCAGTGGATAAAGCATGTCATTTCACTGGAAATGTACTCTTCCCTTTCTATATATAAATACCTGAAATCTCATTTTAAAATGCAGCTTGTAAAAACTATAAAAGTGAAAATCCACAAACCAACTAATGTAAAAAAGCAGTTTCTGGAACTAATACAAGAAAATGCAAAAGTCCTAAACCACTACATTCAAACTATGAAAAAGCATAAAACAACAAGCAAAACAGAATTGCACAAGCTAATCTATCAGGAGCTCCGCAATACTAGCACGTTGCCGTCAGCAATAATACAAACCTCAAGAGATAAAGCAATTGAAGCATACAAATCCTACAAGCGAAAAAAGAAGTACAACTATAAAGCATCTCCGCCAAAATTTAATTCCAATGCACCAGTGCGCTTAGATAAAAGAACGTTCTCTCTAATCGAAACAAACAACAAACTAAAGTATTTTGCAGCAATAACAACAAACAATGAACGAATCCATGTTCCATTATTAGGGCAGCGCTATCAGTACAAATACCTAAAAAAGATACTAAACAATGAGCTGCAATGCGGAACAGTAGAATTGCTAAAGAAAGAAAAGGATTTTTACCTTTACATTGCAGTAAAAAAAGAAATTGACGTAAATACTCCAAATAAAGAATCCATTCCAATCGGCGTAGATTTGGGTTTGATAAATATTTCAACTTCCGTGATTTTGAAAGACAAGCCAAGCTGCATAAAATTTTACAAAGGAAACAAAGCAATAGCAAAAAGAAATTATTTTGCTGCTTTCAGACAATCTCTAGGAAAAGCAAAGAAACTTTGGCGAATAAAAAAAACTAAAGAGAAAGAGAGTAGATATATGCGAGACTTAAATCATAAAGTATCAAACTCAATAGTGCAGCAGGCACTTACAGTAGAAAACCCAGTAATAGTAATGGAAAACCTCAAACACATAAGGCAGAGAATAAAAGCAAACAAAAAGCTAAACAAACATCTTCACAATTGGAGCTTTTCACAATTACAGAGCTTCATTGAATACAAAGCGCATTGGCAGGGAATTCCTATAATGTATGTCTCCCCAAAATACACTAGTCAAAGATGCAGCAAATGCAGTCATACAGAAAAAACCAATAGAAAAGGAAAAACATTCAGGTGCAAAAAATGCAGCTATGAATTGAATGCAGATTTAAATGCTGCGATAAACATAGCTCAGAATTATAAAAACTTTGCCTCTAGCTATATGTTAGAGGAAATGGGTAATGTGGCAATGCCCCCTAACCCTGCAGGCTAAAGCTTATCAGGGAACCCCCATGTCTAAAGGCGTGGGAGGATGTCACGTGAGATGATTAATTGAAACTGAGAATTAATAAAACAGGCCAGATGTTTGAAGGTTACAGATTAATAATCGGAGCAATAATGGCAATAATGATTTTAGTAATTATTCTTGGAATGATTACTTATCTCCAAAATATTCAAATGCAAATAAGCCAAGAAAGAATGTATGATGGTTTAAAAGCTGCAAAAAAAACCCCTGATGGAAGTGTTGTTGTAAGGGAAAACTTGATCTTTACGGATGGGCAAAGTTATTCTCAGAATTCATTTGCAAATCAGATAAATCTGGCTAGTGAATGTGTAACTATTCAATCAAAAGACAGCAGTGCCTATGAACTACTTGCTACTGGCACTTTAAACATAAATACCTATCAAACAACTAATGTATACTTCAAATGTTTCATGGGCGGAGATTGTGACATTACTTGTGTTGTTTCTTTCGGAAAACCGTTTGAGTAACCCAGAGAAATGTTTAAATATCTGAAAGCTTTCTTCTTATCATACTTTAATATAGGTGATTAAATGGTGAGAAAATTTATGAACAACAAGGGGCAGGCATATTCCACATTCCAGCTTCTTATTGCAGCTGTAATTGCAATGGCTATTCTAGTAATACTTATTCCAATCATTATGCAGGTTATGGGAATCATTACCTCCGACCCTACTGATGAAACAAAAAGAATGCTAAGCAATGCTGTTGATAACCCAAGTGCACTGCAATATACACCTGAAGTTGCATTTGAACCAGGTGATGTTCTTGCTGCACAGGCAATAACTGAACGAACAGGCATTGCAAAAGACCAAGTATGTATGGGTGCATTAGATTTCGGGGATGAAGGTGAAGATGATGATTTTGAAGTACTGAAGGATGATGCTGCACATAGAATACTGTATCACGGTACTGGAACAAAAACAGTAAAAATTGCAATTGTCTGTAATGTAAGTTTAGAGGACCTTGAAGACGATATTGCAGCATATGGTTTGGACGACAAAATCACACTTGACGACTGCCCAGAAACATGCCAGGAAGGCGGAACCTGCTGTGCAGTAATCTTAAAGAGAACTTAACTAGTCTAATTCTCTTTTTCTTTTTTCTTTTCTTACCAAAAGTTTAAATATCTGAAAGCTTTATTCTTGTCATAATTAATATAGGTGATTAAATGGCATTAAAATTAATGAATCAAAAAGGTCAGGAATTTTCTGCTTTCAAACTTTTAATTTCAGCAATTGTTGCTGTTGCAATTTTGGCAATATTGATTCCATTACTTACTGGTGATTGGTTCGATCAAGATCCTAATGTAAAAGTTAAGCAGCTGATTGGTCAGGCAGTAGGTAATCCAAGTGCTATTCAAACATATGACGACATCACTTTTAAGAATGGGAACTCGATTTCTGCAGCTTCAATAATGTCAGATTCAGGGTTATCGTCAAATCAAGTTTGTATGGGTATTAATAAGTTTGAAAATCAAGATTTCAGATTGATTGGCGGCGCCTCAAGCGAGAGCGGATATTATCGTATAATCTATGATGGTGGTAGTGACAAAAAAGTAAAAGTCATTGTTTTATGTGATACTGATTCAGAAGCGCTTGTCAATGACATTGTAGATTATAGCCACGATGACAAAATTAACACTTCTGATTGTGATATTTGCGAAGGTCAGGGAAGTTGCTGTGCAGTAATGCTTGACTTCCGATAGTCTAATTCTCTTTTTCTTTTTTCTTTTCTTCCAGAACGTTTAAATACTTCTTTTTGGCTTCTATTATTATGGATCTTTTTGAACTGATTTCAGAGGAAAAAGCGCAGAGTGAATGGAATTCAGTTTACATGTTGATTGTGCTTGTTATTGCGGCCTTACTTCTAATTATGGTTGTAAAACCAATGTTTCAGCAGACTGGAAAAGTAATTTCAAAAACAACACCTTCTGCAAGCACTGGGTGACCTCCATGAATCAAAAAGGGCAGGAGTCAGCACCTTTTGAGTTGCTGGTTGCAGTTATAATTATGGGATTTGTAATGTTTGTTGGAATTTATGCAATGTCAAATCTGCAGAGAGAACAATGCTATAATGAAACACAAAAAACAATTCAGGATTTTTCAAGAACATTGGAAGAAGTTGCAACAACTCCTGGTCATATTAAAAGCTACAACCTCGCATTTCCAAGTGGCTGTGGTGCGGGAACAAAAAAGAAAGTAACTATTAACGATGTAGAACAATATACTGAACAACTTTTCCTAAGAGCATGGTCAAAGCCAGAGTTTTGTGCAACTAATTGCGAATCGTCAGGTTCTTTGTGTGTAATGCTCCATTATTTTATGGCTGAAGGCGGCGGCGTTATTAAATGTATCAACATCCCTCCTGATACTGTGTTTCCCGACGATGTATCGGGAGAATGCACTGACAAAAGCGATGAAACACCAGCTTACAAATTAATTGATGTGCGTGTTGACATCCCTGAAGGATATTATCTTTTTCAGAATAAAAGTTCACCAAATTCCACAAATCCTGTGATTTGTGCATATGTAAGAATGGCTTCTAACAATTGATGATATTTATGATGGGATTTACTTTAAGCAAGTTAAATATGCTGATTTTCGTTACATCTATTTTTGTAATTGTAACTTTTTTCATGTCGCATTTAGCACCTTTAGCAATCCAGGTTAAAGCAAATCAGCAGGTAAATAAAGTTGCACAGTTAGTTTCAGATAAAGAAAATGCACAAACAGTCTGCGCAGGCGGGAAAATTTTAATGCCGCAGGACTTCACATATTTCGGAAGCAGTGCACTTTCAGGAAAAAGATTTTTTTATACAATGCGAATTTCAAAAATTGAACGTCCCGAGCCTGATGGACTAAATAGAATAATTTTCAAAATTCTTGAAAGAGGAACAGACAAACTAATTGCTGCGGACATTGTTCACACTACTGCAGATGTAAGAATTTTTGGCTGGGAACTTAATTATTTTAAAACCGGGGACAAGGAAGTTAAATGGGTTACTGACTCAACAGATCTTGAAGATATTGAAAGCGAAGGCTACTATGCAGAAATTGATTCTCAAAAAGGATATCTTTTAGCTCCACCAGACACACTTTATGTAATAAAAGAAAATTATGAAGGCAAAGATACAATTTATCTTTTTACATGCCCCTCAACTTTGTGTGCTACCCGTATTGGTTCTTCAAGTGCAGATTCTGATTTAGCAGGCACGCAGACAATAAGTAAAATTATTTCTGATGAAAGAAGCGGACTCACACCAGTATGTATTGATGTTGCAGAATATGTCCCTGATGATTATTATCTGTACAACGCAAGTTAGTGATAACAAATGAAATTAAAAAATGAAAAAGGATTCTTAGGTCCATTAGGTGATGATTTACCATCGCTTATTCCTTTACTTTTTGCATTAGTTATTTTCTTTTCTGCATTCACCAGTGCATTTAACACATTTGATAAAAAAAATTCTGCATTTCAGGCAGAATTGGAAGTTTCTTCTATTGCAGCTAAACTGGTTGCTGATTCTTATATTGAAGGTTATGATGGTTTTCAGTTGCTCTGCAAGAAAGTAGCTGCATCTGATGTGAAATACAAAGCAGGCATTATTGAACTGCCTTTGGGAATTGATGACGATGTTCCCACAATAAATCCTTTAAATCCTGAATTTTATTATTTTCCAACAGAAGATGAAAAATTTGAATGCCCTGAGGGTGGTGAAAACCCAACTGAAAATAGCAGAAATCTTATGGTAAGAGTTTATCCTATTGCACTTGAACTTAAAGATGATACAAAAATAAAAATTGCAAGTGGTTTTATTGTAAGACCAATGATTTTGGTGGTGATTACATGGAACGATTAAAATTAAATCAGCGTGGTCAGTCTTCAATAACTGATGCATTATTTTTTCTTTTGATAGTCACTGCTCTTGCATCATTTCTTTTCTTTTTTGCAATTCCCTATGGTTCAGATGTAAGTGAAAGATTAGTTATCAAATATAGGCAGGATTATATTACCTCTTCATTGAAAACAATTCTTTATTCAAGCGTACCCCGCAGTGATTTAGAAACACTTGCAACTGCAAAAGAAGTAGATTATCTTGTTGCAGCATTAAATGAAGATTATGCAGATGATCAAACTGTGAATGAAATTAATGATGTCTTCAGAAATAATATTGTAACAATAATGAAACCATTTGCTCCAAGTTATGATTATCTCTTTTACATTTATTTGCCAGGATCAACTCCCGGAAGTGATGATAAATTTATTTATACAATTCTTAAATTAAGTGAATTTTCATTTGATGAAAATTCACGAGATGCAGATGTAATTTCAGTAACTGATGCAGTTTATTTTTGCGAACCACCTCCTGCAGGTATTAACATAATAATTAATGAACTGCTTCCAAAAGTAAGAGGCAAAGCACAGGCCAACAGTAAATTACAATTGCCTTCTGTTTCATTAACAAGTACTGATTCCCAAATCATACCAGACGATGTCCACGTTGTTTTAGTAATGTGGATTTCAACACCTCTTGATGACGAACTATTATTTGGTCAAAACACTCTTAATTGTCACAAAGACGGAAGCGAATTGGTTATTCCATAAAACAGATTATCTTACCCTGACTTTTAATTCGTAATTGCAGCTTGGGCAGGTATAATGTATTCTGTCCCCGACTTTTTTTGCCTGCTTTGCACAATGGGGACAAAAACCAGTTCCGCACTCAGGACAAAAAACCAAATCATTAGTTGGTGTTTTACAATTAGGGCATTTATTTTTGTCAGTGTCCATTTCCTGCTGAACATTGTCAACATCATCATCCATCTCTTCTAAATTAAGATTGAATTCATCATCTTTTGTATCAACATCATCAAGATTAAGCGATTTTTTTTTCTCAAGAAGATCTTTAACTTTCATGTTACTGATTTTTTCAGGTGATGGTGCGTCTTCATCAACATTCTGTTCAAGGGCTGTTGGTTCAGCTAATGTAAGCGGTTCTTCTTCCATTGGTTCAATTTTCATGTCATCTCCTTCTTCTAACTCTTGTTCACCTGCTTCTTGCTCATCTGATTTCTGTCTTTCAAGTTTTCTTAACTCACGTCTGCTTAATTTTTCAGCTGGGACATTTACTGATTTTTGGATTGTGTGTATACCAGTGCCTGAAGCGGTTTCTGAGCCCTCTGCCTGTTCTTTCCTTAATTCATGCTGTTCTCGTGGTGTGAGTTTCCTATCGTTTGTTTCTGCAGTTCCCTCCTCAATCCCGAAATTATTTGAAATTTCCTTTGCAATTTCTTCTCCTTCTTCCTGATTTGGATATCTTCCTTCGCGTTCCTTAAATTTACGAACTTTATGCATTGTGTGTTTTAATGTCTCTGCCCTTTGGTTCTCAATAGACCTTTCAGCAATCTGCTCGTAAATTGCATTTGTTATTCGTGAATCTTGGGGAATTTGTTCTTCTTTTTCTCTTGCATGTATCTGTTCAAATAAACTTTCAGCCATCTGTTCATCTTGTTTAGGTTCGCCTCTTTGTGAAACGTGCATTCTTCTCAGTCTTGGAGAAAGTCTTTCTTTCTCATTCCCGTCTGTTTTAAACAATTCTTTGACTTTAACTTCCTTAATTGCATCAAATATTTTTCTGACCTCTTCTCTCTTTTTAGCTTCTTCTGTTTCTTTTTCAATTTTTCTCTGATTTTCTTCTTCTTTCATTTTTGCAAGAGTCATTGCAATTGCAAGTGCTTCTTTTTCTTCTTCAGTTGCAGTAATTCTTCCTAGGTCTATTTCTCTTTTTGTCATGAATAAATCTTTTTCAAATTTTTCTGCCAGTTTTATATCTTCACTTGAAAGTTCTTTTGATTCTGGCATATTTTCAGGTTCTTCATCAACAGACACAATAGGGGCTGCTTTTTGAATTTGGTGAGTTTCAACAGCTTGTTTTATTTCGTCTGCTGTCTGTTCCTGCACATTTGGTTCTCGATGTTTTAATAATTTTCCAAAGAATGATTTCTTTTTTGCTTTTGGTATGGCTTTTTCTTCAACTTCTTTTTCAGGGGCAGTGATTTTTTCTGCTGCTGGTTCTTCAATTTTTTCTGTCTTACGTTTTTCAGAATCTAATTTTCCAATGATTGCAGCCTGAGCAACTGCGTACGAAGTATCTTGTGGTGTGTCTTTTTTGCTTTCAACTAATTTTTCTTCCTGTTTTGTTTTTGTGGACACTGCAACTTTAATTTCTTTTTCAATTTCTGAAAGTTCCCCTTCTTCATGTCTGTCATCCAGTTCTTTTTCAACTGTTTGTTTAATTTCAGTTTCTTTTTTTTTCAGCTTCTGCTTTTCCCGCTTCTGATTTTTTTCCTTCTTCAAGTGTTCTTAAGGCTTTTTCAGCTGCTTCTTTTGCAAATGCTTTTCTCTTTTTATCTCCATCTTCTTCGAGTTTTTTATTTTCAAGGAACTTTTTCAGCTGAATTCTTTGCTGTTCGTCCATTTTTGTTTTGAAAAGAATTTGCGGTTCAGTTACTACAGGAACTGCGTTATTTGCAATTTTCCTCGCAGCAATAAATTCTTTAGGTACTGCTACTCTCATTTTTTTCTTTTTAGGAAATTTCTGCCTAATCGCCAAGAATCCGATTAATATGATGAAAAATACACTAATTACTGCTGGAGCAAGCCACAATCCATAAACAAAACCAATCGCAAAACTTAAAACCCCTGTTAATGCACTAAAAATAAGCCCCAAAATCACTGACCAGCCTGTTTTATATGATTCATCTAATTTTCTTATGCTTGGCCAGCCCATTCTCATGAACAAATAACCCATTGAAATGCTTCCCAATGCTAAATATGCCACAAGACCAATAGTAATATACATGTTTTCCACCGTTTCTAAAAACTAACACATTAACTTATTTATATAAGTTATTATGACTATATTTTATGGTATTAGAAATAGTAAGTAATATATTCAATACACTGCTAACTTTTTTTCTTGCAGCATTGATTTTATCAGTCCCAGGCATCATTTTAGCAGTTTTTGGAAAAACAATCTATTCTAAAATTTCAAAAAAATTTGGTTTGAGCTGGTTAAAGGCTGTGTTTGCAACCACGCTCATAATGACAGTATTTTTTGTATTTCTGGCATATTTTATTCCAATTGCAGATGCATTTTTCAGGGTAAATGAAGGGATTGCCCCAATCGTGTTTCAGGAGGAACCAGTGGATTTGCTTCTGTTTTACATTTATACAATTTTAAAATTAATTTTTGCAGCATTAATAATAACCATACTTTTAACACCTTTCCAGATTATTGGCTCATTAGTGCATGACTGGGCGCGAAATAAAAGAAAATTACCAATTTTTATTTCACTCTATCTAACAGTATTTTCAGTCTGTTTCATAGGATTTGTTGTTTTCATAACTATGTTTCAATGGGTGTTTCTTGGATTACTTTATTTAATTTACTTTGCATAAATATAATGGGGAATCAGATGGACAAAAACCAAAAAGAAATTTTTCAGAAAATATTCTCGCTTTTCGTGATTTTTCTAATTTTCTCCATGGATTTTGCAATGGTTTTTGCTTACTCAGAAAACAATACACAAATTAATTTTGAAGAAGATGAATCTGCTGGTGCTTCTGATATTGCTACTGATGCAGTTGCAGATGCAATTGAGGGTGCTGTTGATGATGCACAAAGCACAATTGAAAACAATGGAATTGATACAACAACACGTCCTGATTTTACATGTAAAAATACATCACTAACTCCGGAAGAAGTTCAGAAACTTTGGGATAATGCAATTGAAAAAGGATTTAATGCTGAAGAAATAACTTCTGGTGCAGATCCAATTGCACCTGAAGACAGGAAAACTTCAGATCACAACACAGTAATAATTCCAACAGGCGAACAAAATAATGCAGTTGCAACTGAAGTTCCAAATCAAAAAATGAATCCTAATGAAGTTCCCTGGTTAAACCAAGGTATAAATGGTGCGTTTGCATTTGGAATTGTTTTGGAAGACACTTTACGTGTTGGTGTATGTGAAAACTTAGATGATAACAGAGCCTGTCCATTGCAGGGACAAAATCTTGCATTAAGAAATTCAGGTGAAGGCATAGTGGAAACATTTATTTTTATGAAAGATGATACTGTTTCTGCTTTCAGGAAAGTTATTACTGGTGAAGATGCAAAACCAGGCACAATGTCACAGGCAGAGTATGATGAATTTCAGCAGAGATTTGCACAGGAAGATGTTAATGAATTCAATATGCAGACCTTCCAGAGAACTGCAGACAAATTAATTGAAAATCACATTATTACAGATGATTTTGATGCTTCAATGCAAACTAATTGTACAGATGATGAATGTGTCATTGCAACTTATTCAATGTTTGATAAATATTTCAACAGATGGTTTGCAGGTGAAATGGTAGTTTCTAATTTTGGCCCGCAACTTTGGGGTGAAACCTCGAGATTAATGGGCTGGGCAAGAAGAAGAGGAGGCTGGCCATGGAAATTAAGTGAAACAAAATTGGGACAAGCATTTAGGCGAACATTCGGCAATCCTGATACTTGGTTTGGACCCTCAAGAGTAATGAGAATAAAACAAAGAGCAGACACACATGGGTTTAGTGACTTTTTCAATGATTTAATTGAAAATGAGGGTTGGACTTCTGGTTACTTACTTACAAAATCCGGTGAGCAAAGAAAATATATTGCTGAAAAAATTTTGGCACAGGGTGGTTTCCTTGATCAGATGGCGAAAAGACCATTAGCAGACAGAAGAGCTTTTTATGATTCAATGTCTGATTTGCATGTTTACACACAATATAATAAAGCAGTTCGTGATTTTGAAATGGCTAAATATAATTCAGTAAAAGCAAACTTCGGTGCAGGTTCAGCACAGGAAATTGCACAAAGAAAAGAATTTGCACAGGTAGTGTCTGAGCGAATGAGAAAGTATGATCATGATTTTTCATTGGATTTTCCAGAATGGCTAAGCAGGGAAGAACAAGCCGGACTTTACACATATGGTGTAAAAAATCTTGCTACAAATCAGATTGCTCCTTTGTCTGGAGATTCTGTGCCTTTACAAAGTATTATGGAATACTTTGAAAACAATGGAACTTTTAGAGGAATTGACACTATGAGTACAAGCCTTGGTGCAAACAGATTTCAGATAGATGGTGAAAATTTAGTTCTTTATGAATTAAAACCGCAGGGAAACCCAAGAGAAGTTGCAGTTGCTGATTTACATAGTCATTTATCAGAATTAAGAGAACGAGTTGTTATTACTGACAGAGGGGAACCAATTCTTCTTAATGAGCATAATTTGGCCAGAATACAGCAGGATGCTGCAGGAACAGTAAGAGTTTATGATGCAGAGGGCTGGCGACCAGAACATAATATGAGTGCAGATGAATTTGCTGGAAAGATTTTGCACGACCGTGCTTTGTACAATCTAGCAGACGGACCTCAAGCACTAACTCAAAGAATTATGGATGCTGCAATTGAAAGAAATATTGTCGGAAGACAATACACATCTATTTTAGATAAAGCAATGGCTGAAGAAGTTACAGTATTTAGAAGTTATTTAGGAACTTTAAAAGGTGCAGCAAAATGGACTGTTTATCCTTATGTTTACTGGGCTGCAAAACAGGGTGGCGGGGGATTGTTTGATAAATTTTCAGCATACCAGTTACCTGAAACATGGCAGGAATTAAATTACACCCATGGTGAAGGCGTGATTTATGAAGATGCATTTGTTGATTTCTTTGCAAATCATGGTTCTGATACAGGTGACATTTTTGTACAGGTTCTAAACAAACTTCCCTGGAAAATGGTTTTGAATGAAGTATGGGACAGCTACTTACCCTTCAAAGAACAATTTGAGAAATTCACTTCAGGTTTGCTTGTAAGACAAAAAGTTGAAAACCTTGCAGTATATCTTTCAACAAATAAAACTTGTGCAGGCTGTTTCATTACTCTGAAGACAGAAGATATGAAAACATTTGAACCGAATTTCAGCACACAGGACTTTGTTGATATTTATATTTTAGAGGACACTGTTTCAAAAGCTGCGAAAGAAAAAGGAACAAACCTTATTTCATTTGCACATCATCTTAACATTTCCGGAACAACAACTGAAGGCACAGGTGAAAACATAAACCTGCTTGAAGCAATGCGGGAAGAAACAACCTGCAGGGATGCAGCAGCAGAAGTATTCTTCGGAGTTCCAGTTACTGCTGTCTTAGGTGATGAACCATACAGAATTGCAGCAGTTTTGGGCTTTGGTGAATCTTTAGGTTATTTGGTTTTTAACTGGGGCGGGATTTTGGGCAGTGTAATTCAGCAGACACTATTAGTTCCGAAACTGCATGGCTGTGTTGATGTTGATGAGGGTTATTTCACACACATCTATTCTCCTAAACGTGAAACCGAAAATCCGGAAACGCAGTCTGAATTCTCAACTCAAAGCATAACTGAAACAATAAAAGACGGCGTAGACAAGGTTTCTGATATGATTCAAACAGACCCGAATTCATTTGGAGGAGAACTAACTGACAACTTCAAAGAGCAGGTTGATCAGTTTACTGATGATTCAATGAAGAATGACATTGTTGAAGGTATTTTCAAAATCCCAGCAAGAAGTAATGGAAGAATGCTTGGAAAACAGCTCTTTATGTTCTGGTGGAAAGGAATCAGCCAGCCAGTTACCTGGCCAACAGAGGGTGAGCTAAATTTCATAGATGACGATACTAACACAACAGTTACTGTTGATTATGGTGACGGAACAATTTCAATTAACGGAGAAACAGTGATTGATAACAATTATTTAGTTCCGTTAACAACAACAAACACTGACATCCCTGCAGCAGAAATTCCGCAGAGAGCAACAGTTGTTGGACTTACAAACAAAGACACCCCCCTGTTTGAAATGAACATTGAAAAAAGTGTTTATGTTTTAGATACAGATGTTTTAGACTGCATAAAAGCAGGAGTAATGGAACAAACAGGAGTTCCATTAAACAGCAATAATCTGAATGATGCTTTTGGCGAAGCAAAAGCAATTGTAACAAACGCATATAACATTGCAGCTGATACTGAAAAAAGAAGAATCACTGCAACGGGGGAAACAATGGAATATGTTGAAGGCAATTCAGCAAAAGTAACAATAAGCGGAAACAGAAATACAATGCTTAAGAATGGTTCTGAAGTTCCGGTTGGGAAACTAGAGTCAATACAATTTGAACACGGAATAATAATCTATAAACCTGGTGACAATGAATTAGTTATCTGGTTAAGGCACCACAAACAGGCAATAACAAGTCAGAATGATATTTCAGGATTAAAAGCAACACTCACTGAAGTTATTGACCCAATCACAGGTTGCCCAGTCCCTGCTATTGATTTAGATGCAATACCAATTCCAGGTTCAGACAGAGCTGCAGAAAAAGTTCAGCTTCTGAATGATTCACTTGGTGTAATGGGGCCATTCAAAAAAATTGAAACTGAGAAAAAGATTTTCATATTCTACAGCAAAAAAACAGATCCGAGCTGTAATGTAAACACACCTGGATGTTGTGAAGATTATTTCAAAGTCATAGATAAAGAAACTGGCGAAGTTCTTGTAGATGAAAAAATCTCAAGTATAAAGCAAACACCGACAGGAATTGAAGTCACAACAGAAGACGGACAAGTACATACACTTGATTTTTCAGCACCAAACGGCGTGCCAATGGTTTCATACAATGGGGGCCCCCCAGAAACAATTCAGACTGCACAGGGTCCAAATGGTTCATTCTATTATGATCCTGAAACAGGTTTATGGTATCCTGAAAATGCACAGCTCCTGCCAATGGATAACGCATTCAAGCAGAAAGGAGTTTCAACAACAGTAAACCCAGACGGAAGTGTAAGCTCAAAACCCGGAGATAATATTTTCAATATTGGTTCAGCTGGTTCAGATACTGGGCTTAATTTACCATCACTCCCTGAAAATGTACTACTGCTGGTTTTGTTTATTTCAGCTATTCTCTCGACAATGCTCTTTGTAAGAAAGAGATACTCTAATTACTGAAATCGGATTACTGAACACATAACTCAGTTATTAACTCATTTATGCTACGCGTAACATTTTTAAGTATTATTTCTCCAAAAATGATTATGGTTAAGGAAAGTGATTTTTTTCTTTTATTATTTCTTGCTGAAAAAACACAATTTTCAAATAATATAAAACTTTCAACATCAGAAATAGCTTCAGCACTTGAGATTTCACAGCAGTCTGCTTCCCGAAAATTAAGAAATCTTGAACAAAAATCACTTATAAAAAGAAACCCAACGTCTTCCGGAATTGAAATTTCATTAACCCGCAAAGGAAAATCAGTTCTGAAAACACATTTCAATTCTCTCAGAAAATTATTTGATTTAGGTGATGAAGTTAAAGAAATTTCCGGACAAGTTGTTTCCGGATTTGGTGAAGGAAAATATTATTTATCTTTCAAACAGTATTTATCTCAGATTTCCTCAAAATTAGGATTTCTTCCATTTAAAGGAACTCTTAATTTTTCAGTTGATGAAGATTCATTATTGGATTTTGTTTCCTCTTTAAAAGAAATCACAATTGATGGTTTTAAAACAGATGAACGTGCTTTTGGCAGTATTAAATGTTTTCCTGTTTTAATAAACAGCAAAATAGAAGGTGCATTGGTTTTACCTGAACGAACAAAACACAAAGGAATTGCAGAATTAATTGCACCTCTGAATCTGAGAAACAAATTCAAATTAAAAGATGGTTCTAAAATTAATATTTCTGTAAAATAAAATGTGAGTATGAAAAAGTGATTATGCAAAAGGTGATGGTGTGAAAAAATCAAATTTGAAAAAAATTGGAATTGCAGAAAGGGACTCTGTCCCTTTTCAAACCCTGAAAAGAGTTGGCATAGCAGATACAATGTTTGCAAGAGGGGACATGGGTGCATTAGCTGAAAAAACAATCAAAGAATCAACATTTGATGTTGAGATTGTACGTTATACTGTTCCTGGTGTTAAAGATTTGCCTGTTGCATGCAAAAAATTATTTGATGAACAGCACTGTGACATTGTTCTTGCATTTGGTATGCCTGGTTCTGCAAAAGTTGACAAAACCTGTGTGCATGAAGCTTCTTTGGGCATTGGTCAGGTTCAGTTAATGACTAACAAACACATTCTCGAAGTTTTTGTACACGAAGATGAAACAGAAACAGATGAAGAACTTGCAAAAGTAATGCACAACAGAACAGTCAAGCACACAATGAATGCATTATATTTACTTTTCAATCCAGACGAAATAAGAAAAAAAGCAGGCACTGGGGAAAGACAGGGCTTTGCAAATGCAAAATCATTTGATTTGTGAACAAGAAAAAAATAGAGATGATTAAATGAAAAAATTAGGAATAGCTGTCTCAGAATTCAATTCAGAAATCACAATGAAAATGCTGGAAGTTGCAAAACAACATGCAACTTCTTTAGGTGCAGACGTCACAAAAATCATTACTGTTCCCGGCGCATTTGATTTGCCCTTTGCAGTAAAAAAACTTCTTGAACTTCCTGAAATTGATGCAGTTGTAACTTTAGGATGTGTAATTGAAAACGAAACTGAACATGATGAAATAGTTGCACACAACGCAGCAAGAAAAATAATGGATTTATCTTTAGAATATAACAAACCTGTTGGTTTTGGAATTTCCGGTCCGGGAATGAATAAATCCCAGGCAGAAGCAAGAATTGAAAGCTATGCAAAAAAATCAGTTGAAGCAGCACTTAAACTTCTTGAAATTTAATTATTCTGCCTTTCGATCATAACTAAAAGGTTCACTTGGTCTTTTTGTAGATCTATGTCCCTGTGCAGTCTGACTTGCCTCGTATTGTTCATTCCAACTTTGTTTTCCTTTTTCTCCTTTTAAGTATTCAACATGTTCTTTATCTTTTGCTAATTGAGAACGTGCTTGTTTCAGCTGTTGGTTCATTTCCCAAAGCTGACCAGGTTTAGTTTTTTCACGGAACGTCGCGATTGGAGCGAACATATAATCTAATGCTGTTTTAACCCAATGACCACGAACAATGCCCTCAATATGCTGACGTATAGGCCGCCACCTTTTTTTACCTTGTGGTCCTTTGTCATCCTTTCTTTTATCAATTGCTGCTTTCATATTCTCAATTCCAGCTTCAGATCTTTTTAGATGATCTTCCCACGCAGCCATTGCTTGTTCATAAGGTGTTTTTGCTTTGTGTTCTGATTGATAAAAATGAAGATCTTTTGGGATTTTAATGCCACGTCTTTCCAGTTCTTCTCTTACTCTCTCAGGGAGTGCACCACTTTCTCTTACACTAACGCCTTCAATTCGTGTAATCACTTTTCCATTAAAATCTCTGATAACTGCATCTACCCTTGCAGGAATATCCTTGAGTGTATTTCCCTGTGTGTGTTCTATTTCAATAGTTGGCCCGTCCTGAGCTAATGTTAATCTTTGGCCCGGAATACGTATTGGTTCGTGTTTTTCATGAAATACGTCAACAATAGGCTTTCTCACACCGACATTTACATGTGGCTGAAATTCGACATTAGCATCTGACCTAACCCTTGTAACCACGGACTTTTTTCTACGGGGTGTTATTTAAATCACCATTATTTGAAGAAATTTTTCGGTATTTTTTTACCTGTTTTGAATTTTTCTGTTTGTCCTGTTTCTTTGAATACGTTTACAACTGGCTTTTTCACACCAACATTTGTATTTGATCTAAATTGCACATTTGCATCAGATCTTACATTAGTTACTACTGGCTTTTTTATTGGTCTTCTTGGTTTTGGCATAATACATCACGCTCCTTATATCTAATAAGTCCTAAAGATTATTTAAAGATTCCTAAGTTTGTCTTTGAGATTACGTGAACATCGGAGTATGACCTGAAGAGAGTTCAAGTTCCTTTACTTGATCACCTGTATTTTTGATGTCTTTCATGTGTTTTATCAGGGACTGTTCAACATCCTGGGCTTCTTTCATTAGGGGCTCAACATCAATTTTGAATTTTAAGATTGAACTGAGCTTTTTCATAACCGCAGCCGCAGCTGTGTAATCTGCTGCAGATTCAACATTACCCATCAAAGAATAAGCATCAATTTTTTTATTCATCAACTCAAGCAAAATTAAAGCAGTAACTCCTGTTGTAATTCCCTCTCTAATAATTTCAATATCATTGGCTTTCAGAAGTTTCTTTGTTTTTTGATTTGACGCAATACCATAAATCTCTGTAGTGTGCTCTCCTTCTGGCGTTGCTTTAATTCCTGAAAGTGAAATTATTTTGGTTATTTTCTTTTCTTCAATCCATTTAACAACTGCTTTTGCAAGTTTAGCAGTATGGTTCTGCGGAATAACCTGTTCTGAAACAAGCACAACTAATTTCATTTTTTTGCTGAAATAAATTCTTGATGGAAAAACCGGCAATCCCTCATGAATTCTTATAATTGGTACAAACATACCTGAATCAATATAACCAAGCTGTTCAAATTCCATTTTATCTACAATATATTTTGCACAAATAGTTCCGACTAATCCCATTCCGGGAAAGCCCTCAATCAATGTGAATCCTTTCAAATCCACTTTCTTAAATTCAACAAATTTTATATCTCCAATCTCTTTTTTTTCAATTTTAACTGCCATTTACATCACATTATTAGAAAGTTTAAACCGATTAATAAGGGTTTGCTCAAATTCCCTGTGCAATCAGAAATGCAGCAAAACTTAAGGGAACTAAAACTACTGCGTAAAGAATTGCATTCTTTATGTTGCCCTCCTGATTTGCAATAAATAGTGACGCAATAATTGCATACTCTATAATGTAAATTTTTGTTCCAAAAAGCGCAGCTTCAAAAATTTCTTTTCTTTCCAATGCACTCATTCCCAGTTCAAGACCCTCAATAATTGAAAAATTCATTCCGGAAACCATGCCTGAAAGCAGACCCAAAATTACAGGCACAATAATCCCTCCTGCAAAAATAAGCGTGTATTTTTCAATAATCAAAGTTGATACACGTTCACGCAGAATTTCATTAGTTTCAAGTATATCTTCCGCTGTTTCCTTGAAAATTTGGCTCATATCTGCACCTGATTTATAGCCGTGGATGAGAAGGGTTATGGCACGATCAATCACCCTGCTTTTGCATCTGTTTTTGATGCTTAAGAGTGCCTCTTCAACAGAAGCACCCTTTTGAATCTCATTATATGCTGTCTTGAATTCATTTCCCAAAAGTCCATAATCTGCTTCGCCCACATACTTAATCATTCGAGTTACTTCCGTTCCTTTTGGAAAAACAGGTGCCTGAAGCAATAAATCAGGGACCATTAGCTCCTTATTACTTTTATCTCGCTCAAAGGAAAGGGCTGCGAGTGAGTATTTCAAAATCAGGGGTAATATTAGAAAAATAAATGAAATCCCTGTTATGTATAAGACATCAAAGTCCAGCAAGGTCAAAATTCCAATTGATATCAAAGAAAAAATAATTCCTAATTTTATATTTTCTATAACAAAAATTTCGAGTTTAATTCCCAGAAGATTTTCAAAATTATTTATTTTTTCACTTTCAAGAAACAAATTAACCCATGTTTCAACTCTCTTGCCCATTTAATCCCTCATAAAAATAGGTGTTTTATTTCTGATGTAAATTAAAATCGCAATATCAAGCAATGGAAAAACAAGTGTAACAATCAAAAAAACCTGAATTGCATTAAAACTAAGTTTAAGAAACATTGAACCAACAATAATAAATGCCTGAAAAATTGCAGGTACGATTGCAGAAACTGCAACAAACATCAGTGAAAACACAACAAGTTTCCCTGAAAATTCTTTACTTTCTGTTTTCTGCCTGCTTAAAATTTCTGAGGAAATTTTTTTCAGTGCATCTCCTGAGTTTTTGCCTTTGCTTCCCTGTGAATAAATTGCAGAAATTTGAGCAACTGCTCTTTTCAGCATTAATGAATCAATTCTCTCTGTTAAATGAAGTAATGCTTCACTCAAACTGGAACCACTTTCGTTAATTTCATTTGAAACTTTTTTGAATTCCGAAGAAACTAAACCATAATTTTCTTTTGAAATATTGTTAATTGATTGTTCAAACGGAATTTTCAAATTCATTTCAACTGCCATCGCACTCATTGCAAAAGGAAATTCTTTTTCAAATTCTTTTGCAGCTCTTTTCTTTTTTCGGATCGGCAAATACAGATAGAAACAGAAACATATTAATGAACAAAGAAGCCCTGTTGCAAGTGATTCAATTATTTGAAAAGTCAAAAGACCCGAAACTAACCATATCCCAATCCCTGCAAGAGAAGAATACATCAGTGATTCTTCAAGATATTTTTTAGAATCTTTTTTCATATTCGCAGATTTTAGATTTTGTGCAAGACCTTTATTTATTTTTCCAAATCCATTTCTAAAAAATCTCATCATTATTCACTTCTTCAAAAAATTGGTTCATTTTCATTTCTGAAAATTTGTGTGCATCTAAAAATTTCTGTTTGTTTTTTAGATTTTTTCGGATTTCTTCTTTTTTGCAGGAAAATAATTTCACTACTTTATCTGCTATTTTAATACTTTCATTAATTTTCTTTAATTTTTGATTTTTGTAATCAAACTCAAATATTTTATTAAGCAGAATTTGATTTTCATCTCTAATGACTTCTGCAACCTCAACTATCCGCCTTATTTCATTGCCTTTGCTGCTGCCGCTAAAATTTTTCCATCTCCTTTGAATTACTATTAAATCAATGGCACCTATGTCGATGTCCAAGATTCCATGTTTTTTCAATCTTGTTATCGCTTCTGTTGTTGACTGTGCATGAAATGTTGCATAACTTCCACGTCCCTGACCTGCAAGTAGCGTATCTATGAATGCTGAAATTTCATCACGAGTTCTAATTTCCCCCACAATAATTCTGTCTGGTCTCATCCTCAAAGTTTCCGAAATGAGTTCTTGCATTCCAATTTCAAGGTTTTCCACCACATTCAGCTTGACAATCTGTTTATGCGGTAATGAAATCTCAGGTGTTTCTTCCGTTATTACAATTCTTTCATTTTTTGGCACAAATGAAAAAAGTGAATTAAGTGTTGTGGTTTTTCCTGACCCTGTATTCCCCGCAATCAGTATTGATGAATCTGTTTGAATCGCCAGCCATAAAAATGCCATCAATTCAGAACTGCATGTTTTGTTTCTTATAAGATCTAAAGGAGTGAATGCATCCTTTCTGAATTTTCTAATTGTAAATGTTGGGCCGAACAAAGAAACAGGATTTATAGTTGCATTTAATCTGCTCCCGTCTGGTAAAAAAGCATTCAATTTAGGTGTTTGCATTGCAAGTCTTCGTCCAATACCACGCGCCATTCTATTTACTGTGTTTTTTATTGCGTCCTCATTCGCATAATAGAAATTAGTTTCAAGCCAACCATGATTTCTGTGAAAAACATAAACTGGTTTTTCAGAACCAATTCCTATTGCTGCAATTTCTTCAATATCCTGATTCTCAAGAATTGATGAAAGCGGTCCAAAACCCTGAATCTGCGATTTCAGAATATTCAGAATGTATTCTTTTTGTTCTGAATCAAGTTCAATTAAATTATCTGTGCAATGTGTTTTCAGAGTATTATAAATTTCATTTTCTGTAACCTTTCTTTTATCATCTGCTTTGAATTTTTCTAGAACTTCTTTTACAAGAACTGCTTCATGTTTTGTTATTGCGGGAAATCCCTTAACAAGATATTTTTTTTCGTTTTGCACGTTAACAATTTCAAATTTTTCCGAGTTTTCTATACTTCGTGATTTGTTCATTTCTTTCAGTATGCCCCATCCTAAAATATTTTCGATTTCACGTGTATTTTTTTTATTTTCTTTTATTAAAATGGCATTTTTTTTACATGCGCGGATACACTGAATAAAAAAATCATTTGATGCACAAAGATTGCATTTTGATGCTTTTCCATTAACAAACCCAATTGCATTTTTAGGGCATGCTTCCAGACACGCTCCACATCCATTACATAATTCAGAATCAATACTTAAAATCCCCTCTGCAATTTCATAAATTGCATTTACGTTACATGCGTTTTTACATTCTGCATTTTCAGTATCGCAGTGTTTACACTGCAAAGCATTAACTGAAAGTAAATTAGGGCAGTTTGCCATGCATTGCTTACATTGATCACATTTATCTTTATCAAGATATAATTCCACTCAACCAACTCTCTTATTTCTATTAAAATATGAATGAAATTTTATTTAAGCTTATGCTCCAACAACAAAAAGCCGAGCATACATATAAATAAAATAACACCCAATAAGCACAACTGCCTCGGGTTTTGTCAAATCATGCTTCCTATACAAAAACAATAATGCAAGTAAAGTAACTAACCCCATAATAGGAATGTCCAGCGCAAGTACTGTTTCATCCACAACAAAACCTGAAACACTTGCACCAAGGCCTACAACAAATAATGAATTGTTTATATTGCTCCCTATCAAATTTCCGATTGAAAGCTCTGTCTGACCTTTAAGCAAAGCCATAAGCGAAACCGTTAATTCTGGAAGCGATGTTCCAAGACCAATAAGCAACCCTATTGTAAGTTCTCTAACACCATATGATTTTGCAATAAAAATACTCTGTGAAACAACGATATCACTTGTGTAAATAACTGCTGCTAAACCAACCAAAATCATTACAAAATCGACCAGTGGATTTTTGCTATGATTATGCTGGGCTTTTTCAACAATTTTTTCTGTTTTTGCTAAATAAAGAAGATAAAACATATTTAGTATTATCAAAAATGCACCCTCTTCTTTTGAAATAAATCCATTCATAGATGCAATAGTAAAAATTATCATTGAAGCAACAAGCATCAATCCATCACGTTTGAGATTTTTTCTACCAATTGTAAGAACTGCAAAAAATCCCACAATCCCCAAAATCAAAGTAATGTTTGAGATATTACTCCCAATAATAGTGCCTATTGCAATACTACTTGTTTCAATTCCCTGAAGTCTCTCAAAAGCAGCAGCCAGTGTTGTTGCAATTTCCGGAAGAGATGTTCCTATGGACACAACTGTCAGGCCTATTATCAATTCGTTAATATTCAATGCCTGAGCTATTTTCTTTGCACCATTAACAACTAATGATGCCCCCAGAACTAATCCCCCAAGACCAACTACTAATACAACCCATTCGAACATTCTTATTACCTTTCAAAAATTCTTGAAATATACGGGACAATTAACGCAGGCAAACTTAATAATATTACCACTAACCATTCCCCTGTCAATGGAACAATTTTCATTGCATCTGCAAACATTGGAACATACATCACAATTAAATGAACTAAAAATGAACCTGTGACAGCTAACACAAGTATTTTATTACTAAACAAAGGCATTTCAAAAACTGTTTTATCTTCTGATCTGCAGTTGAAAACTAAAATTAATTCAAAAAGAATTAATGTAGTAAGTGCCATTGTTAATGCAGTTTCATAATTTGTGGAAAAACCAATCAGAAATGCAATTAAAGTTGAAATTCCGGTTAAAAGTCCCCCTACTAAAATAAATGCAGGCATTTTATGAAGCAATGTTTCATTTTTTGGTCTTGGCGGTCTGTGCATTTCACTTTTGTCAAGTCCCTCCCTGCTAAGTGCAAGTGCAGGTATCCCGTCAGTAACTAAATTAACCCACAAAATCTGTATTGGAAGCAAAGGCAGGGGAAAGTCAAAAAACAGTGCGTTAACTAATGTTGCAAAACCAATAACAAAAACTTCACCAGTGTTTGCAGTCAGTAAATATCTTATGAATGATTTAATGTTAGAATAAATTTTTCTTCCACCCTCAATTGCTTTGACAATTGTTGCAAAATTATCATCCATAATAACAACATCTGCAGCTCCTTTTGATACATCTGTTCCAGTAATTCCCATCGCAATGCCGATGTCTGCTTCCTGTAGTGCAGGTGCATCATTAACACCATCGCCAGTCATTGCAATTACTTTTCCTTTTTTTCTTAAAGCATTAACAATTCTCACTTTATGTTCAGGATTAACCCTTGCAAAAACAGAAATATTTTCAATTTTTTTAAAGAGTTCATCATCACTCATTTCATCAAGCTGGTTTCCTGTTACATGTAATGAGTTTTCTCTGAAAATGCCAACTTCTTTTGCAACTGCCAATGCAGTCAGTTCATGGTCCCCTGTAATCATTTTCACATCAATTCCTGCAAGTCTGCATTTTTCAATTGCTTTTTTGACTTCAGGCCTTGGTGCATCAATCATACCGACAAGTCCTGTAAAAATCAAATTCTGTTCATACTTTTCATTTTCTTTATGTTCTTTGTATGCAAATGCAAGAACACGCAGTCCGTTTTTTGCCATTCTTTTATTGTTTTCAAGAAGTTCAATTTTGTTTTTTTCTGAAAGTTCAACCACGTTTCCATTAACGCTTATTTTTTTACAGTCCTTCAGTACACTTTCAATAGCGCCTTTCATAAACACATATTGTTTTTTTTCTTTTTCAAAAACAACACTCATTTTTTTCCTTTCAGAAGAAAATGGAACTTCTTCAATGAATTTATATTCTTTTAAAAATTCGGCTTTCTGAAAATTTTCAGATTCTGCAAATTTAAGAAGTGCAATTTCTGTCGGATCACCAATATTATCTTCTCCTATTTCTGCATTATTACATAGCACGCAGTTTTTCAGAATCATTTCTTTTTCATTAGTTTCAGGTATTCCTTCTTCCTCTGCTCTGAAAAAATTATTTCCCAGAAAAATTTCTCTTACCGATAATTCACTTTTGGTGATAGTTCCTGTTTTATCAGCGCATATTACACTTACTGAACCAAGAGTTTCAACTGCCAGTATTTTTCTTACAATTGCATTTTGCTTTGCCATTCTGTGCATTCCCAATGCAAGTGTTATTGTCAGAACAGCAGGAAGCCCTTCTGGAATTGCAGCAACTGCCAGTGCAATTGCACTTTCCAATGTGTTAATTGTGAATTTTCCAGAAATAAAAACAATTAATGAAAGCGCAAAAATTATTCCGATTATTAAAATACCCAGAACTTTCCCAAGTTTATCAATTTCAATTGACAAAGGAGTTTTTGTTTCGTCTTCTTTATGAAGCATTTCTGCAATTTTTCCGATTTCTGTTTTTAATCCTGTATTAACAACAACAGCCTGCCCTCGTCCATAAGTTACCACGGTTCCCATGTGCAACATATTTATTCTTTCACTAATCTGAATTTTTTCTTTTTGTGTTTCAGTAACTTTTCTTACAGGTATTGATTCTCCTGTGAGCATACTTTCATTAACCTGTAAATTTATTGATTCGATAATTCGTACATCTGCAGGTATTTTGTCGCCCTCACTTACTATTATTATGTCCCCGGGTACGAGTTCTTCAGAATTGATAACTTTTTTTATTCCGCTTCTTATAACAAATGCTTTTTGAATTGCCATTTTTTTAAGTGCGTCCATTGCCTTTTCTGATTTGAATTCTTGAAACAAACCAAGTAGTGCATTAAGAATTACAATTACACCAATGACTAAGGCACCAGTATAATCGCCAATAAGTACATACAATACAATTGCAAAAATTAGAACATATACAAGGAAGCTTCTGAACTGGGAAATTAATATTTTTAGAATTCCCGAACCTTCTTTTTCCGGAAGTTTGTTTTCACCGAATTCAAGAAGTCTTTTTTCTGCTTCTTTTTGTTCAAGACCCTCTTTTTTGACACCGAGTGCCTTCATCACATCTTTAAAATTAAGTGCATGGGCATTTTCTAAGCTCATGCATAAAATAAGCGTTTAGTATTTAAAAAACAAACCAATTATTCCCAGCTTATCTGCCCATATACCTGTCTTTGCATTTCTGAGAGCAAAAACTGTGTCTGTATACCGGGTTTGTTTTATCTTGAATGAGCTTACCGCATTCAAGACATTTTTTCTCAGGCAGGTCATACTGATTTGCATTTTTTCGTAACATTGAATTGTATGTCATATAAATCTCATTTGCTATACAAACAGTTTAAAAACAATTTTAGTATGCGGAAACAAAGTCTTTCCTTTAAAAAGTTAAATTTCCAAACCTGCAATGCTTAAATATTTCATCGCAGTCTATATATTGGGTTATATCACCCCCGGATTCTCTAAGAAGGCAAAAGGCGAAGGAGGAAAGTCACAATGCGTTTTCGCATATCCCTGGCTTTCCCCTCAATTTCTTATAACTTCATTTCTAACTATTTGGGCAATTAAGAAAATTAAATTAGATGCTAACGCTATTGCATCAAATGCTTAAGTTATTCCCATTCTAATATGTCATTAAGCTCAATCCCTGATGCTTTCCCTTCAGGCAGTTCAACAAAATAGTAACTTCTTGCTTTTGGAGTATAACTTGGAGTGAAAGGTTTCAAACTCTTTACAATATCGACTACCTTTTTCGTCTTATCAACATAAACAACATCAATTGGGAAAAAAACAAACATCATGTGAATTGTAGCTGACATTTGCGCATCTTTTCCCAAATCAAAAACCAGAGCATAATCAAATTTGGTTTTGTCTTCAAACATCAAACCTTTAGTTTTTTTCCAGTGCGTGTCTGCAATTTTAACTTTTGACATTATTTGTTTGTTTTTTGTTTTATTAAAAAGCATGCAAAATCACGAATGTTTATTTGTTTTTATCTTTAAGTAATTCTAAAGCAGGCACTCTTATTTCTTCCAGCATTGCTCTTGATTTTTTAGGAGATGAACCAAAACTAATTTCTTTGGACTCTATTCCTTCAGCTAATGAATCTATTTCATTCATCTTTACTTTAAGCTCTTTAATTATTTTCAGAAGTCGTTTTTTCTTTGCTTCGCTGAGACTTGTATTGTCATTTTCCAAACACACCACGTCCAATAGTATTATGCAACTGCTCTTTTAAAGGATATCTTTTTAAAGCCTCAGTGGCATCTATTATTCTTAGTATTATAATCACTTCTTGGTGTGCATTGTGGAACTTCAATCTATAGCATTTATCCCTGATGGTAATCGCAGATATGCGCAAAAAGCAGGCATTTCGCTTATTGAGTCTTATCAAATGGGGACGCAAAAAGCATGGAATGTTTTGGACTGGCTTGTGAAATACCCCTCAATTAAAGCAGGCACTTTTTTCACACTTTCTCTTGAAAATCTTTCAAGAACGAAACAAGAATTAAACATTCTTTTCAAAATTTTTGATAAGGAACTTGATAAAGTAAAAACAGATGGTATTTTTGAAGAACATAATTTGAAATTAAATTGTATTGGACGAACAGAGTTATTTCCGGAAAAACTAAGAAATAAGATGAAAGAAACTGAAAAATATACTGAAAATTTTGGTCCAAAAGAAATTAATTTAGCTCTTGGTTACAACGGACAGACCGAAATAATTGATGCTGCAAAAAAACTAGCACAGGATTATAAAAATAATGAAATTTCTCTTGATTCAATTGATGAAACGTCCTTTGGAAACTATCTTTATGGCGCATCATTAAATCCGGATTTCATAATCCGTACTTCCGGAACACAAAGACTTTCCGGCTTTCTAACTTATCAGTCTGCCTATTCTGAACTTTATTTTTCTGATAAATTCTGGCCTGAATTTCAGGAATCTGATTTAAAAATTGCAGTTGATGATTTTTATTCAAGACAAAGAAAATTTGGAAAGTAATTTAAAAAGTCTCTTTCAAAAATTAATTCTCAAAGCCCCGTAGTGTAGCGGCCAAGCATACGAGCCTCTGGAGCTTGTGACCGGAGTTCGAATCTCCGCGGGGCTATCCTAACTCGGCGTTCCGAGTGTGAACATATGTGTCCTATCTTCGATAGGACGGTAATATTTTTCTATCAAAAAATTACAGGGGTTTACAAGGGGACGGAGTCCCCTGTGTGTGAACATATGTGTCCTATCTTCGATAGGACGGTAATATTTTTCTATCAACAAATTTCAGGTTATTTTTTAATTAACTTTAAAAAACATTTGGTTTCCTTTCATATAATGTCTGTTGATGATAAGAAATTGAAATATTGGTTTGACGAACGTATAAACTGCCATGATACTTATTATTATGAGGGTTATTATGGTCCGCATATGTGGAAATATATACGCGCTAAGCTACGACCCTATTATTCACACTTTAAGTCTGTTTCTAAAAATGCAAAAATTCTTGATGTGGGATGTGCAACAGGTCATCTTTTGATTGGTCTTTCAAGGTTTTACTTCCCAGACGCAACTCTTTATGGAGTTGATATTTCTAAAGGCATGGTAAAAGTAGCTAGTGATAAAGCGAAACAAATTAGTGCAAAAAATGTTTCTTTTCAGGTGGGAGTCGCAGAAAAACTCCCTTTTAAAGATAATGAAATGGACATCGTTTTTTGTAATGCCGTAATTCAGCACATTCCAAAAGAAAGGCACAAACTAGTTGTGAAAGAACTTTTCAGAACTGTAAAACCTGGAGGTTATTTATGCATTGAGGTGCCAAGCTCATTGGGGTTTTCAGGAAAATCCACTAGCGTTGAAATAATCAAGGAAACTGATAAAAGAATTATTTATGAATATCAATTCTCACGTTCTGAATTTATAGACCTTTTCAGTATTCTCAATAAAAATGACTTTAAAATAGTTAATTTCTCAGGAGCAGAAGCTTGGGGACTTAAAAAAATAATGGGTGTAACAAGAAGATTGAATGAAAAATATGGTTTGCCAAAATGGATGCTCTGGTTTATAACAATCCTGCAGATGAAAATTGTCGGCGCTTCATTGTTCCCTAGCTTATGGCGTGGCTATAAAGTAATAATTAGAAAGAAATAAATTTAACTTTTAAAAAACCCATTTTTTTAAAATTAGATTATCAAAATTTATTTTTGTCAGTATTTATTTCGATTCCACTAGACCCTATTTTGTATGGCACCATTTTTTTGACATGCTCACTAGACCTGAGTTTTAATATTTCAAGTGCGTTTTTTCTGAAACCTTCATGTTTTACATTATAAAGAACAACAACTGCGTCTGCTAAAAATTCCTCTACACCTGTTTTGCTGTATATTTTTGGATTTTGCTGCGTTTCTGCAATAACAAGGTTTACTGAATTATAACTTTCTAAAAATTCAAATAACTCTCTTATATATTTTCGGTAATTGTCCTCATCTTCAAATGCAATAGATAATGCTGAAAGAGAATCAAGGCATATTCTGTCTGGTTTAAATGGTAATTCAATGTTTTGTATTTTTATTTTAAGTGACCCGCTCTTCTCTGCAATTTTGCCTTCCACAGTTCTTGCAATTTTTGCAGGATCTAATTTAAGAAATGCAAATACACCCTGCTTTTCAAGTTTATAAAAATCCCATCCAAAATTTTTTAGCATGTGTTGTTTTATTTTTGCAGGTTCTTCCTCAAAGGAAATAAAAATGCCTTTTTCCCCTTTAAGTGCACTATAATACATGGATTGTAATGCAAAAGTTGTTTTACCAGTGCCAGTACCCCCAGAAATCAGGGTTGTAGAACCGCGTTCTAAGCCACCATCTTTAATCAATCCATCAAATTTATCCACGCGTATGGGCATAATTTCAATTGTTTTGGGAATATCAAACGTTTTGTCTATTTTGGGTCTTTTTTTTGGGATTTTTCCCGCCGTGGTTTCTTCTGGATTTTCTTGTATATTTTTCAGGGCATTTTTACTTTTAAATGCATTTAAAATTTTTTCAATGTAATTTTCCATGGTTCTCACATGTTTTAAGAGTTATCTTCTATTTAATATTTTCTCAATTTCTGCCTTTCTTGATTCAAATTCAGCAAGCTTTTTGTTATATGTATTTTTTTGTATCTTATTCCTCTCAAAATAGTCTTTTTGCAGTTCTTTAATCTGGCTATTTAGGTGTTTTTTTTCTTTTTGTAGATTATGGCTTTCCAGATTTTTTTTAAATCTAGGATAAATGACTAATCCCAAAATGACAATTAAAATAAATGCCAAAATAAAATAGCCTGTTTCTGAAATTAATGATGAAATAAAACCGCTTGTTACAAGCAGATTAACTTCTTCGGTTGCATGATTTCCAAATTTGTCTTCAACTGAAATAATTATGTTTTCTAATCCCAAATATTCGTCTGATACAAACAGACTTCCAGAATATAGCTTATTTGTTTTTTTATCTAAAGTTAATTGATAATTGCCTATTTGAACTTTAGTTTCCCCATCAAATTCTTTATTGTTAAAATATGTTATTTCTGCCTCCACTATTAACTGACTTCCGGTTTCAATACTTGGTTTATCTGGTTTTAATACATTAATTTTGAACTTTGAATTTTCAATTTCTATGTCTAATTTTGCGTCTCCGCCTATTTTGTCAGTTTCCGTTTTTTCCTCTGCAGTAATTCTTATCTGCCATTCTGCTGTATTTGCATCAAGTGGGATTGTGTATTCTGCTGAGTAAATGCCTGTATTTTGATATTCTAGTTTTTGTTTTTGTCCTTCCAAATCCCAAAAGATAACTTCTGCATCCTCAACAGCATTTCCTGCATCTGTTATTTTTACGCTTATATCTAAATCTTCATTTTTGTAATACGACTCTTTCCCAGGGCTTAAGAAAGTAATAACTAAAAATTTGCTTTTTTTAGTAGATTTTACTAAAATTTTTTGAGATTTTAATTCATTACCCTGTTCGGAATAAATTTCCCAATAACCTTCAGGGTCTAAAAATGACACTTCGTATTCTGCAAAGTATTTTCCAAATTCATCGCATTCTAATGATTTCTCAAAAACAAACCGGTCATAATTATTTGCATAAATCTTAATACTGCCTTCATCACATTCACCTAGTATTTGTAGTGTATCTTCTTTATTTATTTCAGTTTGATTAAGGTTAAGTGTAAGTGCATGTACTGATGTTAAAAAAATTAGAAACATCAATACTATCAAAATTGCATTATTTTTACTCATTTTTTTCCAACTCTTTTAATTCTGCATCTATTTTATGAATCTGATTTTCATAATCATCCATTAATTCATTATATTCAGTTTCCTGAATTGAATTTTCTTTGAAATATTTTTTCTGAAGATTTTTTTGTAAAGAAATTATTGTTTGTTTTCTTTTTTTAAGTTGTTCAGTCTTTTTCTTTCTGAAAACAATTTTTCCTACACGCGGTGCTAAAATAACTAAAATTGCCGCAATCAGAACAATTAACAAAACATTTTTTTGGATTAAATAAAAAACATCAGTTCCGGCAACATCAATACGTTCTTCGCCCTTACCTATATTTTCTGATTTATCTTTGGCTTCAAACTGAATTTTAATATTACCTGCATCTTCCTCTTTAAGGACATATAATGTAGAATAGATTCCTGCAGCTATTTCTTTTAGATTAAGCTCTGTTTTATTGATTAATGCCTTAACATCTGCACCGCGGACTGGTTCATCATCAGGATATCTAACTTTAATTTGAATTTCAATATTTTCTCCTATCTTGTATAAGCCCATCTGCGGCTTTATAAGATCAAGAATAAGCCCGCTTTTTTCAATTATTATTTCAAAATCTTTTGTTCCCTGTAAAGAATATTCCTGATTTTCTTTTTTTGCATTTATTGTGAAGTTTTGCATTTCTAAAGGCATGTCTGAATTTATTTTATAAACTGCAGAATATTGACCCTCTTTTAGTTCATTAAGTATTACTGACTCATCCAAGGGGCTTATCATTTTTACATCTGCCCCTGTAATTAACTCCTCAGACTCATTTTTAATTTCAACAATAAATTCTAAATTTTCACCACGCGAGTAAGTTGATTTTAATTCTTTTATCAGTTCTATTTGTAAAAATTCATTCTTTCTTTCTTCAAAAACCTGCACTTCTTTTTCAATGTATACATAGTTATTGTTTTTATCTGTTCCCCGAACTTTAATAATCCACGTTCCTTTTGGATCAATAAGTGAAGTATGGTATTCGGTCTTAAAAACTCCGTTTGAATCTGATTCAATAGCTGTTTCAAAAATAATATTTTCATTTACGCTGATATTAACGTCTAGTGGAATCGAAATTTTGTTATTTTTTCTTTCAACAAAACCAGTTATTTCAATTAAGTCACCCAGATTATAGTATTCTTCTGAACTAAAATCGCCCCCAAGCTGAGTTTCTACAGTTATATTAAAATCTATTATTTCATAAATTCCTCTGAACACCGCCCCCACACTTACAGGATATATTTCTTTCTTTTGACTGTCACTAATTGTCACATAAACCCCATAAACTGAATCAAATGCTTTGTTGTCCTCATGTTTTCCGTCGTTTTTCAGCATAATTGATTTAAAAAAATCCGTGCTTTCTGCATTAACATCTGACCCTGCTGCACTTCTTCCATGCGCAGTCACATCTGCTTTAATTAGAAAAGTTTCTCCTCTGTAATAAAAATCATCAGCCTCAGGTTTTAGAATTTCTATATCTACTTTTGTTGGTGTACAATCCGCGGGGCAATTACCAAAATCTTCAAAATACTCCCCTGAATCTTCGCATATATCATTGCCACAGCAATTAGGTTCAATCACTACTCTGCAAAAACCTTCATCAGAGTCCCATTGCAATTCTTTGCATGCGCCGTAAGAACCACTGCATAATGATTCATCTTCAAAATAAATAGTTAAAGCAGAAACATAACTCACAAATAAAATAACAAAAAAAAGAATTATCATTGACCTAAATTTCATATAATCACATATTAATTAACATTGTCTAATTTAAAGACTATGGCCAATTTACTATTTTAAGTATTTGAAATAGACATAAACTGCAATTAAAATTGCAATTATCACAACTGCAATTAATGTAAAGTCCATTTCAGGAGGCTGTGTTGTTCCAATGTTTTGACATTCTCCTGAAATACAAACTTTTCCAAATCCACAGTTTGTTTGATCAGGAGCATTAATATGTGAACATTGATTATTTGTGCATCTGTCGATTGTGCATTCTTTATTATCGCTACATTCTGAATCGCTAGCACAAACTATAACTGGAGGTTCTTCACCAGTTGGTGTTTCACCAGTAGGTTCTTCACCAGTTGGTGTTTCTTCCCCCGTACCGCAATCATCTGGACAGTTTTCTGAATTCTCACCTTGAGTTCCGTCACAAATATCATCCCCGCAAACAACACCTGGTTTGCAGTCTTCAGGACAACTCTCGACATCTTCAGTATTTTGACATGTTCCGTCTCCGCATTTGTCTGTTGTTTCTGATCCACCAGCTTCATAAGTACAGGTTATTGATGCAGCGCTGCTGTTATTATCTGCATTATCCCGTACTTTCACGTAGTATGTTTGAGTAAATGGCAAACCCGTGCCTGCACCAATGCTAAAGTTATAAGATGTATTTGTACTGTTATCTGTCCATGTGCTGTTGTTTGTAGACACCCAGTAATCTTGAACACCTGCACCTGCTTCAGTAGCAGAGTATGTCAGAATAGTATATGGAAGTATTGATGTACAGGGCGTAGCGTTTGTAATTGCAATACTTGGATTTGTATTATCAACTATGAATGTATTGTCACTTGCATTAAAATCTGTTTCAACATCTGCAGCTGCTTTTGCTGCATCAAATACTTTAATCAAAATATAATATGTACCGTCACTTACACTGGTTGATACAATATTCCAATCCCATGTGCATGTTGGTGAAGTAGTAAAATCCTCGCTTGTACATTTTGCTTCCGCTGTTGAAAGATTCAAATCTGCTTTAATAACTGTTCCGCTACCTTCTGCACTTGTGGTAGAATAATTAATGTCTACCGTCAGCCGATTATTGTCTGAATCAGTTACAACAAAAGTAATTGTCAGATTCTCATCTTCGGCATATGAAAAAGAAGGTATTGTTGTGTTATCGGGATTTCCGTCAATTTGAGTTACATTAACATCTGGTGCAGCTGCCCCTGATGCACCTACAAAGCTAATAAGCTGTATTAATAAAAAAGAAATCAAAACTATTTTTCCTAAATTCATGGTAAGTATTACTTTAATGATATATATAAAACTAATGGTTCTCATTCAGCTTCTCAAAAACCCCATTAAGGGACCCAATAAAAACCAAAATCTCGGAGATGTTGCCATTTTTCCCAAGAATTTAGATGGTTTATCCATATCCCCGTGTTCAGTTAAAAATTCTTCAATTCCTGCGTTTTTTAATTTTGCAAACATTTTATTCATGTATTGTTCATTCTGATTCTTAAGAAAATTCTGCATTTTCCAGTGAATAAGAAGTTCTTTGTTCAGATCTTTTAAGTGTTTTTGATAATTTTTCAATGGTTCTTTTCTTTTGAAATGATTTGAAACAGTTTTTGCACAGGCTTCTGCTGCTGTTAAACCAGTAACAATTCCCCCGCCTGTTGTTGCCTTTGTCTGAAATGCAGCATCTCCAACAAGCATTAAATTATCTTTAACTGCTGTTTTTAGTGGTTTTGAAATTGGAATAAGAAAACTTCGTGTATCACTTAACTCTGATCCAATGTGATTTTTTTCAAGAAATGTTCCAAAATTTTTTGAAATATTTTCCCCAAGAACATTTCCTAGTCCAACACGCGCTGTTTTTTCATTTTCAGGAATAACCCATGCGAAAAAACCCTTTGCAAAATCACCAAAATATAATCTAACAATGTCTTTTTCGAATTCACCTTCCATTTTTCCCTGAATCGTGTGTATGAAATTACTGGGTACTGTGTTCCCAAACATAATATGTCTTACTGTTGATGTTGCGCCATCTGCACCAATTATTATTTTTGATTTTTCCATTTCGCCTCGTCCATTAGCTTCAATAAAAACAGAATTACCACGCACATTCATCAATTTGTTTTTAAGTCGTACATCAAGCCCTATTTTCATTGCTTCTTTGTAAAATATTCTGTCAAATTTTGCCCTGTCAACGACATAAGCAACTGTATCTTTTCTTTTTACAAATATTTCGTTGCCTCCAGGAGAATAAATTTTCGCGCCTTTAATTTCGTTGATTAAACAATCATCTAATTTGATTCCATGTTCCTGCATACCTGTTTTTGAAAATAAACCTGAACAATTAGCTGGTTCCCCGATTGCGGAGTGTTCTTCTAAAATCGAAATTTCAAAACCTTCCCGTTTCAAAAGTAGTCCTGTTTTCAAACCTACAGGCCCGGCCCCAGCGATAGTTATTGCAACCATGTTAATCTCTCTGCATATATTACTCAAAAGGATATTTTAAATATCTTCGCAATTAAAAAGAAAAAGAGAAATAATTGGGCATTACTTCTTGTATGCCCATCTATGATTTTTGTCTACTGGTTTTTCGTTTCTTATTTTGCCTGCAAGATCTGACAGGAATTCAGATTGTCTGCTTCTAGAAGAAGGTCCAAATCCGCCTTTATCTGCTTTTCTGTATGCTGCACTCAAACCAAAGCTGTTTGAAATTCCGTTGTCAGATCCGCCTTGCCCTGATCGCATGTAATTAACAACAAACAATGCCACTGCTGCTAAAATAAGCAAACCAAGACCCAGCATTATATACTCGCTACCTAAAAGATTTGCAAACATAGTTAACGCTGATGGTTCCTCTTCTGCAGAAGGTTCATCTGCAACAACTGTGTTCGTTTCTGTTGTTGCAACTGTTCTTACTGATGGTTCTTTTTCTGTTGTGCTTTTTGCAACTCCATTATCGTCTTCAAGAACTATTGATTCTTCCACAATTTCTTCGTCTGTCAGTGTAATTGTTATTTCTTTATTTGTTGCATTTCCGCATGCGTCTCTTGCTATTGCTCTTATTGTGTAATTGCCTAATTCTTTTTCACTTGCATCCCACTCATAAATCCAGTTGTTTCCTGAACTTGGGGATGTTGTGCTTCCAAGGAATTTCATGTCGTAATAAAATTTTACGCTTCCCATTGTGCTATTGTCAGTTGCACTCACTTTTAGCTCTATAGTTCCTTTGTTGAATTTTTGTCCATCTTTTGGAAAAACCCAGTCTAATTTTGGTTCCGTAGTGTCACTGCATGATGAGCCTCCACCACTACTAGTTCTTCCTGAATCACTACTATCATCATTGCTTGGTGCTTCAGGTGTTGCAGATTTTACATTACTGTATGAACTTTCATTCCCTGCATTATCAACAGCCCGAATTTTGAAATCATATTCTGTTCCGTTACTTAATCCGTCTGCATAGTATTCTGTATCTGTTGTTGTGTCAATTTCAGATCCGTTTTGGTAAATTTTATAGTGTTTGATTCCTGAATCACCATTATCTGAAACCTCGTCCCAGTCCAAATAAACTTCCCCATTTCTTGAATTTGCTGTATTAAGTGTTGGCGTATCCGGGTCGCTATTGTCATATTTTACTTCTGTTTTTATAGTTACAGTTGATGTATTTTCTGCAGCGTCTTTAAACTGAACATATACATTTTTTGTTCCGTTTCCCGTACTGCAACCATAACTTGAAGAATCAATGTCAAAGTTAGTGTATGTTGAACTATAATTTACCCAACTTGTCCATGATGATTCATTACATGAAAATCTCATTTCAATTACGCTTGAACCCGTGCCGTCTGCACTTAATTCAAATTCCGGGGTCTCATCATTTGTGTAGTTGCTTGTATAGTCATTTGTTATTGAACCCGTTGGTTCTGTTGTATCATAATTGGTTGAATCGTTTTTGATGTCAGAATAATTATCTTCGTCATCTTTTACAACTGAATAAATTGTTTTTGTTCCGTTTGAAGTACTACAGGCATAAGCCGCGGTTGTAATGTCAAAGTCGCTGTAACTTGTAACACAACCTATGGATTTCCACTCACTAGTATTTAATTCGTTATTATTGCAACTTAGCAGTATGTCGTGACAATCACCAGCGTAGTCTAATGTGAATTCTGGTGTTGAATCACTGGTAACGTCAGTAACTGTAATTGAATTATTGACAGGTAGCCAGTTCATGTCAATACTATTAAAATCCCCTGAAGTCCAATTTCCTGCAGTGTCAGAAAATTTAACATAAAGTGTTTTTGCACCATCGTCTGTGGAGCACCCATACTGCCCAGAAACCAAATCAAATGCATTATAAGTTGTTGCATAAGATACAGAATCTGAATACTCGCTTTCTACGCCACTACAGCTGAATTTCATTTGACCGTTATCTATTCCTGAAATTAGGTCTGTTGCTTCCAGTGTTAATGAAGGTGTGGTGTCTGTTATTTCTCCTTCTTGTGCATTATCAAAGATTAATTTTACAAATGTAGGTTCGGTTTTATCTAAGTTTAAAATCTGACTTAAAATTCCTTCCTCATTTCCAACATTATCTGTTGAATTAAATCTTATGTAATTTGTTCCTTCAGTTGAGTGGGTTATTTCTGAAGTGTAAGTTGTAGCTGGAGTGCATGTATTAACTGAATCAATACAATAGTTTGTTTCTGCACATCCGCTTCCAGTAGCATCATCACAAGCAAGTGTTATTGCAATATCTGCAGTTTGCCAGTTTGTTGATGTAAATGAGGGTGTTGTAACAGGTGCGGTATCATCAACAGTAACTGCAACAGCAGTTCCAGTTCCTAATTCGCCGTTGGTTGCTTTCATATTAACTGTTAAGGGTGTTCCGTCAGTTTGCCCAGTGATATTTTCAGTGCAGCTATTGGTGTCTCCAACAGTCCAAGTTGCAGCATACCAGTTAGCTCCATTATTTAAGGTATATTCACAGCCAGTAATTGCTGGATCTCCGCCTCCGATTGTAAATTCTGTTGTTATACTGAAATCTGTAGCCGTGTAGTTGGTTCCTCCATTGTCATAAATTGGATCAACTAATACGCTCCCTGCTGTTGGCGCTGCAGCAAAAACGCTTGCAGCCATAAAAATAGTCAAAAATATTGCTAATAATTTCCTCAATTTCTCCCACCCCTAAATTTTAAGATTATTATATTATCTTTCTTATAGATATCTTTTAATACTTAATTACTTGATTTGTAAAATTTGAAAGTTATGTTTAATTCGTGCATCAACTATAAATACTTGTATTGCATTTTTCTATAATGGTGCCTGGATTAAATCCTTTTGAATTTTTTCGTAGAGTGAAAAATGCAAGGAGGGAAAAATTAGAAAAACAAGGCATCCGACCAAAACCAAGCAAAAAAGAAATACTTGAACAGCATATTGAAAGACAGCCTGAAGTAATTAAAGAACTTTCAAAAAGAGATGAAACCTTAAAATCAAGGCACAAACAAATAAATGATTCTATGATAGGTATGCCTGTTGTTGCTCTTGATGAATTTAAAACTCATTTTGCAAAATATAATGATGCATATTCTGATTTTCTTGCTGCAACTAAAAAAAATCATGTTGGGCTTACTGAATTAGAAGCTCTTGAATTATTTTTGGCAAATGCAAAAAAAGTAAGGAATTTGAAAAAGAAAGAATCTCTTATTAGACACTACGAAGAAAGACGGCTTTGGCTTGATTCAAAATTAACAACACTTGAAAATGCTGAAGAAGAATTGATTAAAGTACTTATGAAAAAAGGAATTTTGCAAAAAGATTTCAGATAAGCGCGCCCTTCAAAATGTCTTTAATGCTTAAATGCTCACCCAAATTATCATAATCAGATACGGTTGCAATATTTGCATAACAAAGTTCTGCCTTTCTCACTAATACTGCTTCAGGACACAAGTCATGCCAATAACATCCTAAAAATGCGCCCTGCGAAATAATAATAAATATCAAAGTTCTATTTCTATTATGCCAAAGCCACCAGAACACAAAGGAAGGCCTGAAAGAAAATTATCAACAACTGAAAGACAACGCTTGCAAGCGCGAGTTGAAAGAGAGAAAAAAAATCTAAGAGAACTCTCTGTTATAATTGAGGCTCGATTTCATGTCTCTTACCACTTAAGAGACATTCGCTTACAAATACGGGATGGCATGAAAGCGGGAGATAGAATAGCTATTGAAAACTGGCCCATTTTAGAGCCACTTTTTGATGATGTAGAGACTGCAACTAAAAAGTTCTATGACCTTGTTTTAACTCCTGAGTTTTGTGAACTTGATAGACATCTTGAAAACATACAAAATCCTGAAGACCTGCGACCGTATCTTAAGACTCGTGCACAAATTAATGCTAAACTCACAACCTTACAAAATACACATGAAAAATTAGTAATAAAACTAAAAAATTTACACCTTTTTAACTAATTCAACTTCTTAAATCAGCGCGCCTTTCAAAGCATCTTTGCATAAGCACACCCGTTCTTTCGGAATTTTTGGAATCACTTCTTTCAGAAGTTTCATTACATTGTCATCGTTTTGTTTCATTACTGAAAGAACTTCTTCAGTTGAAACCGCAGTCTCACCCAAATTATCATAATCACTCACAACACAAACTGAGGCATAACAAAGTTCTGCTTCGCGTGCGAGGGTTGCTTCAGGAACTAATGTCATTCCAATAACATCTGCATAATTTCTGTACATTGCACTTTCTGCACGAGTTGAAAATCTTGGGCCTTCAATTACTGCGCAGGTTCCTTTGTCTTTGTAAGGAATGCTCAATTTATTGCATCCGTCAATCAAAATGTTTCTCATTATCTCGCAAAAAGGGTCTGATACATTAATGTGACATACTTTGTCTTCATCATAAAAAGTATATTCTCTTTTTTTAGTAAAATCAATAAAATGATCCGGAATAACAAAAGTCCCTGGCTCAATTTCCTTTTTCAGACTTCCGACTGCATTAACTGCAATAATGTGATTAACACCAACTTTTTTTAGTGCCATAATATTCGCACGATAATTTACATTTGTGGGATTTAGTTTATGTCCAATACCATGCCTTGGTAAAAATGCAACATTTTTGCTTGTGTAAACACCAACTTTTATAGGTGCTGAAGGTTTCCCGTATTTTGTTTCAATTTCCTGTTCTTTTGGATTGTAAATAAATTCTGCATTATACAATCCTGAACCGCCAATAATTCCAATCATTATTCTTCCCCCGTGTAATTAACTAATTTTTCTCCTCTAATTTATATCGCAGAGACCCCGTAACCCAGCTTGGATCTCCTCCCTGCTGTTTTATTTCATCCTCAATTTCCATAATTGCAAGCTCTGCTTCTTCACGCATGCCTGCATCTAGAAAAACATCAAATGCACTGCTTAAATAATGAACTGCATTATCCAGATCGCCTTTTAGTTCATGCATCCCTCTTCCATACAATATCTCCCCAAGTATTTTTTGTGCATGAGGCCCCGCAATTTTAGCAATGCCTTTTGCAGTTTCCTCTTCATACCTTAAAACAGATTTGTCCTCATTTATTTTCACTGTAAAAAAGCTTCTTAAATCCCCTTCTCCAAGACTTTTCAAACCATAATGTCTGCCAACTTTTTCAATAAGCCTTGACATTGCTTCTCTGTTATTTACCTCACGGTATGCTTCAGCCGCAAGCACAAAGTCCAAAATTGCACCTTCTCTTACAATGCCAACAGGGTGTTGGAGTGAATGTTCGCCAGATTCTTCGTATACTTCCCCAAGTAATGAATAGGCTCTTTTTTTGGGAATAAACCTGCACAATGCCTTTGCAATAGCCTGTCTATTACTATCTTTAGTCGCGGCAAATACTTTAAAAAGATTTTTAATTTCCGTGTCATCTGCTTTTGCAAGCCCTGTTTTTTGCACTATTCTTTCTGCTGAATTTTTATCGCCTGCAAGTCTGTAAAACTCAATTGTTTCTCCATGCAAAGACAATTTCTCTATTTTATCAGAACGTAAATCAGCCAGCCATTCAAACATTGTACCAAGTTCAGCACATACCTCACGTTTTTCTCCTATTGTGCACAGCATTTCAGGAATTTCCGATAATTTTTTCCCTTTGAATTTGTCTGCAGTTAACACATTAAGTTGTCTTTCTTGTGAAATCAGCTGAAACATTCTTGTTATAAATTTCGGGGAAATTTTAATTTTTGTTGGAGTTTCAGCTTTTTTTCTGCCCTGTAATTTTAAAAACTCATTGTATTCATTACGAATTGCTAATGCACATTCTTCTGCAGTTTGTGGTTCAACATTGCCATGTAGAATTAGTTTTGATCTTCCTGCAGCCATTTGGACTTCGATTTCTGCTGTTCTTTGCCACTTTTCCATCATCTCTTCAAATGGATTTTTTCTTCGTCTCCCTGGCCTTCTGCCCCTGTTTCCCTTTCCTGGTCGCCCCATAGTATCACAATCTGCCTGATTTTTATCATTTTAATGTAAAAATAATGCTTTGGGTAATATTTAACTCTTTCTAGAATTTCATCCATTACTGAAACTAAAAAACTATCTGAGAACTATTCTTCCCCCGTGTAATGCACTAATGAAAAAACATCATAATTATTTAATCTTTTTCTGCCATTTAAAAAATCAAGCTCAACAATAAATCCTAAACCCGATACTTTACCGCCTAGTTTTTCTATTAATTTTGTCGCAGCCAAACTGGTCCCACCAGTTGCAAGGAGATCGTCACATATCAAAACATTATCTCCTTTTCTTACTGCATCAAAATGAATCTCAATTGTATCAGTGCCATACTCTAATTCATATTCGTGTTTTATTGTTTCAGCAGGAAGTTTCCCCACCTTTCTTACAGGAATAAATCCGCAGTGAAATTTTTCTGCAATCAAAGGTGCAATAATAAATCCTCTGCTTTCAATTCCTGCAACAAAATCAATTTTTTTATTTTTGAAATGCTCAACAATTTCACTAACAGAATATTTCATTGCATCTGGGTCTTTTAGAAGAGTTGTAATATCTCGGTACATAACTCCTTTTTTCGGGAAATCAGGAACATTCCTTATTATATTTTTCAAATCCATTCAATCACTTTTCTATCCAATCACTTTTTTTGAATTTATTCAGAATCAAGTTCTTGCCATTCTAATCTTGCACGCTCAAGTCTTTTGTAGGTGTCAGTTGGAAACCACTGTCTCAAACAGTCACAGCCGTAAAGTTTTCCCATTTCAGCAATTTTCGGAAAAACCTCCTGTTCCAAACTGAACTGACCCCATGGCATCATTCTGAAAATTTCCGGTTCCAGAATGTATGCGCCAGCGTTTATTAAATTTGAAGGCGCGTCTTCCAAAGATGGCTTCTGCACAAATTGCACAATTCGGTCCCCATCCATAACCACAACTCCAAAATCCGAAGGGTCTTCAATTTCAGTTAATGCAATTGTGCAAATTGCTGTATTTTCAGAATGAATACTTTCCATTTTTGAAAAATCAACTTCTTTCATTTCATCCCCATTAATCATAATAAAAGTTTCTTTGAAAAATCTTTTTGCCAAGCGCAGTGCGCCACCTGTGCCTTGCGGACTGTGCTCTCTGCTGTAATTAATTTTAATTCCAAATTTTTCTTTTCCAAGAGCATTTTCAATCTGATTGTGCATTACACCAGTTCCGAGAACAACTTCATCAATCCCATAACTTTTAAGCATTAATAAATTGTGTTCAATTATTGACTTGCCATACACCTCAATAAGAACCTTAGGCGTATTATCTGTAAGGGGTTTTAATCGCTCTCCCTTTCCGCCTGCAAGAATAAAGGCTTTTTTAATATCCATAACTAATATATAATACATTTGATATTTTATTCTTTTGCAGGTGAATAAATGATTGGAATTTCAAGCAGTTATTTTGCAATGAACAGATACAATCTTTTTGATTCAGTTGTGAGAGCTGTAGAACTTGAATTCAATGCAATTGAACTTGGAGCAGCTCATAAATATGAGGCAACACAATGGAAGACAATTCAGAAAATCTCTGAAATCTTCCCTGATACACATTTTACTGTTCATGGACTTTTCCCTGCGCCTCAGGACCCTTACTGGTTTAATGCTTCTTTGGGATTAACCCCAAAAAACAAGGACATAATTGACGACATGTTCAAAGCAGCAAAAATAGTGAATGCAAAAATTGTAAGCATTCACCCTGGTTTTTTGCACGAAGTTAAATGGGGTAATAATTATTATGGGATGAATCATCCTTTCATATTTGGTAAAATACCTTATGACATTGCAATGAAAGGAATGGAAGAAGTTCTCACTTATGCTTCAGAAAAAGCAAAAACACAAAACACCACATTTGCAATTGAAAACATCGACAAATCAAGTGTCACTCCTTTACTGCAGAGAAAAAGAGATTTTGATAATATTTTCAGAAAATTCCCTGATGTTAAATTCCTTTTTGATTATGGGCATGCAGTTGCAGATAGGACAGTTAAAGAATTTCTTGAATTATCTGAAAAAATCTGCGAGGTTCATCTTCATGCGCCTTCAAACGGAACTGAGCATTCAGCAGTAACAGAACAAGACATGAAAACAATAATGACAATTCCGCAAATTAATGAAATTCCAGTAATTTTAGAACATAATACTACTGTGAATGTAGATGCAATACTTTACGAACTTGAAATAGTTGAAAAATTTCTGAATTAATGCTGATTGAAACAATTATTTATTTTTTTTAGCCTTTGCAATAATTCTAAACCTTTCAGGACTGCTTATTGATCGGTAATACAAAGTTGGATTTGCTGGTTTATAATCTTCAACAACTTTAACAACCTCAAAACCTGCTTCTTCAAGAGTTATCCTTACTTCTGCAGGATTAATTTCTGTTGTAATCAAAAGCAAACCTCTTGGTTTTTCAGTTAGTCTTTCTCTTATCGCACTCCAAAGTCGGACGTTTCTTTTACTATATTGAAGTTGTTTTGGCCAGGGAAATTCAAATTCAAAAATTTTTATTTTTCTGCCTTCTTTTTTAAGTTTTGCAAGATGTTCTTCAATATCTGTATGCACAAATAGTTCAGGGTCTTTTGGACGGTATTGTTTTCTGAAGTTTTCGTAATTTGCTAATTCTGGTTCTGTGTCAATCCCATATGCAATTCTGTCTTCTGTTATAGGTCTGCCTCTCCTCTCAGCTGCTGCGTGAAATATTTTTACTTTGTTTA
>JAZDFD010000024.1:0-74016 GCA_043808155.1 Candidatus Iainarchaeum sp.
ACAACCAGATAGTTTTTTTCCGGTCTGATGTGTTTGTTTCTCATTGAAAGAATTTCACTAATTCTTGCACCAGTGTCATTTGCCAATGCAAGTATTGCCTGGTTTCTCAGTGAATATTTATCACTTGCATAAGCAGCTTCAATAAGTTCCTTTACTTCCTTCTGAGTTGGCATTCTTTCAAAGAGTTTTGGCTTTGGACTTTTGGGCATATCCAGACAATCCATTAGCGGAAGACTTTGCCTGCCATTCAAACCGTTTACCCATTTGAGAAACACTCGACAGCAATCAAATGCCTTGCAGAGAGTCCCGTGCTTTATTTTCTTTTCTTCATATCTCTTCAATTCCTGCTCCCACCATTGCCTTAATTTGACCTCATCCACTTTGTCTACTGGAGTTTCTGCTAAGAACAGGGCAAACTTCCAGCTTTCGCTTAAACACTTTTCAAAACTGCTAACGCTGAATTCTTCCCTTTTAATCTTTCTAATCATCTGCTCAATGTACTCCAGCAACTTTTGCTGATTAAAATGAGAAAGCTTTTTGTCGATTTTAGGATGCCTATTTTCCTGAATCCCTTTTATTTCTCTAAGGCATTGCCTGCCTCGATTATGAGCATCAAACTCCAGCTCAAAAACTGTTAAATCCAATTTACCTTCTTGATTCAAATCCGTCACCTTCCATTTCCTGTTTGTCAGGAATATTTAAAGTTTTTGGATTCGGACTTTTCGGTCAGCCTATGTCTCCAGCGTTATTTTAAGAATTAATTTAATTTTTTAAATTTGAAGCATATTTATATATTGCTTTAGACACTATTTATATTATGGGATTTGGAAGAACAATTAGAAACCGGCTTAAGCTTGGAGATAAGGTCGCGCGTGATGGGGGGCTTGGAAAAATTTTTTCGGCATTAGAACACGAAGAAACAAAGGCATCTGAGCACCTTGAAACTTTAGACGAGTTGGAACAACAAATGCGCAGAGAACTTCAAATTATGGAAGCAAAAAATGAAACAATGCATGAAATAATTGGTGAGGCAAGCAATTTTGCAGAAAAGATTGTAAATGGAGAATATAATATAAAAGAGGGTGACGACGCTAGCCGAATTATTGGACATGTTGCAAATCAGATTATTAGAATATCGAGACCAAGATGGTGGTTTTTTGGCGGAGTAAGATTTAGAAGTTTTGATAGTGCTTTTAATTATGTTAGAAGAAGACTCAAGAAAAGAACAATTAATCTGTTTGAAAGAATTGTCACTGCAGAAGAAGCACAGAGACGTGAACACGAACTTTATATTTTATATTTATCAGATATTTTGCTAGCGTCTGAAGAGTTTAAGGAAAGCATCAGAAAAAGATTTGTTTAGAGCAACTAATTTACAATTATTTCTTAAATTATTTGTTATTTATATATGGAGAGAGATGGAAGAATGGATGATTGTATTTTCTGCAAAATTGTTAAAGGTGAAATACCTTGTACTAAATTATTTGAGAATGAAAAAGTTCTGAGTTTTTTAGATATTATGCCTGTTGCAAAGGGGCATGCATTAGTGATTCCAAAAACACATCACAGAACACTGCTTGATATGAACCATGATGATTTGAAAGAAGTTTCATTAGCTATTCAAAAAATCGGTTCTGCAATAATGAAAGCGACTAATGCAGATGGTTTTAATGTTCTTCAATCTAATGAAAAGGCCGCAGGACAGGAAATTTTCCATGTTCATTTTCACATAATCCCAAGGTTTGAAAATGATGATATTTCATTCAAACTAGGGAGAGGAAAATCCGAAAAAGAAGAACTTGAAGAATATCAGAAAAGGATTAAGGACAACATGTAGCTTGTGAAGTAAAGAAACATTAAAATATGATTAACTACAAAATATGTTAATGGCCGGAAAAAATACAGCGGATTTAGTTGATCAGCTGTTCAGCACTGATTATAAGCTCAGTGAAGATGCTCTCAAAAGCTTGTGTGGACATGCAAAAATTGCACCAGCTATAGCAAAAATAATTGCAGAAACTGTTTTTGTGGAAGCAAATAGCAGATTATTAAAAGAAACTGACAATAAAATTAGAGCACATATTGAAGCACGCTGTAAAGCCATTTTAAAAGACGAAAAAATCCAGCAAGAAGCTACAAATGTGTGTCTTGCAAAGCTCTGTAAAAAAGATATGCACGATTTTGCAATATCACTCCTAAGGGAACCTGAACTAAGAAAATATGTGAATACTTTTATTTCCGTATATGTAAATTCAAAACCGCATAGAAGAGCAATTAGAAAATTCGCTAAAGAAAATAATATTAAAATTCCTAATAGTAGGAATGACAAGAGGGGTAACAAAAACAGAAAACCCAGACCAATTTAGATTTTCTCAAAAAGAACTTTTCCTTTTTTAACTGAGGTGCCGGATTTTAAAAGACCTAATTTTGCAGATTTGAAATCTGCAGAAGAAATGCCAATCTGCGCATTTATTTTCTCGGAAGTTTCAGGCATGAAAGGAGAAATTAAAATTGAAATTACTCTTAACGAATCTGCTAAGTTGTAAAGCACATTTTCCAATTCTTTTCCTTTGAGTTTCCATGGTTCTTTCTCATTGATGTATTTGTTTGCAGAATTCACGAAATGCCAGATTTCATTTAATGCCATGTGGAATTCAAAAACGTCCATATATTGAGAAATTTTTTCAGTATTGAGGAACTTTGCAAGTTGTGGGTCTGTTTTTCCTTCAGGAACTTTCCCTTCAAAGTATTTTTCAATCATTACAACAGTTCTGTTTACTAAATTTCCCAAATCATTTGCTAATTCATTGTTGATTCTTTCAACAAGTGCATCTTCTGAAAAGTTCCCATCCTGACCAAAGGGGATTTCTCTCATTAAAAAGTAACGTAAAGCGTCTGTCGAATATTTTTCCGCGAGTTCTACGGGGTCAACTCGTATCCCCCTTGCTTTGCTTAATTTTTCCCCTTCTAAATTTATAAAACCATGAACAACAACATTAGGTAATTTGATTCCTGCAGATAATAACATTGTAGGCCATATAACACTATGATGCCAAATAATATCTGAGCCTATGACATGTGTTGCAGGCCAGAATTTTTTATATTTTTCATTCGGGTAGTCAAGCGTTGACAGATAATTTATCAGCGCATCAACCCAAACAGTAACAGTAAAATTTTTATCAAAAAGCAATGGAATTCCCCATTCTACCTTTTCCCTACTTATGCTTAAATCTCTTAAAGGTTCTTTTAATCTGTTTAAAATTTCATTCCTTTTTTTATCAGGCCATATTGCAGCAGGATTATTTTTAATATAGCTAATAAGTTTCTCTTGATATTTGCTCATTTTAAAAAAATAACTCTTTTCTATTACTTTTTCTGTTTTCTTTTTATGTACTGGACAACAGCCATCAACTAAATCCTTCACAGTATAATAGCTTTCACACTCAACACAATAGTTCCCTTCATATTGCCCTTCATAAATGTCGCCCTTGTCATAAAGTAATTGTAATATTTCATTAACCACTCTTTTATGCCTTTCTTCGGTTGTCATAATAAAATCAGTGTATGAAATGTTGAGGACCTCGGACAATTGTTTAAATAAGTCTGACATTTCCTTAACAAATACAATTGGTTTCTTACCTGCCTTTTCTGCAGCTCTCTGGATTTTCAAACCATGACAATCTGTTCCCGTGCTAAAATATACTTCAAATCCATTAAGTCGCTTCCACCGCGCAATAACATCAGTTGCTATTTTTTCGTAAGCATGACCCAAATGAAAAAGTCCGCTGGGATAGTCTATAGCCGTACTGATAAAAAATTCTTTACTCATTATACCACGATAACTAACTTATAAAGATAATCTATTTAAAGCTAATTTAAGTGAGAATATGATGAGGACTAAGACTCATATTAATATTGCCAAATTTCCTGTTCCTCTCAGTTATATTCTCAACTGCCCCATTCAAGGCTTTAATCTTTGCGCTGTGCTTAATGTAAGATTTTAATGATTGGAACAATTTTAATAAGTATAATTTTCTATTTATTTGAAGTACCCAATAATCACCATTATGGACATATCCTTCGTGAGTTACATAACCTTTTTTTGCTGAAATGAAAAGTTTCCTGCATTCTATCCCATGTTTAAAGAGAGTCTTACGAATCTTTCGCAACAATTCTTCGTCATAATTACCTAAAGAATAGATTGCTTTATCATTGAGAATCCCAATATGACCTTCTGCATCTGTAAAACCTGCTAAAAAAGAAAAGAAATGTTTCTCATTTTCAAAAACCCAGTCGGCTGCAACTTTGTCTAATAAAAAACTAAAAGTTAAAGGAAGATTAACACCAATATTCCTTGCACCGATTTTATTTTCTTTTGTTATCCAAACAGGGGCATACTTTTGAAACAATGCTTTAATTAGTTCTAGCTGTTCCTCTTTAGTACTGCCACATTCAACAGATATTGTTTCACTATTTTTATACATTTTTCTTACTCTTAAATCACCAACTCTGAAGCCAATTAAGTAAGCTTTTTCTATTAAATCTCCGCTAAAATCTTGTCTAAGATGAACAATATGAGAAGACGCCATAGTTCTTGGTTCTAACCCATACGCTTTAAGTTTTCTATACACTGTACTTCTTGAAAAACCGAATTGTTTTTCTATTGCCCACGTGGAAAGTCCCTTATTAACATAAAGTTTGATTAAATCTTGTTTTTTAGGAACGTTTGAATTTAAGGAATGTGACGTTCTAGTCTTTATACCAAATTGCTTAAGCCTTTTCCAAATGCTAGCTTGGCAACAATTAAATTTCTCAGCAATTTCATATGTTGTTAATTTTTCCTTTTCGTAAAATAATTTTAATTGTGATTTTGTTATCTTTACGTTTATTTTGCTTGATGATCTAATTTTAATTTTATATTCTCTAAGACGATTCAGAATTGTGCAGATTTCACAATTGTATTTTTTTGCGATTTTACTTGGGGATTGTTTTTTCTTCACATATAAGTCAAATAACTCTTTTTTTGGAAGTTTTATTTTCTTATCTTTTACAAATAATTTTACTGCTTCGGAAGTAGTTCTAGATTTAATCCCATACAAATTCATCCAATAGCTAATGGTGTTAGGAGTACAGCCAAGCTTTTTAGCTAACTTTGACATGGGCAGTTTCTGCCTAACATAACGATCTTCAAGCTCATCTTTAGATATTTCAACTCTCAAGCAAACACCATAAAAAATTGGTTTTCTGCAGTTAATAAGATTGTGTAAGTACTTTTCCGGTGAATTTGAAAGACATTGTAAGAATTAAACATAACAGGGTGGTTTGGATTACTAACTCAGAAACCATAAATAAATAACAGACTTATATAATTAAGATTTAAATTTTAAGAAAGAAATTACTCCCAACTCATTCTGAATTCAGCACATCAGAGGAAATGTACTTAAGAAGGCATTAAAAAGGCGCATTTGGGGATTTTAGTATGGAGACAGTAGAAACACAAAAAGATTTTACATCTACAGACGAGAACCCATATGTGAACATGTTTGAAATGTTCTTTGAAACTGTTTATAAAAAAGAAATTGAAAGATTAGTTGAGAATTATCCTGATAAGAGAAGTTTAGATATTGATTTTAAAAAATTAGAAAAATTTGATTTTGAATTAGCAGATGATTTAATTGAAAAACCAGATTATGTAATTGATGCAGCAAATGTTGCAATTAGGAAAATTGATGTTCCTGCAATTGAACTGGAAGACTTTGCACCCCATCTGCGATTTTGTAATTTACCAAAAGACCGAATTCCGTTAATACGTGAAATTTCTGCAAAACACTTAAACAAAATGATTGCAGTTGAAGGAATTATAAGAGAAATCACAGATGTGTTCCCGAAATTAAAAGTTGCAACATGGCAGTGCAGAAGATGCGGAAACACTTACAAAATTCAGCAGGAAGGAAATCAGATAACACAGCCAAGTTTTTGTGAATGCAAACATAAAGATTTTACTTTAGTTGCAGAAAAATCTGAGTTTGTTGATTTTCAGAGAATTCAAATCCAAGAACCTTTGGAACAGATAAAAGGTAATGAACAGCCTTCGCAATTACACATTTATGTTTCAGATGATATTGTAAACAGAGTTTTTGCAGGAAATAAAACAAAATTCTCAGGAATTTTAAGATTGTCAGAACCAAAGAAAGAAAAAAAAGCAGTTTACGGAAGATATTTGGAAACAATTCATCTGGAAGAAACGCAAAAAGATTTTGCAGATGTTGACATTACTCCAGAAGAGGAAGCAGAAATAAAATTACTTGCACAGGACCCCAAAGTTTATGATAAATTAATTGCAAGTTTAGCTCCTTCAATTTACGGGCATGAAATTGTTAAGGAAGCAATTATTATGCAGTTATTTGGTGGTGTGAAAAAAAACATGCCGGATAAATCAACAATTAGAGGTAACATTCACATTCTTTTAATTGGTGACCCTGGTGCTGCAAAATGTGTTAGCGGTGATACAGAAATATATTTTAGTGATGGAACTATACAAAAAATGCAGGACTTTGCAGAAAATATTTTTTCTAAAACAGAAGCAGTTCTTCTGGATGATGGCTTTTATGCGGATAAAACATTTGACATTCCCATAATGGATGAAAACTGCAGGCTGATAAAAGGGCAGGGTGCAAGAATATACAAACGCAAACCCAATGCAATGTATGAGATAAGAACAGCTACTGGGAAAACAATGCGTGTTACTAATACTCACCCCTTGTTTGTATGCAAAGAGGGTAAAGTTAAGGCAGTAAGAACTGAAAACTTAAAATCCGGGGAGTTTATCGCAACACCAAGAAAAGTTGATGTAACTGGGGAAGACGTGAAATTGCAGAAAGGAAAAAAAGGAAAAACCAATGCGCTTCACATAACTGCTCCTGAACTTTTGGATGCGAAAGTTGCAAGGTTTTACGGATATATGCTTGCAGAAGGATATGCCCTAAAAAGAAAGAAAGCAACAACTCACATCAGATTTACAAATAATGATGATGATATTATTGAGGATTTTATAAAATGTGCAAACATATTTTCAATTAAGCCTAAGGAAATAAACAAAGAAGGTGCCAGGGAAATTGCCCATGACAGCAGAGAACTTGGAAATTTCTTTGAGGAAAATTTTCCGGAATTGATGATGAAATCTTCAAAAAAAATCATTTCACAAAAAATCCTTCGCTCGAAAAAAGAAATTGTGAAAGAATTCCTAAAAGCATTCATTGAGGGTGAGGGGCACATTAGCAAAAGAGACAGGACTATTGAAATTACATCTGCAAGCGAAAATATTGCAGACAGACTGCAGGCACTACTGCTACGCTTTGGAATTGTTTCTTCAAAAAAAGAAATAATGTCATGTGCTACAAACAGCAAAATGCCAAAATTAAGAAAATATTTCAAAATAACAATAGATGGTGAATTTACCTGTAAATATATTCGTGAAATTGATTTTATTTCTGAAAGAAAACAAAATCTTGCTAAAAAAGTGATGACTTTAGAAAAGACATTCAACACAAACATTGATGTTGTTCCGAATATGTCTGAAGAACTTAAATTTATTAGAAAAACACTCGGATTAAGACAGAGGGATATAGGATTAATGCGTTCAACATACCAGCATTATGAGAGAGGCGACAGAAATCCGGGCAGAGACAAACTGCAGGTAATTGCTGTTGAACTTCTGAAACATTATGTGGATTCAACTATTATTGATAACAAAGTTGAAGATAAAATACTAAACTTAGTTAAATTAGCAAACGCAGATATTTTTTGGGATAAAATAACGGGTATGAAAAAAATTGAAACTGACGAATGGGTGTATGATTTCGAAGTAATTGGTACGCACAATTTTATTACAAATCTTGTATTTTCACACAACTCAATGATGCTACTCGCAACAAATAAGATTGCACCCAAATCAATTTACGTTGCAGGTAAAACAACAACTGGTGCAGGAATTGCAGCAAGTGCAGTAAAAGATGAATTTGGTGAAGGCGGATGGACACTCAAAGCAGGTGCATTGGTTTTGGCCTCAGGAGGCCTGGCTGCAATTGATGAATTTGATAAAATGGATGCTGACGACAGAAGTGCATTGCATGAGGCGCTGGAACAGCAATCATACCATAAAGATTTTGAAATAATGCTTGCTAACGGTGAAACAAAAAAAATAGGTAAACTTGTGGATGATTTAATTGAAAATAATCCTGAAAAATTAGTATTTGGTAAAGACTGCGAAATTCTGCCTGTAGACGATTTGCAGCTAATTACAACAGATTTTGAAAAAGTTTATCATATAAATGCAGACAGAGTCAGCAGACATAAAGCACCATCTCATTTTATTGAAATTGAATATTCCAATAGTGGAAAAATAAAAGTTACACCAGAGCATCCAATATTTGTTTTTAATAAAGAAAATTGCTTTGAAGAAGTTCTTGCAGAAAAAATAAATGAAAGGATGTTTTGCCCAGCTATAAGAAATAATCATGAAGCAGAGGAGAAAATAGAAGTAATAACTGAGATAAAAAATGATAATGGTTTAGAAAAAGAACTTGAAAAATTGGAGAGGTTTATTAGTCCAGAACTTAAATTAGTTTGGGTTAAAAAAGTTGAACGCATTCCTAACACAGATTCAGAATGGGTTTATGATGTTACAGTTGAACCAACTAAAACCTTTATTTCAGGGGGATTAGTACTCCATAACACAGTTAGTGTTGCAAAAGCAGGAATTATTGCAAGGTTTAAAACTGAAACATCTGTTTTAGCAGCAGCAAATCCTAAATTTTCAAGGTTTGATCCTTACACTCCTTTCATGGAACAGATTAATTTACCTCCAACATTGGTTTCAAGGTTTGATTTGTTTTTTATGATTAGAGATGTTTTGGATAAAACAAGAGATAAGGAAATTGCAGACCATATTTTAAGATCTCACAGATTGGGTGAAATGCTTTACAGAAGTCAGAAAACAGAAACAACCGATCTTCAGGTTTTAAAAGAAATAGAAGACATAGCAACACCACCGATAGACCCTGAACTTTTCAGTAAATATATTTCATATGCAAGGCAACATGTGTTTCCTGTTTTGAGTGACGATGCAATAAAAGCAATCACAGAATTTTATGTTAATTTGAGAGATATGGGACGAAAAGAAGGGAGCTATTCTGCAACACACAGACAGCTTGAAGGACTTGTAAGAATGGCAGAAGCATCTGCAAGAGTAAGGCTTAGTTATACTGTTGATATGGAAGATGCAGAAAGAGCCATAAGATTATTGAGAACTGCATTACAGGAACTTGTTACTGACCCGGAAACAGGAAAGATTGATTTTGATATTATTGCAACGGGACAGAGTCATTCAAAAGTTGCAAGTATGAAAAAGATTCTCGGAATTATAAAAGAAAAAGCCATGGAAATGGATATGGTGCCGGTATCAGATGTTTTGGAAGAAGCAAAAACTCAGGGAATTGATAAAGATAAAGCCATGGATTTATTGAGTCAGTTGCAGAAAGAAGGGGAAATCTATAGGCCCAGAAACAATTTCGTAAGACCTGTGCAGAGAAATAAGTGACTTTAAATAACACTTATTCTCAAACTATTATATGGCAGAAATAATTCTGGTTTGGAATGTTCACACAAATGAAAGTCCTGTTACTCGTGAAATGGCTCTTAAGCTTAGGGAAAATTTAACTGAACGCGGTCACGAAGTCAGAATAATAAAATATCCTGATGAGCTTACATTTCAGCATTTATTCAAAAATCTAGAACGCCATAAGGATGAACGGGATAGGTTCAACGCTAATTATGATTGTTTAAATAAAGTTCAAGACTCACATATGAATTTCTTAAGAAACTTGGAAGAGGATAACCCTAATTCAATGATAATTGATTTGCACACAACTTGGGATAAACATTATGATTCACTCAAAAAAGGAAAACTAAAACCGAAAGAGTGGAAAACTAAAATTTATAATGGTGAGGGTCACTATCGGCAATTCGGTGAAGGTGCAGAAATAGAATTTATCTCATCTAAACCCATGAATAAAAAATTAAGCAGAGTATACACTTTAGAAATACCTGCAAAATATAGGGAAGAACAAAGAGGACTAAAACAAGTTTATGAAAACAATGAATATTTAAAATCAAAACGGAAGGATACATATTTTACTCACGAAGCAAATTTAATAGAAACGCGAGCTGCTAATTATTTAACTCCAATTTTTGTGAGAAAATCAGCACATTTCATTGACGGTCTTGCAAAAAGAAGTGTTGGGCATCTTAAAAAAAGAGAGAAAAGTAAACCTAAACACATCATTAGACGGAAATTGCTATAACTTTAAATTACATATGCGTCTTCTTTATTGTATGAATAAAAAATTGATTGCGCAGTTAATTCTGATTTTTTTAATAACACAGGCATTTGGTTTGTTTGTTGCATCTGAACTTCTTATAAGTAATACAGAGGTTCCGGCATTTGGAGAAAACAAAAACGATGTAATGAGTGCAGTTTTTCTCTTTGTGTATATTCTCGTTTTTACTGGCGCTCTTCTTTTGTTTATGAAATTCTTCAAAGGAAAAGGAATGTTCAAATTACTTGAAGCACTGATTATTTTTTCAACAACGTTAATTGTTGTTGATGTTTTAGTTCCAGGAGTGGGATTGCTTTTTGCAGTATTAATGGTTGCATTGAGAAATGTTTTGCCTAATCATATTATGCTGAGAAATGTTTCATCAATTATTGCAGTTGTTGGTGCAGGTGCATTAATTGGGATTTCATTAGGATGGTTTCCAGTTCTTGTATTCATGGTTTTGCTTTCAACATACGACATTATTGCAGTATTCGGAACTAAACATATGGTGACGATGGGTAAAGCCATGACAAAAAATAATTTAGCATTTACAGTTGCAATGCCAACTAAAGAACATACTTTTGAAATGGGAACAGGGGATCTTGTAATTCCTTTAACTTTTGCAGTTTCACTAATGGGGTTTGGTTTTGACACATCAGGTGTGATTAATTTGATTCCATCAATACTTGTTTTGTTTGGGTCATTAGTGGGACTTCTCTGGACAATTGATTATAGTTCCAAACATGTGGGAACAGCATTGCCTGCTTTACCACCTCAAACATTATGCATGTTAATAATGTTTGGAATTGCAATGTTAACTGGTTTGTTTTAAACAAATTGTTTTGAGCAATTTGTCAGGCACTTATTTTAAGCACCGAAAAATGCAACTCTTAAACCAGATAATCCATAATATCCTGCTAAACCAAGAAGTATGTAACGCGGGACTTTTCCAATTAAAGCACCCAGAAGAAATTTTTTAGGATCGTATTTTATCAGACCTGCAGCAATACCAATTAAATCAAATGGAAAAGGAGTGAAGGCGCCTAATGCAATTATTGCGATTCCTTTATTCTTTATTCTTTTTGTAAGTCTTTCAATTTTTAACGCATCTTCAGGTTTTACTTTTTCTAGTCCTTTGTGGCCCATTCTTCCAACTAAATAAGATGTCATTTCTCCAAGAGCTGCACCCAAACCAGCAATAAAACCTGCAATAAGAACAACGAATAAATCATTGGACATCGCACCAATTCCAAAAATCAGAAAATCAATCGGCACTGGGAATATAATCGTTGCATTTGCAACCAAAGAAGCTATGAAGAGCCCCAAATAACCAAAATTATTAAAAAGCTCAGCAATAAAGACTTGTAATTCTGACATAAAGTATCACTTGACAATAAATTAAATGAACTATATTAATAATACTTTGCGAACGTGAGAATATTATGGAATATGAAAAAATGCTTGACCGTTTATACGAGTCTCTGCCAAAGCACACTCTGAACAGAGAGAGATTTGAAATGCCTGAGGCTGAATCATTCATTCAGGGAAATAAGACTATTTTGAAGAATTTTGGTGCGGTTCTTAAGAAAATCAGCAGAGATGAGAAGCATATTATAAAGTATTTTGCAAAGGAAACTGCAACTTCCGTGAACCAGGAAGAAGGACGACTAGTTTTGAACAGAAAATTCCCTTCGGAGCAGGTTAATAAAATACTTAGAAATTACATCACCCAATTCGTGCTTTGTCCTGAATGCAAAAGACCTGACACAGAGATAGTTGATAAGCACGGTGTAAGGATGTTGCATTGTGAAGCATGCGGAGCTGTTTCCGCAGTTAAGGGGTTGTGAGTATCTATTTCAAAAGTCACAAATCTCCAAAAGGAAATGTGCTTGCTGTTTGCGATAAGGAACTTATTGGAAAAATTCTTGAAGAAAATCATTTTCATTTTGAAATCTATGAATCATTTTACAAAGGTGAAAAAATCACCCCAAAGAAACTGAAAAAACTGATTCATGAATTTGATAATATCAATTTAGTCGGGGAAAAATCAGTCGGGATTGCGATTTCTGAAAAAATTGCATCTGAAAAAAATGTGATAAGAATAAAAAACGTCCCCCACGTACAAATCTTTACAATATAGGAGTTAGATAATTTGGCACATTTTAAAAAAAAGCAAAAAAATCCTGCAACAGATGAAGAATTAATTATCCGAATCCGTTTTCCCAGAAAACAGGATAATGAACAGTTTGGTTTTGTTACCCAACTGATGGGCGCTAATCAGATTAAAGTCAGGTGTGAAGACGGATTGGAAAGAAACTGCAGAATCCCAGGCAAGCTTAAGAAGAAAGTCTGGATAAGAGATGGTGATTTAGTTGTTGTTAAAGTTTGGGATTTCCAGCCAATCAAAGGGGATATTGTATGGAGATACTTGCCTCCGCAAACCAATCATTTGAGAAGAAAGGGCTTACTTAAAAATCTGGAATAATTCTTTTTCTTAAAATGTAAAGAATAAAAACTCGAAATTAGTGTGTTTTTTATGGAAGATGAATTTGACTTACGGCAATACGTACCGGAAGAAGACGCGAGAAAAACTTTTGCAAAAGTTTTTGATAAAAGTACTATTGAAACAATTCACAAACTTGCAACAAAAAGATATTTTGATATTGTAGAATTTGCAATAAGCACTGGCAAAGAAGCACATGTTTTCAGAGCAGTTGATACATCAGGGAATTTCAGGGCAGTTAAAATTTACAAAACAGAAACTTCTGATTTTAAACACATGACCCAGTACATTGAGGGCGACAGACGATTTAAGGGAGTGAAAAAAAACAAGAGAGATATTGTTTTTACCTGGGCAAAAAAAGAATTCAAAAATCTTAGTTTACTTACAAAAGCAGGAGTAAGAGTTCCAATGCCAATTGCACAGATGGACAATGTTGTTGTAATGGAATTCATTGGAAAAAATGGGGAAGCGTCACCACTTCTGAAAGATAAGGATTTTCCAGATTCCCAGAAAGTTTATGATTTCATTGTTGAGGCTTTTGTGAAAATGGTTCAGAAAGCAGAACTCGTCCACGCGGATCTTTCACAATATAATATCATCAATAATGGCGATGAATTAGTGATTATTGACTGCGGTCAGTCAGTGCTTACTTCACACCCAAAAGCAGAGGAATTCTTTGAACGCGATGTGAAAAACATGGCTAATTACTTCCAGAAAATTGGAATTAAAACTGATTTTAAGGCTCTGAGGGCAGCCATAAAGGCAAAGAAGGCTGAATTTTCATAGAAGCGTATTTAAAAGTATTGTGAATAGATATAATATATACATATATAGTATATATTAGAGGAAAAAAGAGCCTTCTTGTGTGGTTTTATGGACGAATTTGTTAGGATTCCAGAGGAACGGATTGGTGTTCTTGTAGGTCCCAAAGGGGCTGTGAAGCGGGAAATTGAGAAGAAAACAGGCACTAGAATAGAAATTGACAGTGAGTCAGGGGAAGTGGAAATTTCCTCAAAAAAAGAAGATGCACTTAAATTCTACAAAGCAGTGGATATTGTAAAAGCAATTGCACGCGGGTTTTCCCCGGAACATGCGATTTCACTTCTGAAAGACAGTTTTATTCTCGAAATTATAAAAATCGCAGAGTATGCTGGAAAATCAGAAAAAGCAATTGCGGCAAAACGCGCACGCATTATTGGAAAGCATGGGACAGCAAGAGAAGAAATTGAAAACGACACAGGCTGTTTTATTTCAGTGTATGGTAAAACAATTTCAATTATTGGACATGCAGATAAAATTGAAAAAACAAGAAAAGCAGTTGAGATGTTAATGGAAGGTGCAAAACACTCAACAGCATTTGAATTTTTGAAAAAGGATAAAAAGAAATCGGATAAATTTGAATTATGAAATGAACGTAAATGAAATTATTAAATGAAACGAATGAAAAAGGTGACATTTATGGCAGAAGAATTAGAAAAAGAAATTCCAATAAAAAATATTACTGCAGAGGAATTAGCAAAAGAATTCAAAGAACATTCAGTTGCTGAATTTTTCCAGAAAAACAAACAAATGCTTGGTTTGTACGGAAAAGTGAGAACACTTACAACAGTTGTTCACGAGTATGTTACAAATTCTATTGATGCATGTGAAGAATCGGGTTTTCTGCCAGATATTGAAGTTAAGATTGATGAATTAGGAGAAGAATATTATGAAGTCACTATTAAAGACAACGGTCCTGGTTTAACTGAACAGACAGTTGGAAAAGCATTGGGCCAGCTTCTTGCAGGAACTAAGTTTCACAGATTAATGCAGAGCAGAGGACAGCAGGGAATTGGTTCAAGCGCTTGTACAATGCTTTCACAAATGACAACTGGAAAACCAATTAAAGTTATTACAGGAACCGGGAAAGGAAAACCAATTTCACTGGAGCTTACAATTGATCCTAAAAAGAACGCACCCAAAATTACAAACATTAAAGAAGTAAGTAAAGATTTCAGAGGAACTGCAATTCAGGCAAAATTCAAAGGCGTGATTTACAGAGACTCTGAACAGGGTGTTTTAGAGTACCTGAGAAGAACTGCAATTGCAAATCCCCATGTTGAGATTTCATTCAGGGCACCTAACGGAACAAAAATTGTTTTTAAAAGAACACAAAATAAAATTCCGAAATTACCAACTGCAGTTAAACCACACCCAAAAGGAATTGCAGTTAATGAATTAATTTCAATGGCAAAATATACTGATGCAAGAAAAGTTAATTCTTTTTTGAAGAATGATTTTGACAGAATGGGAAACAAATCATTAGAGGACCTCGCCAAAAAGGTTAATTTTGATTTAAATAAAGATCCGAGACAATTAGCATGGCACGAAGCAGAAGAAATTATCAAAGCATTTAAGGAAATTGATTTTATTGCACCTAAGGCAGATGGTTTGAGACCTATTGGTGAAGAACAAATAAGAAAATCAATCAACAGTATTGTAACTCCTGATTTTTTAACTGTGATTACAAGAAAGCCGCAGGTTTATGCAGGTGGATTTCCTTTCCAGGTTGAAGTTGCTATTGCATATGGTGGTGGCGCAGGAAGATCAATGGGTGACGAGAAAAAAGTAGAAATTATGAGATTTGCAAACCGCGTGCCATTACTTTTTGATGCAGGGAATGATGCAATAACAAAAGCAGTTCATTCAATTGACTGGAAAAGATATGATATCAGAGATGTTGATAATGCACCGCTCACAATAATGGTTAATTTCATTTCTGTGCACATCCCTTACACTGGTGCGGGAAAGCAGGCAATTGCAGATGAAGAGGAAGTGGTTGAAGAATTAAGACTTGCTTTAATGGATTCAGGAAGAAAAGCAGGTAGATTCATTTCAGGAAAGAAACGAGAAAAAGAAATGCAGATGAAAAGACAGCTGTTCTACAAATATATTCCGGAAATTGCAGGTGCTTTGGGAAGACTGACAAAAACAAATGAAGATATGCTGAAAAAGAATCTCGAAAAAATGGTTCTTGAAAAATTAAAGTTAGATGAAGCTAAAATGATTGAAATTAATGACGAGGAAAATGCAAAAACCAAAGATAAGCAAGCAGACATTAAGGAAAAGAAAATGGGAATTGCAGAAAAAATCGTTAAGAAAAAAGTGAAAAAAGAAGGTAAAAGGTGATGTGAATGGCAAAAGGAAAAACTGAGAAAAAAGCAAAAATCAAAAAATCAAGCAAGCTGGATGCATCACCAAAAGAAATCGCAGCAAGATTAGAAGCTTCAGCAAAAGAAATGGTTGAATCTATTAAGAAAAAACAGGATCCTGAATTTATAACAAAACAGAGGGGCAAAAGCAATGTGAATTTTGATGAGGATTCAGGTCTTATTGAATTAGGTGCAAAAGAAACAACAAGGAATTTTTTGAATATTGGTCATGCTAAAAAGTTTATGCAGACAACATTAGTTGCTGAGAAAACACATGATTATTTGAAACAGAATAAAACTGCGTCAATTCGTGAAATCTATTATGAATTAAAACACACAATAAAAGACACACATGAAAACACATTTGAAGACCAGACAGAAAGTGATTCAGTAATTGTTGATTTAGAGCATTCAGTTGACACAATCAGAGAAAAACTAAATCTTCATGCAAATCCAAAAGGAACTCTTTATGGTGACATTACATTAGTTGATGTTGTTCATAATAAAGACACTTTTAATGCTTCAAAGCTTGGAAGAGGCGGCTGGAGTATTATGAGCCGAATGGAACCAGAAGAAATTAAAATCAAAAAAATAGATGCAAATTATATCCTTGTTATTGAAACAGCTGCAATGTATGAAAGACTTGTAGAAGAAGGTTTCCCTAAAAAGCACAGGGCAATTTTAGTTGGTACGGGTGGTCAGGCAGCGCGTGGTACAAGAAGATTGATTCATAGATTGCATGCAGAATCAAAACTTCCTGTTTATGTTTTCAGTGTTGATGGTGAAGAAACAGTTGTGATTGAAGAAAATGGCTTTATTAGAAATGTTCAATTGAAAGAGCTTATGGAAGGAAAAGATTTGCTGAAAGTTGATGGCATTATAGAAAATGAAAGAAGTTCACTTAACGCAAGATCGATGTGCTTTAATGATAAAAAAGTTTCTTTTGGGCAAGTAAATCAGGTTATCAGACACCCCATTGTAGAAGATTTGTATGAAGTAAAAACAGATGTGGGATATAACGTGAAGTTGACAAGATCTCACAGTTTAATTGTTTATGATTCTAAAAAACACGAATTTGTTGAGAAAACTCCTTTGGAAGTTGATAAGGAAACTGATTTTGCAATTGTGAGCCTTGATGTTCCAAACAATGAAAGTGTAAGAGAAATTGATTTAGCAGAATTTGCTTTAAAACACAGAAATGCAAAAATTGAAGAAGATGAAATTGTGAATGTAAAAAATAAAAGAAGTCTTCCAAGATTTATTAAAAAAGAACAACTGAATGATTTTTGCAGATTGTTGGGATATTATGCTGCAGAAGGACATACAGGAGATTATGATGTTTGCCTAAGTTTTAATATTACAGAACGTGAATATATTGAAGATGTTAAAGAAATTGGAAACAGTTTGTTTGGAATTGATGTAAAAGAGCATAACCCACACAAAACACTTTCACAGATTAAGTTTAATAGCACAATTCTTGCATCACTATTCACAGAAATTGCTTCAACTGGCAGCAATAACAAAAGAGTACCTGATATTGTATTCAATGTTCCGACATCTGCAAAAAAAGAATTTTTGAAAGGTTATTTTAGAGGAGATGGTAGGGTTGATTTTAATGAAAAAAAATCTTCAGTTGAATTATGGGCAAAAACTGTGAGTAAAAAGCTTGCTTATGATTTAGTTTTGCTTATTTCGCAAATTGGCGCAAATGCAACAATTCAATATCCAAAAATTTCAGAAGACGAGCATGAAGTTGAAATAGAAACAGTTTCAGGAGTATATAAAACAAAAATCATCGCAAAACAAACGCCATATTTAGTAAGTGTTTCAAATAAAGCAGCTTTGCAGGTGTTAAAAGAAATTGTTGCAGAACTAAGACCCGAAGCAATAGCACATATTGAAAACAATCATATAAAAACTCCAAAACTTGATTCACTGCCAAGAGAATTTGTTGAACATTTTAGAGAAAATTTAAGAAATGAATTTAGAGGAGAACTTGAAAAACGATTACCGCCTGCAACGTTCCAATGGCCAAGAATTTCAAAAGAAAAATTAAGAAAACTGCTTGCAGAAAGAGAACTTAGTGAAGAACTTGAATTACTGAGAAATATTGCAGAAAGTAAAACAACATTTGCAAGAATTAAAGACATTGAAAAAGTTGAAGCAACAGATAAATATGTTTACGATATTGAAATGGCTAATACGCACAGATTCTTTTCAAATTTTATTTGTGTGCACAATACAGATGGGGACCCTTACGGATGGTACATATATTCTGTAATTAAGCAAGGTTCAATGGCGTTAGCAGCACACTCAGGTATGTTATCAGTTCCAGATGCAAAATATATTGGGATGACATTAGATGATGTTAAAACATATGGCTTAGAAAATGTAACTGAAAAAATGAAAGAAGGCGACATCAAAAGAGCAAAAGAAATGATGGACTATCCATGGTTCCAGACAAAAGAATGGCAGGCGCAGTTAAAGAAATCCATAAGTGAAAAAATCAGAATTGAACAACAGGCACTTGCAAACAAATCATTAGATTTTGTTGCAAGGGAATATCTCCCTCAAAAAATCAAAAAGAAAGATTTCTTGCCATAATACACTAGTAAATTATTAATATTAGTAACTACTTCTATTATGCAATGATTGAAATAAGGATACATGGGCGTGGGGGGCAGGGAGTGAAACTTGCTGCCAAGATAATTAGCAGAGCTGCTTATCTTTCTGGTTATTATACACAGGATTTTGCAATTTATGGTGCTGAAAGGCAGGGAGCTCCTGTTATTAGTTCTGTGAGAATTGATAAAAATCCAATTAAAGATAGGGGCTATTTGTTCAATCCAGATATAATCATTATTCTGGATGATTCAATTGATAGTAATGATACTTTGAAAGGTAAAAAAAGTGACACGCAGATTTACATTAACACAATGCACGAAATGAAAAAAAAGAACACACATGCTTTTGATGCAACAAGTATTGCAATTGATAAGATTGGAATTCCGAAAGTTAATGTTGCATTTTTAGGTGCGTTTGTTAAAAAGTTTGATTTGATTTCTTTTAAGAACTTGGAAAAATCAGTAAGAGAAGAACTTAAATCACATCCAAAAGTAATTGATAAGAATTTAGAAGCTGCAAAAGCATGTTATGAAAAAATGACATGATAAAGTGAAAATGAAGTGAAGTAATAAGATGAAAATTGATGAAGTGTTAAAATGAGTAAAATAATTCCGGAAGAAAAACTCAGAAGTCAAGGTTTGAAGGGAGTACCTTATTCTGTTGCAGGTAAAAATATTCCAAACAGAGGATCCTGGAGAACACACGTCCCAAAGTTTGATGACAGCAAATGCATCAAATGTGGTTTGTGCTGGCTGCAATGTCCAGACAATGCAATAAAAGAAAAAAAAGATGGTTTTTATGAATCTGATTCAAGATTATGTAAAGGCTGTTTTATTTGTGCAAAAATATGTCCTGTTAAAGCAATTGAAATGGTAAGGGAAAAGAAATGACTAATAAAAATATTACCACGGGATTGAACAAAATGAAATCCCGTACATATACCGGCACGCCCGATCGGAAGCGGGCAAATATAGACATACTGGATGGTAATGGCGTAACTGCACAGGCAGTTTTACTTTCACGCGTTCAGAGTATTCCAATTTTTCCGATTACTCCGCAGACTGAATTTATAAAAACAATGGCACAGCTCAAGGAAAAAGGAATTTACAAAGGAGAAATGAATGTTTTAGAATCAGAGCATTCAGTTTTGAGTGCAGCAATTGCTTCGCAAATGACAGGTGCAAGAACTTTTACATTTTCAGGTTCACAGGGGCTTATGTTGATGCATGAAATGCTTTACGTTGCGTCAGGAACAAGAACACCCATGGTAATGGTTAACGGAAGCAGAGCTTTGAGTGCGCCAATTACACTATGGCCAGATCATAATGATTTCTTTGACCAGCGTGATACTGGTTGGTTAATGCTTGCAACGGAATCAAATCAGGAACTTTTAGATTCGATAATAATTGCTTACAAAGTTGCAGAAAATCAAAAAGTAATGATTCCATTCATGGTGAACATGGATGGGTTTATACAATCAACAACAAGAACTGAAGTTGAGATTCCTGAACAGAATAAAATTGACAAATTCCTACCGAAGTTAAAACAGCAGGTGAAATTAGATGTCACTAAACCAATGACACTTGGTTTAGGTGCAATGGAAGATTACATGTTTTTCAGAAGCCAGCTTCACAAAGTAAATTTAGATGCTAAAAAAGTAATTATGGATGCGCATAAAGATTTTGCAAAAATCACAGGACGCAAGTATGATGTGATTGACACATATAAACTGAAAGATGCAAAAGTTGCAATTGTTATTATGGGTGCGGATTCCACAATTGCAAAAGCAACAGTTGATGTATTGCGCAAGAAAGGAAAAAAAGTGGGACTTCTTAGAATGAGATTAGTGCGCCCCTTCCCAGAAAAAGAAATCAGAAATGCACTGAAACATGTGAAACATATTGGTGTTTGTGATCAGAACATAGCTCCTGGAATGTCAGGAATAATGTTTAATGAAATAAGATCTGCTCTTTATGGCGAGAAACCACTTGTATCAAATTACATTTTTGGATTAGGCGGAAAATTCATTTCAAAAGAAGATTTTGGAAAGGTGTTTAATGAATTACTTACAAATAAAAAAGAAAAACGAGCGTGGATAATGTGAATGAAAATGAAATCAAAGTAATTAAGGATGTTCCGAAAGAAGAATTAATTACTGGCGGTACTTTTGCCTGTGGTGGCTGCGGTGCAGTAACAGGAATTAAATTCACACTGAAGGCTCTGGGAAAAAACACAATAATGGTAAATAGTTCAGGATGCATGACTCTAACTGCGCTGTATCCATTCACACCTTACAAAGTTCCATGGGTTCACTTGGCAATTGAAAACGCAGGGAGTGTTGCAACAGGAATTTTAATGGGTTTGAAAGCGCAGGGAAAAGACAAAGATACAAATGTTGTTGTTTACGCTGGAGATGGTGCAACTTATGATATTGGATTCCAGTCATTAAGCGGAGCTGCAGACAGAAAAGAAAATTTCATTTATGTTTGTTACAATAATAGTTTCTATTCAAACACAGGTTTCCAGAGAACTGGTGCAACACCTTTACTGAGTGAAACTACTTCAACACCTCTCCCCAATATACTTCCAAGAAAACACATGGCAAAAATAATGGTTGACCATGAATGTGAGTATGTTGCAACTGCATGTACTTCATACCCACTTGATTATATGAATAAGCTCAGGGAGGCATCAAAATACAAAGGAGTAAAATTTATTGATTTGTTATGCCCTTGTGTCCCTGGCTGGGAATTGAAACCAGGGATGAGTTATGAAGCAGGAAAAATGATGGTTGATACTGGTTTGTGGCCAGTGTACAAAGTTGTGAAAGGACAATTTGAAGTTACTATAAAACCAAAAATGCTTCCAGTAAGACAGGCATTTGAAATGCAGGGTCGGTTTGGGCATTTGAAAGACGAACATTTCAAACGCATCCAGGATCAAGTTGACAAAGAATGGGCACACTTTGAGAAAGGGGAATACTACAAAGCCTGCGAATATTAGTGATTAATATGGGTTTAGTTATTGGTTATGTGACTTGCAAGAATTCACAGGAAGCAGAAGGGATTGCAAAATATTTGTTGGAAAAAAAATTAATTGCATGCGCAAATATGGTGGATAAAATTGAGTCAATTTACAGATGGGAAGGTAAAATTGTTAATGAAAGTGAAGCATTACTTTTATTAAAAACCGAAAGCACTAAAATAAACAAAGTGAAAAAAGAAATTGAGAAAATTCACTCAAATAAAATTCCATGCATTGAATTCATTAAAGTTTCAGATGTTAATAAAAATTATGAAAAATGGGTTACTGGGGAATTGAAATGAGAAAATACAGCAGAGAACTTGATTGTTTTTTCTATCCCGAACATATTGCAATTATTGGTGCAAGTTCGGAAGAAAGAAGCATAGGAAAACAGCTGTTCACTAATTTTATGGGAACTAAACTCAGCAAGAAAACGTATCCTGTAAACCCTTTTCACAAAAATGTTCTTGGAAAGAAAGCATATGTTTCTGTCAAAGACATTCCTTATGATATTGATCTTGCAATAATTGCAATTCCTGCAAAACATGTCCCGAATGCATTACAGGACTGTTCAGACAAGGGAGTTAAGGGCGTGATAATTATAAGTTCAGGTTTTAAGGAAGCCGGAAATGAGGATTTAACTGAAAAAATGAAAAAAATAATCCGGGAAAATAAAACAATGCGTGTTGTAGGTCCAAATTGTTTTGGAGTATTAATGCCTGAAATAGGACTTAACACTACTTTTTCAGTTAAGGAAAAGTCACATCTTCCAAAACACGGAAATCTTTCATTTTTCAGTCAGTCAGGTGCATTGGGTGTTGCAATACTTGACTGGGCATCTACTCAAAATTTTGGAATTCACAAATTCATGTCATATGGCAATGCAATAGATGTTGATGAAACAGACATCTTGGATCATATGGGACATGATAAAGGTTCGAAAGTTGTTACTGCATATATCGAAGAAGTCAAACGCGGACGGAAGTTTATGGAGACTGCTAAAAAAGTCTCAAAAAGAAAACCTTTCGTGGTATTAAAAGGCGGGTCTCAGAAAGCTACACATCATGCAATTTCATCACATACAGGGAGCCTGGCAGGTGACATGAAAGTTTATGAAGCTGTGTTTAAGCAGACTGGAATTGTGCATGCAAAAAATATGAGAGAATTATTTTCTTTTGCAAAAATTCTTGAAAATGAACCAATTGCAAATGGTAACAGAACTGCAATAATAACAAACGGTGGAGGCTATGGAATTGTTACTGCAGATGAATTTACAAAAAATAATTTAACACTTGCGAAATTAAGCTCAGGAAGCATTAAAAAATTAAAACAAATTTTGCCGCCTGCTGCAGGATTTGGAAATCCAATTGATATGCTTGGTGGTGCAGGTGAAAAAGAATATGCATTTGCAACAAAAACTGCACTTAATGACAAAAACGTTGACATGATTGCAGTGCTTGTTTTGTTCAATACACCGACTGTTGATCAGAAAACTGTAAAAGAACTTATTAAAATAAAAAAGACTGCAAAAAAACCTCTTGTTGTGCTTACATTTGGAAGCGGTTACACACAGCACAGAAAAGATGAATTTGAAAAAGGCAGGATAATTACATATGATTACCCTGATATTGCTGCACGGAGTTTAGAAGCACTTGCAAAATACTCTGCTTTTGTAAAAAGATAATTACTTTTTAGTTTTGGAAAACATTTCAATAACTTTTTCATTTTCCCCTGCTTCCAGAAGTTCGAAAATTCGTTCATAATCTAATTCATTTCCAAAGTCAGTCTGGGAAAGATTCTTTCCCAGCAGTTCAAGTCCCAGTACGGAAATTGATTTCTTTGATTTCTGCAGTTCTCTTAATTCTGCCATGCTTTTTTTGAATGACATTGTTGAAAAATCAGTGGATATTGAAAGGATTGCTTTGTCTTTAAATTTTTCTTTTATTTCTGTTATTTTAATGTCTGATGGCGCATAGCCTTTCGCGAGTTTTCCCTTAATCTTTACACGTATCAGTGGTTTCATTGAATCATTATTTGAAAGAAACTCAGAAATCTTAGTTTCAAAAATTTCATTTGCCTGTTCAGGAGTTGCGTTATCTAATTTTTCAGAATAATAGTAAAGTTTTCTTTGATTTGGGAGAGACATGAACTCTTTGCTCATCATTTGCGTGTCAATCACATAAATTCCTTTTGGTTTTTCAGACTCCAGGTTTTTCATCTGAGTTGTGATTGTGGAACCTGGCATTAAGAATTCAATTCCATGCTCTGAAATTTCAGAAGTCCAGTGAAGATGGCCATTGATTATTAAATCAAAATTTTTTGGGAGATTTTCAATTCCAATGGTTGCAATCATTTCATCTTCAAATGGCAGGAATTCCTTTATTGATTGGTGAAGCATCAGAATATTCTTCGCATCCTTTACTGGTTGCGGATTCCATATTTTTAAGGCATTTAAAGCCATTTTTTCAGGAACTCCGCCTAATCCATGAATTGCCACTTTTTCAGAATTCTTTTCGAGAACAATGTATTCTGCATGAAGATGGATTATGAAACCTGCACTTTCCAAAACATCTAATGCATTACAAAAATCTTTTGACCTGTATTCATGGGTTCCGTGGATTGCAATTAGTGGAATATGATTCAGAGTAATTTCTTTTGTTTCTGAATTTTTTGTTCTTTTTAGAATGAATGTGCCCTGCGAGTTTTTAATTTCTGAAAGAATTTTAAAAGTTTTTTCCCATGTTTCCTGATCAGGAATTTGAGTATCAAAAAAATCACCAGCGTGAATTATTAAATCTGGTTTTTGTGAGAGTGCCAAGCTCAATGCATTTTTTGTATTTTCAAAACTTTCTTCAAATCGTTCTGTTCCTTTGCCAAAACCTAAGTGCGTGTCTGTGAAAACTGCAATTTTCATTTATATCACATCAATCATTTTGTAAAGCTCATTTAACATTTCAGTAGGATATAAAAGCAAGGGTCTGAAAACCAAAATTTGTAATTTTTCATCAGCTTTGCGATATGCTTCAAAACTTTTGTCATCAAGAGATGTGTCTGCAATAACAAATGCTTCAATATTTTTTGATTCAATAAGATTTCGCGAGTGCGATAATTCAGTGATTGTGAATTTACGCCCTGCATTCCATTTTACTAAAGGTTCAATATGGGAAACTATTTTTTCTGTTTCAATTTCAACTACTGGGAAAATGTTACAGCCACGTTTTATCATTATTAATGCTGCTGCAAGTTCTTCTTTTCTACCTGTGAAAAACATTGCAACATTTCCCTGTGAACCTAATGGGAGACCCCCGAAACATTTTGTTTCTTCAAAATAAATATAGAAATTGCCTTTTCTGACTTCAGCCAACACTTTCTTATCGGGATTATTGAGATTTACTATGAGATTTAATTCTGAGAATTTTTCATTTATTTTTGAACCCAATAAAATTTCCAAATCTTTTGATTTGTGTTCTTTTTCAAGTGATTTTACGCGGACAGCAAAACTGTCATTTTCCTCAAATAAATCCTCAACTGCATCTAAAACTTTCTCTGTGAAATGTTTTTGATTAGTGAATTTGTGCTGTTCTGCTTCTGCAAATGAGTGAATGCCGACAGTTGTTTTCAGGATTTTTTCAGCTTTTTTGAAATCATCTGTGTAAAGATACATTCTTCCGCCTGCTGAGATTATTTTTTTCACAACTGCATTTTCACGCTTCATTGGGAATTTTATGCTGTCTCTGAGCTTGTGCATGAAATAGCTTCTCACAAAACTGGTTTTGAGTGAGATTTCTGGTGCTGTCTTTATTATGATACAATTTGGACTGAACATATGGAACTAGTTGAGTAAAAACATTTTAAAGGTCAAAGCATGGGGGTTTAAAACATTTTACTGAAATAAAATAGTTTATGCACAGGCTGTACCGAAGGCAAGTCCAACTGAAAGTTGGACTACAGCTCAAGGATGTGGCCTTGCTGGACTGGCAGATAGGCTATGCACCCGCCTGCAGAGCGGGAGAGAGGGGTTCGATTCCCCTGTCCAGCTTTTAATTTGTATCGTGGCTATAAGCTTTAAAAAACCTTGTAGAGCCAATTATTAGAGCTATTTTTCCTGTAAAATGGAGTAAATGTAGCAAATGAGATATTACCACAGTATCGAAGATACTGCATATATTTCGGAGCACCCGTACGAAATCGGGTGGTGATGGATATGGGTCTTAGACCAGGACATTGTTATAGTGACAAAAAGCAAGACAGAGCCTATACAAGGTTAGCTGTCAAAGTGCACAGAAGAAATTATATTGGTGCAGCACCTGGGTTAAAAACAAGACAATTTAACATGGGCAACGGTGCAAAAAAATATTCACACATTGTTGATTTGGTTGTGGATGAAAGTGTAAATGTAAGAGACAACGCAATTGAAGCTGTCAGAATTATGGTTACAAGATACATCACAAAACATTTAGGAAAAGAGAATTTTTTTATGAGGGTGAGAATTTATCCTCATCACATTTTAAGAGAAAACAAACAGGCAAAGGGAGCACACGCAGACAGAATTCAGCAAGGAATGTCACACGCATTTGGAAAACCAATTGGAAGAGCTGCGAGGGTGAGACCAAACCAAAAAATAGTTTCTATTTTAGTTGAAGAACAAAACGTTAATGTTGCAAAGAACGCATTTAAAAGAGTTTTCAGCAAATTGCCCTGTTCAGCACATGTGAGAGTTGGAACAGACGTTGAATCAATCGGAACTTTACCCAAGAAGAAAATCAGGGAACCAACAAAAACAAAGGGCACAGGCGGAGTTGCAGAAGCCACAGGTGAAAAGGCAGAAGAAGGAAAAGACGTCAAAAAGAAAGGTGCTAAAGGAAAGGATACAAAAGCTGAAACCCCAAAAGATGCTAAAGGTAAAGATGCAAAAGCTGACGGAAAGAAAGATGCTAAAGGAAAAGACGCAAAAACAGACGGAAAGAAAGACGCTAAAAAGAAATGAAATTTCTAATTCTGAATAAATTTATATTACATAGTGCCTTTACTATTAGCAATGACTTATAAGAAATTTGAAAATACCCTTGGGAATGAAGGGCAGGGTGCATTAGAATATTTAATGACTCATGCATGGGCAATGGTCGCACTTGCAGTTGTTATTGGCGTGATTATTTTTGTTTTTGGTAATATTTCAGGAAGTACATCTTGTACATCAGATGATACAAAAATAATTTACTATGATCATGCAGTTTCTGAAACTGGTGAATTGACACTTATTTTGCAGAATGCAACAGGCCGTTCAATTAATGAAGCAAGCACTGTTTTTTCAGGAGATTTTGCAGGTATTGGGTCAGTATCAACTATTCCAGTACCTGAAGGCGAACTTTTTACAATTTCAGGCAATACTGATTTAGGAGACATCAGAGAATACAAAGGAAGAATTGAATTATCATATAAAACTACAACAGGAATTCAGCACACTGTTAAGATTACCTGCTCCGGGGTAAAAGCTAGTTCTTAGAATTAATTTTCAATCATGTTTATTAGATTCATTTTTATTGCTTTGGGAGTGCGTTTAATTTATGCTTGAAATTAATTTGAAAGATGTTGTTAGTGAAATTAAAAAACACAAAGCCAAAATTATAGCAATACAAATACCTGAAGGTTTGAAAACCAAGGCATTAGAAATTTCTTCTGAAATTGAAAAAAAAGCAAAAGTTCAGACAATTATTTTCACAGACCCATGTTTTGGTGCGTGTGATTTGGCTGATGTGAAATCAAAAATTGTTGGTGCGGATTTGTTAGTTCATTTCGGGCATACAAAATTCTACAATCCAAAAATTGACACGATTTTTGTTCCATTAAAAGTGAAATTAAAGAAAAAGGATTTAGAAAAAGTAATTTCAAAATTAGCGGATGCGCTTTTAAATGAAAATGCAAAAAAAGTTGCACTGTGCGGAACAATTCAGTATGCAGAATATTTTGATTTTTTGAAGAAAGAACTTAAGAAATCAAATATTGAAGTTTTTATTGGAAAAGGAAACATAACAGAACATGGTCAGGTACTTGGGTGTAATTATAGTGCTGTTAAAAACGTTGAAAATAAAGCTGACACTATAGTTTATTTTGGAGATGGTATGTTCCATCCTTTAGGGGTTTGGTTTGCAGTAGATAAAAATGTAATTATTGTTGATCCGATTGAAAATAAAGTGAAAATTCTTGAAAATGAAAGAGATTCTTTTTTAAGAAAAAGATTTGCGCAGATTGAAATTGCTAAAAAAGCAAAAACTTTCGGAATTCTTGTTACTACAAAAACAGGGCAAATGAAAAGCAAAAAGGCATTTGAATTAAAGAAATTAATTGAGAGTAAAGGGAAGAAATCATTTATTTTGGTTTCTGATTTGATTAAACCAGAATATCTGCTGGGAATGAAAATTGATGCGCTTGTTAATACTGCCTGTCCGCGTATTGGTGTTGATGATTTTTCATATTTTAAAATTCCGATTTTAAATCCAAAAGAACTTGAAATTACACTCGGCAAAAGAAAATGGGAAAATTATGAACTGGAGTGATTATTCATAATCATTACTTTCTGAACTTACAACTGTCCCAATGAATGAGTTTCCGCGGACTGAATTTTCAAAATTATCTAAGTTGTTTCCGTTAAGGAAAAGTGCTTTAATGCTGGAGCGGCGGAGAATGTTACATGCGGGAAGGTCAATTACTAAATTCTGACCTGGTTTGGATTCTGCTGAGGCAACCAGTTTCATAAGTTGGTCATAACCTAATTCAGAATACATTTTTGCACGCTTGTTTTTTGACGGGTCTGAGGAGTAAATGCCGTCTACATTTGACAGGTTTATGAATTTCCCATTGAGAGATTCTGCAAGCAAGGCAGCAACAAAATCCGTGGTTGCACCAGGGAGAAGACCTCCATAAACAGGAATCTGGCCTGCGTCAATTAATTCTTTTGCTGAACCAATGTGAGTTAAAACTTCAGGATATGCTTTTTCTAAACCTGCAATCAAAAGAGTTGCATTAACGCGTGTGATTTTTATAGCTAATTCATCCATAAAAAAATTATTAGTTCCAAGCTCTTTTGCAGCTGTTAAATAGTCTCTGCAAATTGCCCCGCCGCCAACTACTAATGCAAATTTGTATCCTTCACTATGCAGTCTTGAAATTGAATCTGCAATTGCGGAAACTTTTTCAGATGATACACCTTCACCTAAAAGAACTGAACCTCCGATTGACACAACGAAAATATCACCATACGAAGAAGAGGAATATGAATTAGAAGATGACGAATATGAAGAATTTGAAGATACACTTTCGGATTCTTCATGATTTCCGAACAAATTTTCAAACATGATAAAACCCCTTCTACGTGCCCGTTTCTAAGCACTTAACTGGGAAATATTTAATAGCTTATGGCAATACATCTTAATATTACTATTGTTTAATTTGAACGTGATTTAAATGGAACCCAATTTTGAAGAAGTTGATGAAGCAGAACTAATGCAGTTCAAGAAAAAGCTAGCGAAGCTTAAAACATATCAGGGACGCGGCACTGAATTAATTTCGTTGTATCTGCCTGAAGATGTTGACAGAAGTTCAGTAATGGGTCAAATCACAGAAGAAACTTCACAGAGTAGCAATATAAAAAGTCCGACAACAAGGAAAAATGTTCAGGGTGCGTTAAGAAAAATAAACAACTTCCTGAAGCAGATTGATTTCAAATTACCAAAAAATGGTTTGGCTGTTTTCTGTGGAAACATCTCTGACATGGAGGGCAAATCAGACATTCAGTTAATGACCTTAAGACCCGCAATGCAATTAAAAGTAAAACTTTACAGATGTGATTCAAAATTCTTTTTAGATCCAATGGACCAGATGATTAAGCCGAATGAAATTTATGCTTTAGCAACTGTTGACAAAAATGAAGCAACTATTGCACTGCTTTCAGGAAAAAAATATGAAATTCTCGGGCATTTTACTTCGGGAGTTGCAGGAAAAGCACGTGCAGGTGGTCAGAGTGCAAAAAGATTTGAACATTTGAGAGAAGAAGCTGCGCAGGACTTTTACAAACGAATAAGTGAAAAATTGAACGAAATTTTTCTCAAAGATGTTGATAAATTGAAAGGCATGATTATCGGCGGACCTGGAATGACAAAAACTTTTTTCATTAATAAAAATTTGATTGACCACAGACTGATGAATAAACTCATCGGAACTGTTGATACTGCATACACAGATGATTCAGGGATTAGGGAAATGGTAAACAAATCTGAAAAACTTCTGAAAGATACAGACATTATGAGAGAAAAATCAATTATCAATTCATTTATGGGAAATGTTGTGAAAAATAATCTTGGTGTTTATGGTAAAAAAGAAACCGAGGAAGCTGTAATGCTCGGGAAAGTAGACACTCTGCTAATTAGTGAAGAATTGGGTTGGATGGTTTACAGATATAAGTGTACTGTGTGCGGAAAAGAAAAAGAAATTACTACAAAAGAACCCAAAGAATTTGATCATAACGCAGTAAAATGCGAAAAATGCAATTCTGCAGTTGAGCTTATGGAAGAAGTTGATTACATAGATCACATGATTGAGAAAGCAAAACAGACAGGCTCAAAAATAAAGCTAATTTCTACAGATACATCGGAAGGCGAACAATTCCTCGCAGGTTTTGGCGGAATCGGTGCAATACTGAGGTATAAGTAAATGTCCACAATACACTATTCTACTTCAGCCAAAGGCATTGGCGGGCAGATAAAACGAAGATATTCTGATTTTATAGTTGAGGAAAAAACACTGGATGGAAAGAAATGTGAAGTTAAGCGATTTATCAGTGATGAAGAAATCCAAAAAGACAAAAATGAAATTTTAATTCCTGAAAACCCGGAAAAGAAAGAACAGCTTCATTTAGAACTTGAGAAAATAAACAAGGATTTGAATTTCATAATAAAAGATTTAACACGTTATTTGAGATGCAGTAAAAAAAGAATTGGTTATGCTGGTTTAAAGGACAAACGGGGAGTTACCTGTCAGAAAATTTCAATATTTGATCCTGATGTGGAAAAATTAAAAGTTTTTGGAAGAGCAGGAGTTGAATTAAGAAATGCAGAGTGGGCAGATGACAGAATTAACATAGGGAATTTGCAGGGAAACTATTTCACAATCACAATAAGAGATATTTCACTTGAAAAAGAAGAGTTAGAAACTGAAATAAAAAAATGCTTCAAAGAAATGAAAAATGGAATTGCAAATTATTTTGGGGAACAGAGATTTGGGGGAATAAGACAGATTACTCACCTTGTTGGAAAAGAATTTGTGACAGGAAATTTCAAAAACGGAGTTATGCTTTATTTAACATCAACATGTCCTGAAGAACATGATGAAATAAGAAACGCGAGACTGAATCTTGGGAAAACAAATGATTTTGCACAGGCAACAAAAGAATTTCCAAAAGAACAAAGATATGAACGTTCAATGATTCATCATTTATGCAAATATCCAAATGATTATGTGGGTGCGTTTGGAAAACTTCCTAAAGCTATAAGATATCTTTTTACGCATGCATACCAAAGTTATCTTTACAATAAAATCATCGAGAAAAGAATCGAAAAATATGGCAAAATTGAGAAAATTGATGGTGATGTTCTGCACAACGGAATTCCGACTGTACCTTTAATTGGTTTTGAAACAAAACTTTCGGAAAGCAAAGCAGGGGAAATAGAAAAACTTGTGTTGGAAGAGGAAGGAGTTTCCACTGATAATTTCAAAGTCAAACAAATGCCTGAAATTTCATCAAAAGGAAATAAACGTGAGATTCTTCTTTATCCTGAAGAACTGAAACTTATTGAAATTTCAGAAGATGAATTCTATGAAGGGAAATTAAAAGCAAAAATCACATTCTATCTTTCAAAAGGAAATTATGCAACAGTTGTTCTCGAAGAGCTTATGAAAAGCTCTGCGTAAATAATAAAAGCTCATAGAGCATTATAGACTCTATGGATTACGACCTTGTGAAATATGTTCTATTTGTTAGTTCTTTTTTGATTTCATTAGGCGCAGTATTTATTTTCTCGAAAATCAACAAACAAAACGGGATAATTGGAATTGACATAAACAAAAAAGCCCAGACAATTATTCCTGAAAGTACGGGCGTTGGTTTGCTTATTCCTCTGATTTTAGGAGTTGCAGCATATGCTTATCTTGAGGGTTTGAGAATTGGTTTAATTGCATGGATTGTCACGATTTTTGGTTTTGCTGCAGTTGGTTTTTTAGATGATGTACATCACAAATTTCTCAAGCAGACAATTGGCTGGCAAACGCGTGCAATTACAGTTGTTATTATTTCATTAATTTTTTCAGTTCTTTATGCACCTGAATTATTGTGGGCAATTCCCATTGCAGCATTTATTGGAATTATTGCAGGACTTCAAAATACTTTTGCAGGTCTTAATGGCTGGGAAGTTGGTTCTGGTTTTATAATTTCTGCATTTTTAATGCTCGTGCTTTGGGAAAATCACTTTTTCCTGATTAGCGTAATTTTATGTGGGGCGATTTTAGGTTTGCTTTTACTCAATAAATATCCTGCAAAAGTATTTCCTGGTGACAGCGGAACATTGATTATTGGTTCTGCAATGTCAGCATTGGTTGTGCTTTCCGGAGATGTTAAAGCAATGCTAATCACATGTTTGTTTTTCATTCCGCATTTATTTGATTTTTTAATTCTTAAAATGCTGACAAATCCGAATGACCCCAGCCAGATGAAAGTACGGCCTTATTCATTAAATGCACAGGGGAAACTTGAAATTCCAAAATACAAAGATGGCAAAATAAAATATGATTTTGCAAAATTAATAATCAGGATTTTCGGACCTCTGAAAGAATGGCAAATTATTTGTGTTATTTGGGGTGTTGTGATTGCTAATTGTTTATTATGGACTTATTTATTTGGTTACTTTTGAAAAGAAATGCAAACCCCATGCTTAAAAGTGTTGGAATAAGCAATCTGAAAACATCAAAAACAATTATTACAACTGCAATTTCTGAAAATGATAATTCAATCATTGAAAGAGAAGGCATTGAAAGATATATGTAACCTGCAAGTTCAACAATACCAATACCACGTGGCAGGAAAGGAGTTCTTTCAAGTATGGAAAGTATCACAAACAAAACAATTACTGATTCAACCGGAATGAAAACATTTGCAGAATAAAATGCAAACAAAAGTGAAAGAAATTCAAAAACCCATGAAAGAAAAACAACCGCGGTAATGAATACAAAGAAACTCAATGAAAGTGAACTCAAATAATCAGAATAACTTTCAAAAAACTTTTCCAGCTTTGAAAAAATCTTAATTTTTGAAGATATTTTTCTTAATTGAAAAATCATTTTTGAACCTATTTTTTTGTTTATTGGCAAAAGAAATAACAAAGCAGCAAACAAAACAACTGCAAAACCTGAGAGCATTGCAAACAACATTAACAGATTATATTTTGCAGTTAAAAGAAACATTCCCAAAAACAGTGCAGATGTTAGTGCAATAAGCATGAATTTAATTCCCTTTACAAGAAGAGATGCTGAAACAGAAATTGAATAGGGCGTGTTGTGGGATTCTTTAAGATGCAGGGATCTCATGGCTTCTGCACCTACCTGAAGAGGTGTAAGAGCGCCATAAACTGCCCGCCATCCTGCAGAAAGCACACTTGAAAACCTTAGATTTGTGCGTTTTTTTAGCACAAAAGCCCATGAAATTATCCATATTGTGATAGATAACACAAAAAAAAGTGCCCCAAGGGTGCCCAAAACAGGATTTATGCTGGAAATTGTGGTGATTAGTTCACTTTGCCCAAGAAGACCACTGTTTCCCAACCCCCCAAAATATAGGATTAGAAGCGAAATAAGGGCGAAAACCGCTATCAGAGACACTATTGCAGTTTTTAGGTATTTGTCCATTTTCAGGCCCCTAATTTGTGAATCAGATCATTACTTTGACCAACAATGGTTTCTGCATCGCTGTAAAGAAGTTCTGCAAGAGTGAATGTGGCATTACTAATGTTAGTGTAATCAGTAGGTGTAATGTAAATTTCATTTTCGTAAAGTTTGATTTGTGATTTTGATAAAGACTTCAAAGGACGTTCTAAAATAATTTTTACAGCATTTGAAGAATCCAAAAATGCATTGCATTCATCTACTGAAAAATTAATTTCAGAATCATAATTACCCATATTAGAACTGCATGAAACAAGTTCTGAATCTGCATTTACAACTTTCAAAAAAGTTATTGCATTTTTATCATGGGCAACTAAAACCACTGAAAGAGTTAACATTGAATTAAACATGTAATTGTTCAGAGCATCATTTTCTTTAAAATCGAAAATAAGCAAAAAGTCATTATTTGTTTTGTATGAATCCAATACATAAGTTAAATCATCAGAGTAAGAAATTATAGTAATATTATTTCTTTCAAAATTATTTGACGAAGCATAAAAAATAAATGCAAAAGCCACAATCAAAATTAATGAAATAATAATCAATAATTTGTGTGTTTTACTAATCATACAATTTAATGCGCGCAAAAGTAATAAAAAACAAACGAAATAATTAGGTCTTATACATAATCAATAACGATTTTTACATCATGCATAAAATGAAAAAAAAGAAAAAGAAAATTAGGCAAAATGCCTAATTTATTTTAATGCTTCAAGTGCAGCAATCAATTCTTGTGCAGCTGTTTTTGTGTCAGATGCTGTGTAACCTGCAACAATGATGTCGCCGTCTGCAAGCATTTCTGCCACATACTGACCTGGTGAGGTCAATGCTTCTTCAAGAGTTGTGCCGTCGCTTAAACCTAGTCCAACTGCTAAGTTGTTTACTTTATGTCCACCAATTATGATGTGATTGCCTGCCCTGACATATGAATCATCATATACAAGGTCTCCTGCTGAGACAACCGCTGAATATTTACTTGGTGTTGCGACTGCGTCACCAACTCCACAAGTTCCTGCTGTGTAGTTGATTGCACTTACTGTAACTTCTGTACCGCCTGAAGTTTTACCAGTATCTCCATCTCCGAGACCTGTTAAAGCTTCACCGCCGGATACAACAGTTGTAGTTCCTTCACCATATACAATGAACTTCAATTTCTCTTGGTTCTCTGGAATAGTGAAAGTCACTGCATCTTCAGTCAACACAGTTTTTGTACCATAGTCTGACCATGAATTCGCCACATATGATGAGTGATTAGTTCTCATGTCATATCCTGTAGTACTTCCTCCAGTTGCTCTAAAGACATTTACATCACCGGAGTATGAACTCAAGTTAGTTGACCCTATGTCTGCACCTAATGGTTTTCCAGTTTCTGTGTTTATGAAGACATTGTAGTCACCACTAGATGAAAGTGCAGTAATGTCTAAATTCTCTGACACATTGAAGTGAGCAACATAGTAAACTCCTGTTGAACCACCACCAAATCTAAGGTAATTTGGTACATAGTAGGAGAGTTCTGTTTCTAAGTCTTCGTCATTGTCAGTACCAATGAATGCTACGTCACTAGTGTAGTAACCTGAAAGGTTAGTACTGTCTTCTAACAACAGATAGAATTCACCATCAGCTTCACTTGCATAGAATGCATATTCTACAGTGTCATCAATACCCGTGGTAGTTAATGAAACTGGATTTGCATAGAATGCAAGACTGGTTGTGTTCTTATCGTCGTAGTAGAATGTGTTCATGTGGTTTGCAGTGTCGATGTATTCAGAGTCTGATGGTGCTGTTGATCCACCAAGCGCCTGAGTTGCGAACTGACAGTTACCATCTGCAGTTAATGTAAGTGAGTTGTTGTCTGAACCCAATGTTGTAATAGTGTATGTTACACCATTGAGGTCCACACTTGCATAGTTACATGTTAGAATTCTACCGTCTAGCATGATTATGTTTGCATCTGCTACTGTTGCGTTGTCACAATCAACTGTTTTGAATTGCACCAATCCATTAATTGCATTTGTATCTGTTGGTGTTGGATCTGCTACATTCAAATCGAATACTGCTGCTTCATCACATTTGTAGTAGATTGTGTCGCCCATAAAGCTGAAGCTACTTCCGAGTGATCCTGTTGAACCTGTAATGACAAATGGAACTGCGTTTGCACCATAGTATGGTGTTCCGCCATTGTCAGTATATCCAATAGATCCATCGTATGAACTAAAGCTTGGACCGTTGGTAACTGAACCAATCTCGACTTTTACTACTGACTGATCAGCTTTCCAACCTTCGAATTTCAGAGTCACAATACCATATCCTGCAGCGTCTTCTTCACCTGCAAGGAAAACCCATTCATTGTTTGCTGCTTTATCTGCATCAAATGCAGATTTTTCAGCATACAGTGGGGACTGTGTACTTCTCTTTGAAAGTCCGTTGTTGTTACTCTTAATTGTTATTTTTGTAATTGCTGTTTCGCTTGTAATTGTCTGAGTTCCTGCTGTGATTTCAGTTACCCAGTAGTCTTCGGTAGTTGAAGTTCTTGTTGATCTGTACGGGTATTCGTGGTTGTGCTTCATTTTTGCAATTGCTGAACCAGTTGTTACTGAAACTTTACCCTTGTTAGTTGTTGATTCCTTTGCTACTGACTCAATATAAACAACACCCTTTAAAGGATAATTTCCGCTTGAGTCAACAAATTGGTCGTTTAGGTATGCAGCTGCTGAAGCAGAGTATGTATCTACAAGGTTTCCTTCTTCATCATAAAGTGAGAAATCTGCCTTATATGTTGCTGTGCTGCCAGTCTCTGTTAGTGAATCGAAAGTTACAGTCATAGTCTGACCTGCGTAGTCTGCATCGCCTTCAAGGTCGGTTAATGATCCGCCCTCGTAGATTACTTGTGTTTCAGAATCTTTCATCAAAGTTATAGTGTAATCTGGTGATGTTCCGGATACACTTTGAACTTTGAATTTTTCACCAAAGAGGAAGATGTCGATTTTGTTTGCATCGCCTGATTCAAAAGTTATGGGGATTCCTTCCTGTATTAAAACTTCATAGTTGAAATCGTTTATCGAACTTGCGGAAACGATTAATTCACCCATACTTTTTGCGGCTTGTGTTTCAAATGCAGCATCTAAATCTAAACCAATTTTTTCTTCAATTCTTTGGTCGTATGATGTTGAGTTAATTCTGTAAGTTAAGATTTCATCTTTAAGGAAAGCTAACTTGCCGTCATCTATTTCCAAAAGAAATTCTTTATTTAGTATATTTGAGGACATAGTGTTGTCATCGTAAGTGTGGCTTGAGTCTGAACTATATGATTCAGTTCCGCCGACTGTTAAGTCAACACTTAATCCTGTTGGGGTTGATTCGCCGCCTTCAGTACCTGGAGTTAGAACAACACTTTTGTCCATTGTTGCTAATTGTGCAACACGAACAGCAATGTTACCTGCCCAGATATAATCTGAAACAGCTGCGCCGTTTGAACCACCGACAATATCTACTACGGGTTTACCGTCACTGCCGATGATATCACTTTTTGCTAGATCTGTAAACTTTGCAGTTACCATTGGAGCAAGTGCTGTACCCAAAAGTGCAGCGCCGATTCCAATTGCAGCTAGCTTTTTGACATTAAGTCTTTTCATGTTTTGTTTCACCTCACATCTCATAAAAAATAAGGTTAAGTTACAGGGACCCCTGTCTTAGATCATAAATTCTCTAATAGGCAATTGTAACTAGACCCAGTATCTTAAAACCCCGTGGGTATTTAAATAGTTTTCGCTTTCGAAAAGCAATATAAATGCTTCTTTTCAGGAATAAAGCCCAAAATACGGGTTTTGTTGTATTGGGCATCGTCAATTCACGAATATAAAATATACTTATTGTCTATACTATAAATACTATAAAGAATACTATAAAGAACACATCTGGTAATTATTACTATTTTTTGAAAATATTCCTGTGAAATCTTTCAAGTTCTTCTCTGTTCATTAATTTTGTAACATACTCTGTATACTTATGAAGCATTTCTGACAGATCAATTAAACCATCCTGCAAATCATGTGCAGTGAATTCCATTTTTTCTGGTTTAATAATTTCAAGTGACGCAGGTGCGTAAAACATTACAAAGTGCATTAAAGTTGTGAAGTCTCTTACTGTTAAATTAATTTCTAAATAAGAAGAATAATATTCATCTTCTTTTGTGATTTCTGCTTTTTCAACTGAATAAATTGTAAAATCTTTTTCTTTGTTAAGTGCAATTTCCATTTTTGAAAGTTGATGTTCAAGAAGTGTTTTTTCAATAGCCTGCATTTCAATAAAAGCATTAAGTCTTAGTTTGAAAGAATCATCTTCACTTATTCTTTTTCTTCTTTTCACTTCCTGACTTATATTTTCTTTTAATTTGTATTTTGTGGGATAGCCTTCCTTTACAATTACGTCTAGTTTTAGCAATCCACTAAGCTCCTGCATGAGCTTGTCATAGGGTATATCCAGCTGTTTATTCAGTTCTTCAGCTGTTTTAGAACCATACATCAACAGCATTGCAATTCGTTTTTGTTCCTCAGTAAAGCGAGTCATAACTCAAAAGAGGTTAAAAACATTTTAAAACCATTGTGTGGTTAAAATTACTATGTTCCCAATACTAGATGTAATTCCGGAACTCGTGGGAAATGAGCTTGGGTCCACGATTACTGACACTGCAGCTGAGGGTGCAGCACAGCTTGTTGGAAATCCGCTTATTTTTGTCGGCGGGGTTGTTCTGATTTTAATTGCAGTTCTTGTTTTTGTTACACTTAAAAAAATATTAGTTAATTCAGTTCTGGGATTAGTTGGCTGGGTAATTGTTGTTATGCTTTTGCATATTGACCTTCCGTTTATTCCAAGTTTAATTATAAGTGCAATTTTTGGTTTAGCTGGTTTGGGTACACTTCTTTTACTGAGATTCTTTGGTTTATTTTAGAAAAAGAATTATTTAGTTACAAAACATTTAATTACAAAATAATGTTTGATTGTGTTTTGCATTTTTTGCATTTTCCATCTGAATCTAATTCTTCAAAAGTTAGTGAATAACCATTTCTGTTTATGAGAATTGCATTGCATTTACTGCAAACTGTACTAAGTTCAGAATTCACATTCCCAACATAGACGTTTTTCAGACCGGTTTCCAGTGCGATATCACGTGCTAATTTGAGCTTTTCAATCGGCGTAGGTATGAGGTAATTCAGCTTGTACATTGGGCTGAATTTTGAAAAATGAAGTGGCATTTCAGGATTGATTTCATAAATGAATTCTGAAATTTCTTTCAGTGTTTCTGTGTCATCATTGTAACCTGGAATTATTAATGTAGTTACTTCTGTGTGAACTTTTTTCTCGTTAAAGAATTTTATGTTTTCTTTTACAAATTTCATTTTTGCATTTCCCGCGATTTCATTGTAGAATTTTTCACTTCCTTTCAAATCAATATTTATTGCATCAAGGAACGGCGTGATTTTTTCTGCGAGTTCTTTTGTCATATAACCATTTGAAACCCAGACATTGTACAAATCATTTTTCTTTGCAAGTTTCATAATTTCAAGTGCGTATTCTGCAAAAATCGTTGGTTCAGTGTAGGTGTAGGCAATTCCGTCTGCTTCTGAATTTAGGGTTTTTTCAATAACTTTTTCAGGCTCAGTGAAAGGAACTTTGTTCAGAGTTTCTTCATTTCTTACCTGTGAGATGTTATAGTTCTGACAATGTTTGCAGAAGAAATTACACCCCAATGTTGAGATGCTCATGCAATGCGAATCCGGTCTGAAATGATAAAGCGGTTTTTTTTCAATTGGATCAACATCAAAAGTTATTGCTTTTCCATAAACTAATGAATATAATTTGCCTTCATTATTTTTTCTTACTCCGCAGAGTCCTATTTTTGATTCAGGAATTGTACATCTTCGATTGCATAAATTACACTGAACAATTTTGGACTCTTTTTTTTCATAGAGCATTGCTTCATGCAGTTTTTCTGAGTTCATTTCAGACATATTTATGAACGCTTAAGATTATTAGTTTAATGACTACTAAATCTGTTATGAAAGAGTTTGATTCTGACCTGCATTTTCACGGGCTTTATTCAGGAGGCGTAAGTAAAAATATGCTTCCTGCTGTGATTGCGGAACAGGCTCAGCTTAAGGGACTGGATATTGTAAGCACATCTGATATTTTACATGAGAAATGGAATTCTCAATGCAAAAAAGAACTTCTGGAAGAATCTAATGGTGTGTTTAAACACAGAAAATTTGATACTTATTTTATTTTAGGGACTGAAGCAGAAACAAATGACCGTGTGCATCATTTAATTTATTTTCCTGATTTTAGTTCTGCTGAAAATTTGAAAAAGAGTTTAGAGGGAAAAGGCATTTTTGATTCAATGGGATGCGGAAGACCGAGAATCAGAATTAATTCTGAAGAACTTACGGAAAAAGTAATTGATGCAAATGCAATCTTGGGACCAGCACATGCATTCACACCTTATTTTTCAATTTATGCACATCATAATTCAATGAGTGATTGTTATGGTTCAATGAAAGATAAAATTTCATTTATGGAATTGGGTTTGAGTGCAGACACTTTTTTTGCAGATAAAATTTCAGACAATCATAATTATGTTTTTTTAACAAACTCAGATTCGCACAGTCCCTGGCCCCACAGAATTGGGCGTGAGTTTTCAAGAATTAAAATGTCAGAACCGAGTTTTAAAGAATTAAAAAATTCAGTTGAAAAAAGAAAAGAGAATTTCATTTTAAATGTGGGTTTTGATCCGCGTGAGGGTAAGTATCACTGCACAGCATGTATTTCATGTTTTGAAAAATATTCGTTAAAAGAATCAGAATCCTTGAACTGGAAATGCCCAAAATGTAAAGCAGTAATTAAGAAGGGTGTGCGTGACAGAATTCTTGAATTAGCGGATTTGAAAAAAGAAGCACACCCAAAATTCAGACCAGCGTATATTCATTCAATTCCGTTAGCAGAAATAATTCAGATTGCTTATGGTGTGAAAGGAGTGAATACTGCCAAAGTGCAAAGTACATGGATGAAATTCATTGATTCTTTTGGTTCTGAAATTAATATTTTAGTTGATGAGCCAGTTGAAAACTTAGAACGCGTTGATGAGTTGGTTGCAAAAAAAATTAATTCTTTCAGAAAAGGTTTTGTTCATTACATTCCCGGCGGCGGTGGAAATTATGGTGTTCCAATTATTTGCAATTCAAAAGAAGATTTTGAAAATAAGAAAAATGAATTAGCAGAAAAGCTAGAGTGTGCATCGGAGAATAAAAAACAGAAAAAGTTGGGTGAATTCTAACGCACATAAGTCAAATCTTTATCATTTTCTTCTACTCTGAGTTCTTCTAATTGTTTTGAAAGCTGAGTGAATGTTTTTTCAATTTGTTTTGCTTCTTTTTCTATGTTTTTCATGTCAATTTTAAAACCGTGCATTTTCACAAGAAGTTCAAGAACTTTTTTTGCAGAACCGTGATCACCATAAATTAACTGAGAATTTGTTTCGCCCATTAAACATGCACCTTCGATTTTCTGGATTTTTGCAGAACCTAAAATTAAACCTGCGGCACCAGAAATAAGCCCTTCTTTTTTGTCAGTTACTGCACCCAATTTTGAAAGTTCATCAAGAAGTTTTTTAGAAGTTGCAGCTGCAATTACGCTTGGTTCTTTGTCAATTCTTCTGTCACCAATGTTTATTCCTGCAAGAGTATAAATTTTAGTTACACCTAAAATTTTTGCAACATTTACTATTTGTTCTGCAAATTCATAATGATTGGAAGTTGTACCTGCTCTGAAATCAAGACTTGGCTGAACAGGACCGACTAAAAACAAAAAATCTTTTCCGTTTAAATTGTAATGAAAAATTTCATCAATAATTAAATTTATGAGTCCGTTTTTTGTGTGCACACTTGGAGGGAAGGAATCAGAATAAATTTCTGCAATTTTCTGAGTTTTGAGCTGACTCATTAAATAATCAACTGCAATTTTTCCCACAAGACCTATTCCGGGGAGCCCAGTAACTAAAACCGCATCTTGGAATTTCTTTTCTGTGAGTAGTTTTATTTTTGTAACCATTTTATCACTAATCTCTAATGCTAATTTGCACGTTCAAATTCTGCAATTGCTTTGCCTGATTTGAAATCATCAACAACAAGTCCTGAAACGTATTTTAAAACACGCTCAGCAACTTTGTAATCTGGTGAGGATACTTTTATAACATATTTTCCCGAACCAGAATAATAAATATCAATATGTGCATCTTTTGTTGATTTTTCTGCTTTTGATAATGTAGATTTTATTTTTTCAACACCGTTGGGTGCAGTAGACTGCAAAGTGAAAACACCTTTTACAGTTTTCATTGAAATTGAGACATTCTTTTCCACAAGATCGAGCAGTGGTTTTTGCCATTCTTTAGGAATCATTTTAATTGCATTTTCTTTTTCAGTTGCAATTTTCTGAAATGCATCATAAAGTGTTTCGTATTCTTTAATTAATGGTTCAGCAACCGCATCCCATGCATCATCAAACTCTTTTTTTTCATTAGTTGCTAAAAGTTCAATTAATCGTGTGTTTCTTATAAGCTGTTTGTATTCTTCGATTTTTAATCGTTGGATATTAGGAGAAACTTTGGTAAGTGATAAATCAATCTGATTTTTTTCCGGAGAAATTGCGATTACTTTTGCAGCTCTCATCTGGCCTTCTTTAGCAAAATTTCTTATGTTTTTTACCCAGCGTGAAGCTACTTCTGAAATATGCACAAAGCCTTTCTGGTTATCATATTCTAATAACTCAGCAAATACTCCGTAATCCATTACTTTTGTAATTTTGCATATTACAATATCGCCTCTTTCAGGAACATCTTCATTCAAACTTATCCCCTTATTCCATTTCCTTTACAACTTTTGCTTTGAGTTCAATTCTTGAAGATTTACTTTTTGCAAGAAGCTGATTGCAGGCATTGCATTTCACATCAGACGCTGCTGAATTGAAAATTGTCTGTTCATTGCCGCAACCACTGCATTTTACTCTTATGAATTTTGTTTTTGGGTTTGGTATTAAATTATCATTACTCATAGAAAAATTTCGGTATTAAGTATTTATAAAGGGTATGGCGTGTTTCCGAAGTATTTCGCTCACGATTTCATTAAGCATCCTGAACTAATTTTCTTGATTTTAAAAGAAGTGCTACTTTTTCAGGGATTGTGACTTTTTGACCTTTTGAAAAAGGACCGTATTCTTTCATGTCACTCCCGACAAAAGAGGGAATTTGTTTAAGAACTTCAACTTTTGTTTCGGTGGGTTTTGTTTTAGTTGATGATTTTTTGTTATTATTTGATTCAAATATTTCGCTTAGAAAACCTCTGTGTTTTTCAAGAATTTTAAGCATTTCAGTGTAGGTTTTTTTCTCTTGTTTGCACATATTCTGTTCAGAGGTTTCTCCTGTTCTTGAAGCAGTTAACGCTTTGTTGAGAATTTTCTTTTCTCTTAATGAAAAAATTTCATCAACCATTTTTTTTAAGTTTGTAAAATCTCTTGCTTTAGTTATAGAAAAATCTTTGAGACTTTTTATGTATTCTTCTTTTTCTTCGCAAATGAATTCATTCAGCGAATCATAAAAATTAGGTTCAACTTCAACTAAACGCGAGGTGCTTTTTTCCAATCTGTAAATTCTTCTTATTTCATCATAATCCATGTCCAAAAAAATCACCTTAATTCTGCAGCACCTCTTGCAATCAGATAAATTGCAAGATACTCCGGGAGTGAAACTTCTGTATTTTCAAACTTCCCAAAGCTCTTTCCTTTAAACATTAATTCAGGTGCTTTGTTAATAAAAACCCTTATCTCAGAGTCTGAGAAAACCAAAGCATCTGTGAAAGGATCGAATTCTTTCAGTTTTTCCCTTTCAATTGTTTTTGCAAGAAGCCCTGTTCCTCCGTGAATTGTGTCAGGAACTCTTACAATTTTGTGCATATCAATTGAGGTCTGTCTGTCAATGTCCAGTGCGACTTTTTTTCTTATGTGTTCTAAAAGTGCGTTCCAGAATTCAAGTTCTTTCGGGGTTCCTGAGGAAAGTAGAACATTCTGTTCCTGAATTTTTTTAAGTAGCAGTTCTTTATTGGGGATTAATTTTTTTGCTTTTATGACAGGTATGTTTCCTGCTTCTGCAATTGTTGATAAGTCATTTTCAGTTAAAAATTTAACAAGCGCTTCTGAAATTCTTTTTCCCCAGCCAAAACTTTGTTTCATATCAGGACACAGCATCATTTTGTCTTTTTTTACAAAACCCAATGACGGAAAATTAAGATTGTTTGCAGTTAAATAATCCAGAAGTTCAATTCTTGCTGTGTGGCTTAAAGTGTGAATTGCTTCATTTCTAATGTGCACGTGATAGCCTGCATTTCCTGAAAAATTAACTGTTAAACCAGTGAATCCAAAATCATTTTCTAAAAAATCAATTAATTTGAAAACTTGTTTTTTTGTTTCATTCAGACAGTCAGGACAGAACCATTGTGTTACTGATACGCGTTCTCCGCAGTTTGTGCATTTCTCCGGGTTTCCTGTTCCATCCAAATTACAGTTTTCACATGCCCAGGTATCATGTTTGTCTTTGCATTTTGTTTTTATGTCATCAGCATCAAACTCGTAAATTAAATCTGCACCCTGAAGTTCTTTTGTGTTCATTGGTCTTTTTTCAGGAAATTTATAGTACGCGGAAGATGCAGAAATGTAAAAAGGCACGTCCTCGCGCAAAAAAGTGTTTAATTCATCATAGTTTTTGAACACCACATGCCTGTTTGAAATTTTTTTACCGTATGTTCCAAAACCAAATTCTCTTGTTTCTGGTTTTGGCGGTTCATTAACTGTGTTATTTTTGTAATAACTCTGAAATTTTTCTTTCAGGAATGTTTCTTCTCGTTCGCTCACTAACATCACGCTTCTTTTGTTTGTATTTTACTTTTATTTTTGTTTTTTCACTCTTCTTTGGTTTGTTTGTTTATTTTGTTTTTTTCACGCGTCCTTAGTTTGTTTTTCATTTTTCTTTTGTTTGTTCTTTTTTTCTTTTGCGAGTTCTCTTTTGTAATAACTTAAAGGATGTTTTACATTGCAGGTTTTTGAATTGCACAGAGTATATTCTTTTATTTTGACACAGCTTGGTGGTGTGTATTTTGTTCCTTTTTTCCCTGCAATTCTCTCAACCTGGTATTTTGTTGTGCTTTCTTTGTAATTGGGTGCTTTTTTGAAAATTTCAATTATTTCAGAACTTGGCATTTCAATACCTGCAAGGAATGTGGCAAGAAAAAAACGTGCAGAATGCGATATATTTTTTCCTTCCAGAATTGAATCATAAATTTCCGAAACACATGGGGGAAAATATTCTGGTTTTATTTTTCCTGTGAATTTGAATTCAGTATATCTTTTTTGAGATGCTATAACATCCAGTGCTAATTCTCGTGACATTGTTTTGAATTTTGAAGGCACATTATTTATGTCTGCGGGAAGTGAATCATAAATTCTTGTGAAAACTAATTCTGAGATAAATCTCATGAAATCATTTTCATCCACATATACTTTTCCTGCTTTTACTTTCTGGTTTACAAGTTTCAAATAGTCTTCATTGAAATTAATTTTCAGATAATCAAACAAATCCAAAGTTACAAAGAAATTCTCATCATTAGAAAGTGAAAATTTCAAATCCAAATCATCTGCTAAGTTGAGCAGAATTTCATTTCTGTTTTTCTCTTTTGAAAGATAATTGAATGTTGTTTTTGAAACCATCATTGCGAATTTTTCATTTAATGATGATTTGTTCAGGAAAGAAAGCAGAATTTTTGCAACAGGGAATGCTAAAATTTCATTTTTTAAAAGTTCAGAGTGATTTATTTCCTCAACTTCGTATTCTTTTCCAATTGCAGCTAACTCAATCATTACTTTTGCACGTTTTATGGTTTCTATGGGCACCTCTTCCAGAGATAGATTCATTTCTCGGAGTACATTCTTCGCAGTGCGTGAAAAAGGGTATTTCTGAGAGAATTTGAGAGCTTCCACTGCAGCCATGAATATATAGTGAATTGAAGGGTTTTAAAAGAATTCTAAGTGGATTTCCTGTGAATTTTTTCATCAGTATTTATAATTTCTTAATTGCATTCAAAAGTAGAGTATATTCCGCAAGCATTGCTTTTTGCAGTTGAGGATTTGTTACGTCTCTTTTGATTCTTTCTATTTCCCTATTTATAATAGCAATATTGTCTGTTTTCCCTATGGTCAAACCCAATTTTTCTGCAAAGTTTAATAGCATAGTAAGTCTTTGTTCATCAGGATTACGCATAATCTTGGTCAGCTGAGCTTCTAACTTTGGACTGAGTAAAATGAACTCACTAGTTTTTTCTTGTTTGGGAGGTATGCGTTTTTTTCTGGCGGGTGTGCTTTGCTGTGGTTTGGTGCGTGTGCTTTGCTGTGGTTTGGTGGGTGTGCTTTGCGGTGATTCGGTACTGGGGGGTAAGTTTAATGATTCCATAAGTAGTTTAGTTTTTAAGCGATCTAATTTTTCATCTGCCGCCCGAGGCCTTTGCACCTTTGGCTTCGCGTGTGGTAGGACTTTTTTTATTTTTGGTTTTGGCATGTGTATATTAATGCACAGTAAAATAAAAAGCTTTCTAGAATCAGAGTATCATATGCGCCAGATGGAAAACAATTGGTGATTTTCCAATAATGTAGCTTACGCGCATTGGGGCATCCGTTTTTAGTTCTAATGTGATTTTTTTGGTTGGGTCTGCTTCTTTTACAATGTTCTGTAAGAAATTAAGTGAAAATTTAGTTGTAACGTCTTTTGTGCTTTTAACTGAGATTTTACTCGCCTGTTTTGCAATTGATTTTAAGGTTCCCTGTGACCCCTTGGCACCGATTGAAAATTCATTTTTTTTAACATTTAAAACAACTGAGCTTCCGAACAATGAGGCGTCTTTTAATGCTTCTTTCAGAATTCTTGCATTGATTTCAACTGTGGCATCTGCTTTATGCTGAGGTAAATTCACTTCGTCATCCTTAACATCAATCAGGGGGATCCTGAATGATCTGTTTAGTTCACCTTCCAGATCAATAAGGAAATCTGAATCTGTAATTGTCATTTTTAAGTTGTCTTCCGGAAGGATTCTGTTCATTATTTTGCTGAATTCATTTAAATCAAGACCAATGAAAGACGGTTCAACCTTATACTTGTCAAAAACAGACGGCTCAATATGTAAATCAATTAAAACAACCTGGCTTGGGTCCATTGCTTTGAAGAAAACACCTTTATCATTGAATCGGAAATTGCCCTCACCTAAAAAGCCAGAAATAGCATCAATTGGTTTTTTCCAGTATTCAACTTTCTTATTGCCTAGTTCAATCATTGTAATCAGAGATACTTATGTCAAGAAGGATTTAAATTGGTTTTCTCTTTTTGAAAGAGTTTTCAGTTTACTGCTCAATTCTTGGTGCTAAAAAATAGGTAATTTGTGCATCTCCAAGAGCATAGGAGATTTTTACGGGTGCGTTGGTTTTAATGAACAGTTTTATATCTGAATCAGCAGGTGCAGCTTTGAGCATATCTGCCAAATATTCCAAAGGGAACATGCTGTGGGATTCCTGTTTAATGTTCAGTTCTTTCAGAGTTTCGTCATTCTTTAAAGTTTCATTGTAAACAGTTCCTTTGCTTGAGTTTGCCTTTACAAAAAAGGATTTTGAATCTGCACCTAAAGAAACATGAGTGGATATTAATGATGCGTCTTTTAATGCATCCTGAAGAACTGATGCTCGTAATGTAAGCTCAGCATCAAATTCAATCTTTGGATTGGGAATTTCATTTGAATTAATGTCAAGCAAGGGCATGACAAATTTACGTGATGATTTTCCCTTAAAAAGCAGAGAAAGCGAGTTTTTTTTATCATCAAGTTTTATCTCAAGTTCATCTCCTGCTTTTGTGCGTGAGAGAATCTGTTTTAAGTATGCAAGATCCATTCCAAGTTTCGTCTTTTCCTTAACATGGAATTTTTTAAATGCTTTTTTGCCCATTGTGAAATCAATCATTGAAATCTGACTGGGGTCTGTTGCTTTCAAAGTTAAAGTATCATTTTCTAAAACAAAATCTGCTTCATCAATAAGGACTGCAATTGCGTCAACGCATTTTTTGAAGTTCTCTGCTTTTTCAATTATTAATTCCAAAAAATCACCACTTTACTATAACTATTAAACTAGACAATGAATAAAAACATTCCTAACAAATGCCCCTGTAATTCTCGGGGAGATTGCCAGTTATTATTACACTTCCCAAATTATCAAAAAGCCATAGCTTTACACAGCCCACAAAAGGAATTTTCAGTAATGCTTTTCCATCAAGTTCTGAAACAGGTACGGGAAACAGGGAAATGCATTGTTTGCTGGAAATTGTGCATTCCTGATCAATCACATTATTGTTATCGCCTTTTGTAACAACATAAGTCCCGTCTCCAGCATTCAATTTAGCCATTACCCTGTGGATTATTGGCTGCTGTCTGAGATTTGAAAAATAAACTACGATGTCATTAGTTGTGTTAAATGGAATTTCAGTTCCATTTTTGAAAATAATTTTTTTTGAGACATAATCTGTGTTTGCAACATCATTCAAATATGTATTTTGTAAAGTTCTTGTGTCAATATCAACTTCAGGTGCAACAAGTGTTGCAGGTGTTGTTCCCTGTAAAACAATCACATCGCCTCTGTAATAAACTGGTTCCATTGAACCACTGACTACAATAACCATCGGACTTGATGTGCCCAAAACAAATCCTAAAATAGAATAGATTGCTAATGCAAAAACAAATGCACTTACAATATAAACAACCCATGAAATTAGTTCATTTTCATCTGGATTTAACACAGGCATTAAAAAAAGATCAACATAATGGAACGGGTCAAGGTATTTTAAAAATCCCAATTTTGCCTTTATCGCCTTTAGACCCATTCAATCACATCAAGAATATGTGAACTCAGCTTAAACTTTTCTTTGAATTTTGTTTGAAATCTGCGAGTTCTTTTTCGATTTCTGAAATTGCATCAGTTAATGCTTTTTTTGCTTTTTTACCTTTTGTTTTGAGAATGAATTTTGAATCCGGATCCATAGGATGTTCTAATTTGTACGAAACAAATTCAACACTTGAATCACTTAGAAGTGTTTCTCTCAGAAGGTTTGGCACAGTGTGCCTTGTTTTTTTCATTATGAATTCCAAATGTTCGGGTTTATCAACTAATATTTCAATCTCCACAATCTCACCTAGTTTTTCTTATTTTTCACAACACTATTAATCCTACTTTAACATATAATCATTTGCAATTTTTCTTTGTTCGTTACTTGCGCAACTTCTGCACTTTAATTGCTTTCCAAATAAATATAATGGTTTTCTGCATTTTTTGCAGAATGCTTTTATAACACCTAATTCTTGTTCGTTTGTTCTTAAATCTATCCCATATGGTGCATAAAATGAAACTTTTGCTTTTACAATGTCCCCAATACCAAAAAAATCACCTAGTTTTTCAACATATTCGCGACTTATGTTTCTTACAGGAATTGCAGCCATTGCACTAGGCACAACTCGTTTTTTTCCATCTTTTTCTGCAGCAAAGATTTCAACAAATACTGAACTTGGTTTAAGCATTGAAACTCTCACATAAACAATTGTTCCAACATCTAACATCTCAATATTTTTCATTTTTTCAACAGACACTGATTTCTCAGTGGTATCAATTTCCGACTTACCAAGACTATCAGAGCATACATCGCCTTCATCAGATACATAAGTATTCTTTCCCGGCATGTACTCTTCTTCTGTACTAAGAAAATCCCCTGGAAATGCAATATTTTTATCAGACATAAAAAAATCCTCGAAAAACAGTTAATATTATAACTTCATAAAATTATACTTATGGTAAGTTATATAAAACAAAGGGTAGAAGCTAAGCTTGAAGCACATAGGGACGTATAGAGGGAGATTAGAATGGTTTTGGAATCATTAACTGATGTGCATTTCATCAGGAGAAACCCTGTTGTTATGCTATTTCTGGCGATTGTTGTTTCATCTGTGGGCATGTGGATTGCTTATTTTACTTTCCCGGAATCTGCATCAGTTCTGGCTATTGCTAACATTGCGATTGCGTTAGTTCCCATAATGCACAGGCTCTTTGTTGTGGAGGAAGTCTGTGAAATTATGAGCCCAGGGGGTACACTTGGTTTTCTGTCAAGACATGGCTGTGCTCTGAAAATTTATACTTGGCTTTTTATTGGTTTGATTGTATCCTATGCTTTTTGGTATGTTGCAATGCCAATCGAAGTTAAGGAAAGTGTATTTGCACAGCAAGATAGTGAACTTGATAAAATTTCAGATCTTAAAACTCAGTTAACAGGAAATGCGTATATGCCAATAACTGCCTGCGATAAAGATTTCTGGTGCTGGTTCCAGATAGTGATGTATAACAATTCCAGTGTTCTGCTTTGGGCAATTCTGTTTTCATTTATTTATGGAGCGGGAGCTATATTCCTTATCAGCTGGAATGCATCAATTATCGGGATTGTTGTTGGCAGAGACATTATTGGTTTAGTTGCAAGCTATGCACATTTGGGTGTGGGCTGGGATCTTGCTGCAGCTTACATGCACGGGCTTTTCAATGCCTTGGGATTTTTGCCTCATGGTTTGCCGGAAGCACTTGGTTATTTCATTGGAGCATTTGCAGGTGCAATTATTTCAGTTGCGATAAGTAAAAGACAATACAGAAGCAAAGAGTTTGAAACAATTGCAAAAGATGCATTTATTCTGGTTTTAATTGCATTGCTTTTCATATTAATTGGTGCGTTAATAGAAGCTTATTTGTTAATTTCAATGTGAATCAGTTTCAAAATTAATTTTCAGAATTAGTTTCAGGTAGGAATTTTTTAATCCTGAGTGAGGTTTTGTTTTTTCCTTGATTTTTCAACTGCTTTGTCTACGAATTCTTCAATTAATTGTTTGTAGGGTTCGATTTGTTTTTCAAAGTTTTCAGATTCTTTTCCTTTTGTTCCAATTCTGTCGGACATGGACGCGGCTAAATTTGAAAGTTCAACTGGAAAAAATATTTTTGTGCTTTGCCCTTTTGACATTTCTTCCAGTGCTTTTATGTAATAATAATTGATTGCGTTTTGTGAAAGATTTTCTGTTGCATCTTTTACTGCTTCAATTTCTGCTTTGTGCGCATCTGCCTTCTGTAATCTTGCTAATTTTTCCTGAACAGCTGCTTTTTGTTCGTGCATTGCATCCATTACGATTTTTGGCACATCCACATCTTTGATTTCCACTGATGCAATGTCAACACCCCAGTTTCTTGAGATTAAAATAAGTTTTTCTTTTAGTGCAGCATTTAATTTTGGGAGGTTTGCAATAATCTCTGAAAGAGTCATACCGCCCATAACATCACGGATTGTTGAAATCACATAAAGTTTTACTGCGTCTCTGAAATCTTCAACTTCAATAACTGAGTTTATTACTGACTGCGGGTCAGAACTTACTTTGAGGTAAATTATTGCATCAACTCTCAGCTCTATTGAATCCTGAGTTATTACATCCTGTTTTGGCACATCTAATGTGTGGGTTCTCAAATCTACGTGTTTGTGATTTTCAATAAAAGGAATCATAAAAGCCCAGCCTGGACCCCCGACTCTGTTGACTTTACCAAACCTGAAAATCACTGCTCGTTCATATTCTGTAAGAAGAAGAATTATGTCAAATTTCCAGAATATGAAAAGAAAGACTGCTAAAAGTCCAATCCACAGCAAATTGTCAGAAATCATCTGAATGTTTACGATTATTGCTGCAATAATCATAAGTACAAATAAGACTAAAACAATGAAAATTATCTTCTTAATTCCTGATTCTGAAGCCATAAAATCACGCCAAATGCGAAAGGTAAATATATTATACTAATTGATAGTTTATATATATTGTCTTTAAAGGGATATTAAATGGCTGAGCAAAAACGCGTACTGGTAATGTGCATTGACAGGGACGATGACCTGGGCAGAAAAACAACTATTCAGGGACCTGTTATAGGCAGAGAAAAGAATCTTAATGCAGCCACTGCTTTGGCTTTGCAAGACCCTACAGAGGCAGATGCAAACACAATGTTTGCAACTGTTAAGAAATATGATGAATTAAAGAAAATTTATACGGATATTGAAATTGCTACAATTACTGGACACGGGAAAATAGGGTTTCAGGCAGATAAAAAAATAAATGAACAGCTTGATTTTGTGTTTGAACAGTTTCCTGCAGATTCAATTGTTTTGATTACTGACGGCATGGAAGATGACCAAGTAATCCCAATTCTTCAGGGGCGTGCAAAAATAATTTCAAAAGAAAATGTAATTATAAAACAGGCACAGGCTGTTGAATCAACTTATTACACTATTAAAGAAGTACTTAAAGACCCTGATATTGCAAGAATTGTTTTTGGAATTCCGGGTTTGGTTCTTTTACTTTATGTTGCACTTGGAAGTTTCTCATTGCAGATAATTTCATTTATTTTGGGTGCGTATCTATTGCTTAAAGGATTTGGAATTGAAGAAAGAATTCTCAGAGCCTTTAAATACATTACACAAACAGTTTCAATTCACAGAATTTCATTCCCATTTTATATTGGAGGCGTAATTATTCTGAGTTTTGGTGTGATTACATCATACAATACTTACATATCAAACACAGCAACTGATTTGATTCTTCAGATTGCAAGTTCATTGCAACCGATATATGCATTTGCAACATTGAGTGTATTAACAATGATTTTGGGACGATGTATTGATGTGATTAATATAAAGAAGGCTTACAGATTGAGAAAATATTTTATGATGTCTATTTCTGCGTTAATGATTTGGTTAATTTTTGATTCTGCAACATTAGTTGTTCTTAGGCAGGCAGATTTGAATTGGTTTTTATTTACGATTGCAATTTCATTTGCAGTTCTTTTGGTGTCATACAGAGTTTCAGCAATTATTGATGTGAGAAAGAAAATAACAAAATTGCTTATTGGTTTGCCGGTTTACAATGAAGAAGGAATCTGGGTTGGCAAAGTTTCTGAAATAAATAAAAAAACTGATTCAGTTACATATCAAGATATCAGAGATAAAACAGAAAAAAGTGCAAAAAGAAAACAGTTTTTACTCCGCGACGGAAGAATTCTTATACAGCGATAGTTTTCTTAGCTACTTTTTTTAGAATTTTTGGTTTTTCGATTTTTTTAACTGTACTTATTATATTTGTAAGGCTTTTTATCATCGCATTTTTTCTGCTGTGTTTTACAAATGCATTATTCAGAACATCAGTTAGTGTTTTTACGGGAATTATTTTTATTTTCTTCAGTTCAGATGCAGACAAAATAATATCTTCAATATTTGATGCAGGCACAATTAATTCCTCAAAACCTGCTGCAATTGCGGCTAGTGTTTTTGCAGTTACTCCGCCTACAGGCAAAACATCACCCCTAACACTTAATGAACCTGTCATTGCAAGGTTTTGTTTTATTGGGATTCCTTCCATTGCAGAAATTACTGCAGTTGCAACTGAAACAGATGCTGAATCGCCCTCAACACCCTCATAAGATTGTAAGAACTGAATATGAATATCATGTTTTGAAACATCTTTTCCTGAAATCTTTTTTATGATTGCAGAAACATTCTGAACTGCTTCTCTTGCGATTTCCCCTAATTTGCCTGTTGCAATTAATTTTCCTTCAGATTTTGATGCCGCAGGTGCAACCTCTGCCTCAATTGGCATTACAATACCAGCGGAGCCGTCCACAAAAACTGCTAAACCATTTACCCGTCCAACAACACTTCCGATGCTTTTGTAGACTTCGTAATCTTTTTTTTGCTGAATCATTTCATCAACCATCTGCTGTTCTAAAGTTCTTGCAGACATTTTTGCCTGATAGAGATCTTCAACATCAACAAACTCATGGCCTTTTTCTTTTGCAATGTCTCCTGCTGCTCTTACAAGTCCTCCGATGTCACGAAGTTTCAGAGTTAATCTGTTCTTTCGTCCTGCTCTTTTCTTTGCTTCGAAAATTATCTGTTCGACTGCTTCTCTTGTGAAGTGCGGGATTTTTCCATCTTTTTTAACTTCCTGTGCAACTAACTGAACTAAATTGTCTCTGTTTTCTTTTGTGTCAGGCATATCAACATTCATGTAAATTTCATAACCATAACCGCGTATTCTTGAACGTAAAGCAGGGTGAACTTTTTTCAAATCATCATAGTTCCCTGCTGCAACCAAAACAAAATCACATGGGACTGCTTCTGTTCTTGTCATTGCACCACTTGACATTTCTGATTGCCCTGTAATGGCATATTTCTTTTCCTGCATTGCAGTAAGAAGTTCCTGCTGTGACTTCGGGCTTAAAGTTGCAATCTCATCAACGAAAAGAACACCTCCTGAAGCTCTGTGAATCATTCCGGGCTCAACTCTTAAGTGTGGTGGTGTTCCAAGACCGCCTGAGTTATGCACTAAAATGTCTTCTACAAAAAGGTTTCCAGTTTCTGTTGTGACATTATACACGTGTCCTTTAAAATCACGTTCAGATTTAGATTCAAATTTAGATTTACTTGCTTTCATGATATATAAATACAGGAGTGAAAGGAATAAAAAGGTTGTTTTCAGCTTTTGTTAAGTTTTGATTTTTTTAGTGTCGAATCATTCTGCAATTACTAAATTTAAGGAAAACATAATGAATCTTACAAATAAGTAAAGGTATGCAGTCAGACCAGTTAAAGCCATTGCAAGACCGATTTTCATTTTTAAACTCATAAATGTTTCTCCAATGATTCAAGACATTTGTCTATTGAAATTTTTTTGAATTCTTTTAAATAAGATGTTAATGTAGATTTTTGTTCTAATATTGTTTTCATAAAAATCTCATCTAAATTGCCGGGGATAAAGTTAATAATTTTGAAAGTATCTATACCTGGCTCTCTTAAATAAATCGCTGCCATGGATTTGTATAATAAAATATCAGTATGATTGAAACCTAAATCAACTAAGAGACATGTATCATTAGAACGGAAAATATTGCCGGCACTTTCAAAAGCAAAAAACCAGTCTGCTTCACCCTGAAAGTAATCATCAATAAGCAGATATAAAGCAAATTTTTGGGCAATGTTATTTGCATCAACATTATAGAACTCATAAATACTTTTATCCGACCAGTTTTTATCATTAGACCAAACATCATCGACTATTAAATGAGTTTCAAATCCTGCAAGAAATGCTTTAGAGTATTTATCTGCATTAGAGATTTCGAATATGGACTGTTTTCCTTCAACCTCATGGGTTATATTTCTATCAGTAGAATTTATGTATCTAATATCGGGTGCGATGGCTCCAAAAAAATAGTCGTCGATGTTATCATAATTTGAAATTATTGATTTCTTTTTAAGTCTACTTAAAATTAATTTTGCCATCCATTCATGAGTAAATAGGAAAGCCATATACAACATCAGTTTGTATAATTTATATTGTTTCTGGTACAGGATTCACTAATAATTTATGTCAAGTGGATAGTTTTGCTTTGTTCTGTTTCTACTTTTAGCAGTTCTTTTCCAAGTTTTTGCTTTTTTCTTTTGTATTTTATTGCGATTTCAATTTGTTCATATGTGCGCCTTTTCTTGTCTTTTGCATAAATCAAGGGGAAAACACTATCAAAGAATAAAACTTTGTGAAAATGTGTTCGAAAGAAAATTCTGAAACAATGGCTAAAATTACCATCTTTTCTCAGTGTTTTCTTGCTGAAATCTTTTCTAATATTTGGAGTTGTGTCAACACCAACAGATTTGCACAATCTTTTAAGGCTTTTAAGAAAGGTGATATGCTTGCCCTCAAGTTTTTCAATCTTGCTTAAACCTAATGTTAAATTTGTGAAACGATAATTTCCGCGATTGTCAGATCTCCAAGAAGGAACAGAAAATTCCGAAGAAATTAAGCCATCAAGAAATGCTATTCTTATTTTTTTGCTTAAGGAAAGAATATTTTTTGGAGGCATATAGGGGGTTGAAACTTTGTCACCAACTGGCACTCCCAAAGCAACAAACAATCTTATGGCAGCTCTGTCAAAAGTTCTAATATTATAAGAGTGACCATATTCGCCACCCTCCACTATGTTAATTTTATTTTTAACAAAAGGAAATATCTCGATAAGATTTTCTTTGAAAATTTCAATATCTTCGATTTTAGAAGAAATAAAAGCCAGTGTATTTAATCTTATATCAATTCCGCCATCCCCAAACAACATACCCATAATTCTAAATATTTCTTTTATGTGCTTGTGTTTTGTAGTAAGAGGCAGAAAGCCTGCTTCTTTTAGTTTGTCAACAGTTTTCAAAGGAATTGGTTTTCCTCTTTTATTAGTTCTAGTGTGCCACCATCTTATTCTTCCTTGTGGAACTCCTAATATTTTTGCACATCTTTTGTAACCAAAACTTGGATTTTCTTTAACCAATTGCAGATATTGCTTGTATTTTTTGCAGGATTCAATATCATAATCGGAATATGTGTTAATGATGTCTTGCTCTGTTACCAACTCTCTAGCTGTCATATAAAAATTACGATTTTTGCATTTATAAGTGCTTTGAGAGCACATTTCCGGTAAACTCCAGTCAAGACTTATTCCAAGTTTCTTCGAAGAATAAGACTCATCTAAAATTAGCAATTGCAGAAGCAATTACTTTAATCTCTTCAAGAAGAATTAGATTATCTCTTTCAGAAATATTTTCTGCTTCTTTGCTTTCTTTTGAAGTGAAGACTTTGTGTTCTGGAGTTAGAGAAACTGTTTTTTCTCCGACTTTAATATCAACTAGCTTACCTTCAAATGGTTGTCTATTTAAAGAAAGAATTCTTGAAACAACTGGCTTTCCTTCTTTGTAACCTATAGTATAAAGCTCTTCTCCTGGGGGGAGCATTACTGCTTCGTAGTTCTTCTCGTTTCTTTCAATTAAATGTTTATATTTGGAATTGATGTGAGACCATAATTCAATAAATGTAATCTCCTCAAATTGAGCTCCTTTTCGCAAATAAAGCTTGGAAAAGCCGTAATTACACTGAAGCGGGTCATGTCTAACGTCCCCAAGCAATGAACCTGCTCTTGCACCAGTTCCTTCAAAAAAGGGAGCAATTTTTTTCTTATCATTATCAATCAAAAGTTTTGGTGATTCGTTTCCCACTTTTGTTCTTAACTGAGACCCCAGCATTGTTCCGACAACTAAAAATCCGCCCAAAATAATCATTGCTGCAAATACAACATCCGGCACCCACCCCATTTGCCATACAACACTTGCTAAAATAAACCAGCCAATTGGAAGAATCAAACTAAACAATCTCATATTGTCTTCTTCTTTTTTTGATTCAAGTCTTTCTTTCTGCAGAATTTTCTGCCCTTCACCTGCTTTTACAACTTTTACTTTTGGGTTGTTTGGGTCTGCAGCATTCGGATACATTAAAACATCGTGTAATTTCTGAACTGGGAGAATTTCAGCCATTCCCTGTGCTAACATTGATTTTCCAGTTCCCGGAATACCCACAAGCAGAACATTTCTTTTTTGAGCTGCTGCTTTTTTTATTAATTCAACACTTTTTTCCTGACCCAAAACCTGATTTATGGTTTTTTCAGGAACATGAATTTCAGCAGTAGTTTTGTAATTTGCAGGGATTTGTGACATATAATACATTAATTAATAAGAATGAATTAAAAAACTTTGGAATGCGTATTAATTATGAGTGAAATGAAATTAGTGTTTTTAGGGACTGGTGCGTCAAATCCTACGAAAAAAAGGAATCTGAGTAGCGTAGCTTTGAAATTTAACGGAGAGTGGTTACTCTTTGATTGCGCGGAAGGAACCCAAAGACAGATGCTTCATACAAATGTAAGTTACATGAAAGTGAATCATATTTTTATTACTCATTTCCACGGAGACCACATTTTGGGTCTGCCTGGTCTGGTTGCAACAATGGCAATCCATGAAAGAGAAGAAGATCTGCATATTTACGGCCCTAAGGGTGTGCGTAAACTTATTGGTTCCCTTATGAAAGTTGCAGGAGACCAAATGACTTTCAAAATTAAATATCATGAAGTTCCACTAAATGGTGGCGAAATATTAAAAGATGAAAATTTTTCTGTGCGATCTGTTCCTCTAAAGCACAATACAAAATGTTTTGGTTATGTTTTTAAAGAAAAAGATAAAGAAGGAAAGTTCATGCGCAATAAAGCAGAGGAACTTGGAATTCCTGTTGGGCCATTGTACAGCAAACTTGCGACTGGTGAAAATGTAACAGTTAACGGGCAAATTTTCAGACCCGAAGATGTAATGGATTATTCAAAAGGCAAAAAAGGCAGAAAAATTTCTTATATTGTGGATACAATGCCAAATGAAAAATATTTCAAAGCAATTGAAGATTCAGATTTATTAATTCATGAATCAAGTTTTGCAGATGAGTTGGAGAAACGTGCCAAAGAAACATCACACTCCACTTCAAAGCAGGCAGCAGAAGTTGCAAAAAAATGCAATGTGAAGAGATTAATTCTTACTCATGTTTCTCCGCGTTATAAAAATGACAAAGACATTCTTGCTGATGCGAAAAAAGTTTTCAAAAATACTAAAGTTGCGGAAGATTTTTTAATTATAGAAATTAAGTGATACATATGTTGGGGCCAAAAGGAAGGAAAGTTAATCTTAAAAAAACAACAAAATCAAAAACCAAAGCAACATATGTTGGCGAAAAAGAATATTTAGGTTATGATATGGAAGGTGAGGTTCGATCTCACGAATTCAAAATCGGAACAGGGCAGAAAAATAGAAGTGTATTTCTTGCAGTTAAAAAATATTACCCTAATTTTACATCGAAATATGTGAAAGAACGTCTTGAAATAATGCAAGAGCTTCATGCACTTAACAGAATGAGAAAAAAGATGGGTGAATCAACATTGAGACTTTTTTCTACTTTTCGGATTATTGAAAAAAAGGGTGAACCACACATGCTTGCATCAAGTATATTGAATGCGCAACCATATGACCTGACACGCGAGGAAAAAGGAGATTGGTTTAAAGATGCAAGTAAACAACTCAAAATTCTTCATGAAGAAGGATATATTGCAAACACAGAAGCGTTTCTCCCTTACAGAGACCCCAAAACAAAAAAAATAGTTGCTATAATTGGTGACTCAGGTGGAGTTAAAAGAAAGACCCCTACCAAAAAATAAAATTACTTCATAGTGAAACTTTCCCCGGGTTTTAGAATTATGGGTTTTGTTTTAAGGATTGATTTTTCTATTTTTGCTTTGAATTCACGCGGGTCTGCTTTTATTGTTTTGAAAGTGTTGTAGTGCATTGGAACTGCATATTTTGGTTTCATTGTTTTAACAGCACGAACCGCATCAACAACATCCATTGTATTTGCACCACCGATTGGAAGTAAAGTGATGTCTGCATGGATTCCTGCAAACTGATCAATCAAAGAAGTATCACCTGCGTGATAAACTGACTGACCTTTGTGAGAAATTAAATAACCTAAAGGATAAAACGAACGGGGATGATGAGCATCCTTTGCAGTAATTTCAACATGGTCTAAAATAATTGTTTGATCCCGGCAAATTGAATGTAATTTATTTTTTGGGAGATTCAACTGATTTAGAATACTGTCATGAGCAACAATTTTAGTGTCATTTCCCAAAGCAAACTTTTCAATTGCTTTCTGATCAAAGTGGTCAAAGTGTTCGTGCGTTATTAAAATTGAGGAAATATTCTGAAATGTATTTGTGTTTGTAACACATGGAATCAGCCTTTCAAAAGTAAGATCATCAGTATTATGATTAATGTACGGGTCTATCAAAAGATTTATCCCAGGGAAAGAGACCCTGAAAAATGAATGACCTAAAAACTGAATCTTAACCATATGCTCACAAACTGCGTTACTATAAAATAAATAGGGGGCAGTGAATTTAAACACAACGCAGAAAACAACTTATTAACAGAAAGAAATAATAATCTAAAAGTGTTATAATAAATGAAAAATCGTGAGTGTAATGAACAAAAATCTGTTTAGAATCGTGGTTTTAATTGCGATTTCTGCGCTTTTAGTGAATAATGTCTGTGCACTTAGTTATTCAATTCTAAATCACACTATTGAAATTTCAGTTAATGACACAGGAAATGCAGATGTTGTTGAGAGATTTAAGTTTTATTTTCCAAGTATGGCACAACGTGAAGAATTCAAACAAACAAGTCAAACCATAGGTCTTGATTTGGAAAAATGGGAAACGCTTGACCCTAAAATAACAACCTACATTGGGAAAGGCAGGTATACTATACAAAATATAAGCGTTGGTTTTGATGAAAGCTCGGAGTCACTTGAACTTAAATATTCTCTTCTTGAACCAATAATGGAAAAAATTGAAGAAACTTCAAGAGTTACGAAATATTCATTAAAAGCAAATGCATTTTCTGCTTCATTTGATGCAGGTGATTTGTGGAAAATTCCTGTTAATACAACAATAAGACTTATTCTTCCAACTAATACTGAATTAACAAAGACACCAAGTCCGGAAGCATCAATATTTGAAAATAAAATTGCATGGGAAGGATACAAAACTTCAAACAAACTTGAATTGGAATATGATCTCATAAAAGACATTGCACCCACTTTTGACATTGCAAAAGTTTTATTGAGTTTGACTTCCAGCAATTTGTTTATTCCTGTAATCGGAATTCTTGCACTTGTTGCAATTGTTATTTATGTGAAACGCAGTGAAATAAATTCAAAAATTGAAAATTATGTTATTAAACATTCAGAAATTGTCCCTGACGAAGAACATTTTGAATAATCACGTTAATTCTGTTTTCTTGTTAGCTCTGCCGTCTTGTTAATTCTGAACCGCAAACATCACAAATTTCATTTTTCGTGTCAGGACTGAATTTTTTCCCGCAGGATCTGCATTTTACTGAAAAAGAAATTATTCTTGAGATTCCTTTTTGGGAAATTGAATTATATGGGATTTTCAGTAACTTCAGGAAATTTTGAATTGAGTAATCATCAGTTAATACTTTGAATTCCTTTTTTGAGTCATAGAATTCTGATGCAAGTGCAATAAGACTTAGGTCTTGTTTGCTCATTTTATTAAATCCGTGCTTTGAAACATTTTCTGAAATTTTTTTGATTGTTTCTTCAGAAGGATCCTGGATTTTTAATATGCCCTGCGCAAGTGCATTTTCTGCAATATATTTTATTGACATTTCTTTCAATTCTGAAAAAATCAGAGAGGTTGTAATATATTTATTTTCAGCTCTGAATTCAAAATTTGGGCTATTTATAAGTGCCGAAGCATCTAGTAAATAAAGCATAATTCAATTATACTTAATAGTCTTTTATAAATAACCCTCTTATATATAGAAATAGAGTTATAGAAAATAGAGGCAAAAAGTGAGAAAATGAATACCGAAGATGTTGCAGCTTCACTGAGTGGAATTGAGGTTTCAGTACTCAAAGTGCTCAAAGACGGAACCGAGAGAAATGAACATCAAATTGCAGAAGACGGTAAAATAAATCTGGATTCTGTCAGACGTGCAACTGCATGGCTTGGTGAAAAAAAACTTCTTGATGTAAGTGAAATGAAAGAAGTGATTTTTAATTTGAGTGACGAAGGTAAAAAAGTTGTTGACTCTGGTTTGCCGGAACAGAGAATGCTAAAAGTGCTTTCTGGAAAAGGGAAACTGAATTTTAAAGAAGCACTTAAGAAAAGCAACCTAGATGGCAGGGAATTTAATGTTGCACTTGGTTTGAACAAAAAAAATGCATTTATTATTGTTTCAAAATCAGGAAATGAAACATTTATTGAACTTACAGAAGTTGCAAAGGAATTTATGCAGAACGGAACAGACTCTGAAAAATTTCTGAGAGAAATTAAATCGGAAAGTAAAACAAAATCTGCGCTTTCTGAAAAAGAAACAGAAGTTGCAGCTGAACTTTTGAAAAGAGGACTTGTTATTGAAAAAACACAGACAGAACGAACTGCAAAAATAAATTCAAATGGAAAAGACGCATTAGATTTTGCTTCAAAAAACAAATCCCGCAGTTTCAATATTGAAGGGAAAGTTCCTGTTTTTAATATTGGCAAGAAACATCCCTATATTCAATTCTTGCTTCAGATAAGAAGAAAATTAACAGAACTTGGATTTAAGGAAATGAGCGTACCATTAGTGGTTACAGAATTTTATAATTTTGATGTTCTTTTCCAGCCTCAAAATCATCCTGCAAGAACCTGGAGTGACACTTATCAACTGAAATATCCTAAAACAGGAAAACTTCCAGATAAAAAAATTGTTAATGCAATAAAACAGGCACATGAAACCGGAGGCAGAACAGGGAGCAAGGGGTGGGGTTATGACTGGAGTGAAAGTGTTGCATCCAGATTAATGCCTAACGCACACGGTACTTCCGGAAGTGCAAGACAAATTGTTGAGGGCGTTGAAATTCCCGGAAAGTATTTTGCAATTTCCAGATGTTACAGACCAGATGTTGTTGATGCAACTCACTTAAATGAATTCAACCAGATGGAAGGGTTTATTGTTGATGAAAGTTTTACTTTCAAAAATCTTCTCGGAATGCTGAAGCAGTTTGCAATAGAAATTGCAGGCGCAGAAAAAGTGAAATTCTATCCTGATTATTATCCATTTACTGAACCCTCAGTACAGCTGAGTGCAAAGCATCCTGATTTGGGATGGATTGAATTTGGTGGTGCGGGAATTTTCAGACCTGAAATGACAGAAAATCTCGGAGTTAAAGCCCCCATACTTGCATGGGGTTTGGGGATTGACAGATTAGCAATGTTCAAACTTGGAATTAATGATATCAGATATTTATTCAGTCAGGATTTGGAATGGCTGAGAAGAAGCAAAGTAGTGAGAGTAGAGTGAGGAATTAGATATGCCCACGGTAGAAACATCAAAAAAAGATTTGGAAAAATTGTGCGGAATGAAATTTACAAAAGAGAAATTAGAGACTGCACTACTTTTTGCAAAAGGTGAATTAGATGGGATTGACGGAGATACTCTGAAAATTGACATTAAAGATGCAAACAGACCTGACCTCTGGAGTATTGAGGGAATTGCTCGTGTGATAAAAGCAGGTTATGGTAAAAGTAAGGGAGTTCCGAAATGGAAAATGAAAAATTCAGGTGTTGATGTTTTTATTGAAAAAAGTGTTTCGAAATCACGTCCCTATATTACATGCGCAATTGTGAAAAATGTCAGAGTTACTGAAGACCTTTTGATTCAGATGATTCAGCTTCAGGAAAAAGTCGGCGATAGTTATGGCCGGAAGAGAGCGGAAGTCGGAATCGGGTTATATGATTTTGATAAATTAAAACCTCCGATTTATTACAGAGGTTATAAACCAAAAGATCTTGAATTTGTTCCTTTGGAATTTAAAGTTCCAATGCGACTTGATGAAATTTTAATGAAACATCCAAAAGGAATCAAATACGCGCATTTGCTGAAGGGCAAGGAAAATTATCCTATTGTGATTGATTCTGCAAATGTCGTTGCTTCAATGCCACCTATAATTAATTCAGAAACAACTGGGAAAGTTGATGACAAAACTAAAAATATTTTTATTGAATGCACTGGTTTTGACTGGGAAAGGGTAAATGTTGCACTGAATGTAATTATTTCTGCATTTTTAGAACGCGGGGCACAAGTAGAAACAACAAAAATTCATTTACCAAATGGTAAAGTTAAAGTTACACCTGATTTCACACCGGGAAAAATTAAAATTGATTTGAAATATGTGAATAAAATTTCAGGTTTGGGTTTGAAGATAAATGAGGTTGTGAAACTTTTGCAGAATTCAAATTATGATGTTAAGGCAAAAGGCAATTCATTAGACGTGTCTTATCCTGCATATCGTCAGGATATTTTACATCCAGTTGATGTTGTTGAAGATATTATTATTGCATATGGCTACAATGAAATTGAGCCTGAACTTGTGAAAGTCTCAACAAAGGGAAATGAAAGCGCCGAAGCAATTGAAATTGATTTAGTAAGAAATGTTTGTGTTGGACTGGGTTTGCAGGAAGTTCTGACTTTTACATTAGTTTCTAAAGAAGCTCAGGAAACTAAAATGAATCTTAAGGATGTTAAATTTGTTGAAATTGAAAACCCAGTATCTGAAAACTGGTGTGTATTTAGAAAAAGTATAATTCCCGAGATTTTGAGTTTCCTTGCAACTAACAAACATTCGGCATATCCCCAGAGATTGTTTGAGATTGGAAAAACTGTTCACATTGACAGCAAATCTGAAACATGTGTTACGGAGAAGAATCTTCTTACGATTGTTATTACAGACAATAAAACTAATTTCACAGAAATTAAATCAATTATGGAAACAATTGCCCAGAACTTTGGCTGGAATTATTCAGTTGAAAGAAAAGAACACCCAAGTTTTGAGAAAGGGAAATGTGCAGCAATTAAAATTGGAAAGCACAAAGGAGTTCTCGGTGAAATTTCAAAGGATGTTCTGAAGAATTTCAATTTAAGTATACCGGTTTCAGTTTTAGAAATTGAACTTTAAACGTTTTTTGGAGCATCAGTTAGAAGTTTTCTAATTATATCGTAATCTTCCTGTTGTCCTGCACTTAATGGCTGATTTTCATTTTTTATTCTTTCAAGACTTTCAAATGTACTCTCAAGCTGCATTCTCAAAAGTCTGAATTCTATTTGGGATTTTGAATCCTTTAAACCACCATTGAAATGTATTTTGGTTAGTCTTCTAAAATCATTGTAAATCGGAAGATTTTTTTTGTCATTTAGGCGTTGCTCTGGTTTCGTAGGCGATCGTTCGATTCTTTTTTTAAAAGACATAAGTAATATTTTGGGATATATGTTATTAAAACAATTTAGTCTGCTTTTCATCTGTTTCAATTGGTTCTGGTATTTCAGGGAGTTGATGAAAAAGTGTTGGAAAACTTTGGGTGATAAATCCCTGTAACTATTTTAGAAATAGAACTTTAAATTGAAATTCTGAAAATAAGGAAATTTACTTTTACCCAAGAAGTTCTCTTAGTTTACCTAAAAATGTGATTTCGGGAGGTGTCAATTGACGTTCTTGTTTAGCTTTTTCCAGTCGTATGCGCTCTTGGTTGAGGCTGTCTTCAAGTATTCTTATTTCCGCTCTTTGGGCGATTGATAAATGCATTCCACGATTTAGAAGACTTTCCAATTTTTGTATATCTGATTTTTTCTGTTGCATAGCCTCTCGCATTTCGTCTGATTTTAGCCCTTCTGTTCCTCCTTCTAAATGTTTCCCTTCTGGAGGTCTGGCACTCTTTCTGACCGTCTTGTTCCGGCTGCTTTTTCTCGGCGGTTTTTTAGGTGGTTTCATTGGTCTACGTCCTGGCATAATATCACTAGTATAATAATGGTTAATGAGTTATTAAAAACTTTCGTTAGCTGACTAATAAGTTAAAGAGCATTAAAACAGCTTGGTCTGTTTGTGTGCTTCCTCTTCAATTTCATTTTCTTCAGCTTCAGTTTCCGCAGTTTCAGTTTCTTCTGGTTCAAAATTTTGCAATGACCTCTCCGAAACTGCTGCAGGGGATTTTCCTTTTGCTAATTGTTTTTCAGAGATTCCGGACAGTGCTTTCCTGCGCTTTGTGAAATTCTTCAGTCTGATTTCTTCTGCTTCTTCAAGTATTTTCTTGACTTTTTTTGTTGTTGGTTTTGTGTTCATTAGAAATGCCAATTCTTTTTCATTTAATTCAAATTGTGCAGTGTATTGTGCAGCCAATTCTTTGTTTTCAAAAAACATCTGCAAGTAAGGTAAATCATAAGCCATAACTTCGCGGGAAGAGGTATGGATTTTCTTTCCGATTTTTGTGCCTAATTCTTTTTTCATTGCGCGCAAAGCACGTGAACCAGAAAGTTGTCTCAGTAAAGTTGGGAACGTATACATAACAAAATCATAGTATTCATTTTCTTTTGCGAATGCAACTCCGGAACTCATTAAATCAGAAGAATATCTTTTGTAGCCCCAGTACTGACGTTTGTAAATTCTGCCATTAAAAATATCTGCTCTTGAAAGTGCTGCAAAAGCTCTTGCGGCATCTTCATTATTAGTGTACTGCCGCGGAATGTTTTCTTCAACCCATGCAGATAATAAATCTCCTGAAACAGAACTCTGGAATGTGTTTTGTCTTATTTCTTTGAGATCTTTTCCTTTGAAAATTGATTTCATTATTTTGAAAATATTTTCCTTGCGTTCTCTGTAACCTAAACTTTGCACATCCGCCATTGTGATTTCCTTTTGGTTCATTGAAAGAGTTTGTAAATCCAAAAGAGCAGCTCTGAAATCCCCGCCTGTGTTTTTTGCGAATTCTTTAATTGCTTCAGGATCATAAGTCATCAGTTCAGTATCTAAAATTTCACGCAATCTTTTTGCAATTGAAAGATAATTTATTTTTTTAAACTCCAGTGGTTCTGCATATGTTCTCATTGGCGCAAGTTTCTGATCTGCATAAATTTCATTTGCAGTAAGAATTATCGGATTTTTAGATTCTTTTAAAATTGTGATAATTGAACCTGCACCGCCTCTGTCTTGTGACTGCAAACCATCAACTTCATCCAGAAGAATTAATCTTTTTTTTCCGGAGAATGTTGCACCCTGAGATGCTGCACCTGCAACTTTATCGATTATGTCTTTTGTGCGGAAATCTGAAGCATTCATTTCAAAAAGTTCCCAGTCATAAAGTTTTGCAGTGAGAATTGCCAAACATGTTTTTCCCACACCTGGCGAGCCGTGTAAAAGCAATGGTTTCTGTGGTTGCCCTGAGGCCCATGCATCAGCCCATGCTTGCACTCTTCTGGAAATTTCATCATTTCCGATAAATTCAGATAAATCCTTTGGAGAATATTTCTCAGTCCATATTTCACTCATAAGTATATTTTTAAGCATAAAACAATTAAATGTAGTTAGGGTTTGGAAAACAAAGGTGATTAGGTGGCGATGGGGGAATTTCTTGCAAAATTAGATCCAAAAATTGTGGATGGTAATTATTGGATTTGCACAATTAAAACTCATTCAGAGGTGCCTGAAAATGCAATTGCAACTTTTAAGGAAGAAAAAGGAATTAGTATTATTCTTAAGCAAGAAACAAAACCTGAATTTGAATGTACTGAAGCAAAAGCAATGATTTCAGTTGGAATTGAGACTCCTCAGGGAGCCGAAGCATTTCTTTCAAAAATAATGAGTGCAATTGCAGAGGCAGATGATTTGTGCACATATGTTTATTCTGCCTATTATCAAGATCATTTATTTGTTCCAAAAGAAAAAGCAGAAGAAGTTATTGAAGTTTTAAATAAATTGAAAAGCAGGTATCACTAAAGATTAAAAGCGTGGGGCTATGAAGCAAGACATGAAAAAATTGTAATAAACAAAACTATAAATCCTGAAATGCTTATTAAATTCCCGCTCCAATGACTGAAACCAATTACTGAAACAAATATTGCAAGAAGAAAAAAATACATTGAATACATAAGCGCTCTTTTGAAAATTCCAAACATGAAATCACATAAACGCAAAATAAGCAAAGCTCAATCCTATGAAAAAAACATATCCTGAAGCTGTTTTGTAGTTATCCAAAAAACTTCCTTCTGAAAATATTTCATAACTTATAAGTAATACAAAATATATCAAAGGAAATGTTATGGGAAACCATTCCCAGCCAAGCCAGCTAAAAAGATCACCAAAAGCAAGCCAGCTGAATAACAGGAATATATAACCAATGATTCTGTTTCCGCCCAGATAATATTTATAGAGCAGAGCAAAGACAAAAACCCAGAGAAGATTTGATAGAATTAAATCTATGAAAAAGCCTAGATTAAGAGTTAGGAGATTATAGATTATTTCAAATATCATAAATATATGCGTTTTTGGTTATATTTAATACTTTTTTAGTATTTTTTTAATAAATACACACTATTTATAAATAATTTGTAGTTATATTAAAATATGACTGATAAACTAGATTTGAAGGACAGAAAACTGCTTTATGAGCTTTCTAATGATTCAAAACAGAGCGTCTCAAAACTATCAAAAAAGATAGGTATTTCAGAACAAGTTGCGCTTTACAGAATGAATCGGCTCTTGGAAAAAGGAATAATAAAGAAATTTGTTACAATTGTAGATTTTCAGAAATTTGGACTTTTGAATGCAAATGTTTACTTAAAGATTGTAAATGCAGGCAAAGAAAAAGAACAGGAAATAATTGAGTTTGCGAAAGAATCACCTTACATTGATTGGGGAATTGTCGCATATGGGAAAGATAATCTTATTTTATCATTGTTTGCAAAAAATGTAAATCATTTTAATGAACTGTTTTCGGAAATTTTATTTAAATTTGGAGAGTATGTTATAAACGAGGGATATTCTTTCAATCTGGAAATGATTTCCCTTCCAAGAGACTATTTTGTAGATGCGGATGACAGAGTAGAAACAAAAGTTGTAGATATTGCAAAGAGTGCAAAGAAGATCTTTGTTCTCGATAAAAAAGATTTTCTGCTTTTGAAAGAACTTTCCAGCAATAGCAGAAAAACCGTGAAAGAGCTTTCTGAAAAACTTAAATTAAGTGGAAACGCAACTGCACACAGAATAAAGAAACTTGAAAAAGAAGGGGTTATTGCAGGTTATACAATTCAGATTGATTCAAACAAAGTTGGAATGACATACCACCGAATAATTCTGAAAATTGCATCATCTTCAACAAAAAAGAAATTAAATGATTTAATTGAGTTTTGTAAAATGCACCCTAATATTATATTTATAACTAAAAGTATTAATCAGATAGATTTAGAAATTGAGGCAAAAGGACCCCTACATTTTCATGAAATTTTAATGGAAATCATGAAAAACTTTTCAAATATAATATTAGAACAAGAAACAAGTACGGGTCTGTATGAAATAAAATATGATTATTTTCCTTTTGAAAAGCTCTCAGATATTCAGGAGGATATTTAATAATTTTTAACTAAAAAATATGTGCGAGAATGGAAAATATTATTTAAATCAAGATATTTAATTAAAACCTTCTTTGCTTAAATTGGTGTGATAACTAATGCAGATAGCATGTGTAGGCAAACCCTCAAGTGGAAAATCGACCTTCTTCAGTGCAGCAACGCTTGTAGATGTTGAAATTGCTAATCGTCCATTTACAACTATAAAACCTAATCAAGGCACAGGATATGTCACAACTAAATGTGTTCACGAAGAAAAAGGAAAACCTTGTCAACCTATGAATAGTAAATGTGAAAACGGCATAAGACTTATTCCAATACAGATGCTTGATGTGGCAGGTTTGATAGAAGATAGTTGGAAAGGCCGCGGGCTCGGCAATTCTTTTTTAAATGACTTAATGCAAGCACAAGCTTTGATTCATGTTTTGGATGTTTCTGGCACAACAGATGCTGAAGGAAATACAGTGACTGCTGGAAGTTATAATCCTGTAAATGATGTTGAGTTTTTGGAAAGAGAAGTTGCATATTGGATTAAGCAAATTTTAGAAAAAAATTGGGGAAAAATTTCTAAAAGTATTTCTATTTCTGGAGAAATTGTTTCGGGTTTAGCAACGCAATTAAGCGGCTTAGGAATTAAAGAGAGAGACATAAAAAAAGTTTTGAGTGAAATTGAATTAAAGAGTAAGAAACCTTCTGAATGGGATGAAGAAGAAATGCTACAGTTTTCTTCTGCAATTAGGGAGAAAAGTAAACCAATGGTAATTGCTGCAAATAAATGCGATATGCAAAGTGCTGCAGAAAATTTAGATAAACTGAAAAGTGAATTTTCTGAGAAGAGGATATTTCCAACTTCTGCAGAAAGCGAATTATCTTTGAGGAGAGCAGATAAAGCTGGAATCATAAAATATATTCCTGGGGGAAAAGAATTTGAAATTTTAAAAGAATGCGAAGAGAAACAGAAGAAAGCATTAGAGTTTATTCAGAAAAATGTGTTGGATGTTTTTGGAAGTACAGGAGTTCAACAAGTAATAAATAAAACTGCTTTTGATTTGTTGGATTTGGTTGTTGTTTATCCGGTACAGGATCAAAGTAAATGGGTTTCGGGTAAGGGTCATTATCTCCCTGATGCATTCCTTGTGAAAAAAGGAACTACTCCAAAAGAACTTGCAGGAATAATTCATACTGATTTTGCAAATCGATATTTAGGTGCTATTAATTGCAGAACAAATCAAAAGATATCTGAAAGTTATGAAATTCAGAATAATGATGTTATAAAAATTCTTTTGAGAAATTAGAAAATATTGCAGCAGTATTATGAACAAATTGACAGTGCCAGTGAAACTGGCACAAATTCACAACTGGAATTTGCCGGCTCGCACTAGCCGGGCGTTCGGCTCTTAGCAGGGTTTTGCCATTGCCCTAGTTTTATTGTTTAATCTTTCAAGAGTGTAGTAATATGCCTGCATAACTGCATCCAGGTCAAGTGATCTTTTTACTCCGAGTCTTGCAATTTCATCAAAATAAAGTTTTACAAGTCTGTATGCCATTTCTTCGTTTGTTATTTTAACCATCAAATCACTCCTTTACCATCTTGTTCATTTTTGTTATGTCCCATTTTTTCTCTCTGGCAAGAGCATAGAGATATGCGTTTATTACTTCATCCAGTGTTAGTGCTCTTTTATGTCTGTGTCTTGCAAGATCTGTGAAATAAAGCTTAACCATTCTGTAAGCGATTTCTTCATCTGGCAATTCATAATCCATAGTGCTTACTGCAATTGAAGGAATTCTTGCACTGCGGATTTCATTTCTCAAAACCTGCATTTGCTGTTGATTTGATGCATTATATTCAGTAATCAATTCTCTGAAAAGATCATTTATATTACTCTGCACAGGTACTTCTTTTACAATTGTTCTTGTTAATGTCCTTGGTTGCAGTATTGTTCTTTTCGTTATGAGTTTCTTTATAATTTTGGTTAGAGTTTTTTTCTTTGGTTTTGATTTTTTCTTAACAATTTTCTTTTTGGCTGTGGGTTTAACTTTCTTTTTGGCTTTTACAACCTTTTTAGGTTTTGCTTTTGATTTAACTCTTTTAATTACTGTTTTTGTTATGGTTTTGGTGATTGTTTTTGTTTTGCCTTTTTTGCCCAGTGTGCCTGCTTTTGCCAATGCCCATAGTTTTACTGATTCTTCAAATGTCTTTCCCAGTCTCATTTGAGAGCCAATAAACTGATTGTATGCCGAAGGTCGTCTTTTGTTCTTTGATTTCAAAGCATTGTATTTATGCCATTCTTTTACAGCCTGTAAAAAGGTTAGGCCTGATTTTATCTGTTTTCTTATAAAAAGATTATATTCTGAAACATAACGTGAATTTTTCTTTTTCTTTTTTAAGGCTTCGAGGTCTTTTTTTAGGTCTTTTATTTCGGAATCCTGCTGAATATTTTTTTTGCTTGCTTTGGCGAGTTTGTTAGATACTGATGAAATCTGTTTCTGAACTTTTTTTGAAGCTTTTGCAGTTTTTGCTTTCTTTTGTACTACTTTCTTTTTTGCAGCTTTCTTTTTTGCTATTTTCTTTTTCACTGCTTTTTGCGTAATAGATTTTTTCTTTACTACTTTCTTTTTTGCAGCTTTCATCTTAACTGCTTTTTTCTTAACTTTTGATTTGACAGATTTTCTTTTTGCTGTCTTTTTTGCTTTTGAAGTTTTTGTTTTCTTTTTAGCAGTTGTTTTTCTTGCTTTAACTTTTGATTTTTTTGCAGAAGTAGTTTTTTCGTTTTTTCCTAATTCTCTTACAACAATTCCCTTGCGTAATTTGTTTACAGGGACTTCAATATTAATTTGTTTTGTTTCTTCAGCCATCAATTCACCTTTTCACGTTATAATTGATTAATGATATATAATTTCCCTTCCTTTTGTTTTTATTTGTTTCGTTCAGGAAATCAGCTCGGAAACCGCCTGTTTTGAGACTTTTAGAGAAATAGCTCTTGTTTTGCCTCTCATGCCGGATTCTATTAATGGCGCACTGATAAGATTGAGAGATTCTAATTTTGAAATTAAATCTCTGAAACTTCTCTGGGTTAGTGGGTCTTTTGCTTTGGAAGAATACTGTTCATATAAGTCTCCCGAGTTTATATCGCCTTCTTTTTCAGAGAGAATTTTGAGAATTATTTTTTCATTTTCGGAAAGGTTTGGAAGGATTTTTTTTATTGGTGTGGAATCAACATACTTGAATGAGTTTCTTACATGTTCTGCAGTTACTTTCCCTGCGTTTTCTTTTTCTGCATCTCGTCCTGCTTTGAAAAGACATTCAATTGCAATTCTCGCATCTCCACCTAATTTTGCAGCATGTGCAGCTGCTAAGTTTATTGCATCTGGATCTAACACGTTTCCGAGAAAGGCGTATTTTGCTCTTTCGTGTAAAATATCTTTCAATTGTGTTGGGTGTACTTTGGAAATTCGATTGAATCTTCAGTTAATGAACTTTGTACACGCGCATCTAATTTGGATGTGAACTCATTATCATTTGAAATAAAAATTAACCCTATTCTTGACTGCTGGTGTTCTATCACTCTTAAAAGATCATAAAATAATTTTGAAGTTCCTTCTGCATCTGAATGTTCCAATAACTGGTCAACTTCATCTAACACAATTAATGGTATGAAATCTGCATTTCTTAACGCGCCTAAAAATCTTGTGTATACTTCATCAGTTGCTATTCCTCTTCGCGGAGTTGCGTAACCTAAAAAATTGGTGATTCTTGAGAGTACTGCGTGTCGTGTGTTGAATTCAAAACAATTTATGTAAATGCCTTTTCCTCTGTCAGAGAAATTTTCTAATTCATTCAGAACGTATTTTACTGTTGCAGTTTTTCCAACACCAGTTCCGCCATAAACAAAAACATTTCTTGGTCTTTTTCCTTTTAGTACTGGAGTGAATGCATAAACCAGTGAATCTATTTCCGCATCTCTGTGGGGCAATCTTTCAGGTAAGTGATCAGGATATAAGTAGCGTTCGTCTTTGAAAACGTCCCTGATTGTCTTTGGTTTTGAAAATATGTTTTTTTCCATGCTAACTAAATAATAGAAATACGAAAACTAATTAAGAATGTGTATTGAAAATTAAGCAGTTCCAAGGTCATCCATTGCAATGCCGCAATCTTCAGGACATGATGTTTCATCTTCTGCACCATTACAGAGATCATCTCCGCATATGGATTCGCATTCACCGCAGTCTTCTGCACATGTTGAGCAGGTTTCGTCTCCATTGCATTCTGCATCTCCACAAACTTCTGCAGGTGGATTATCCTCTTCAGTTCCATTGTCGTTTCCAGCATCACCGGGATCTGGACTTATAATATTCACAGTATTTCCCTGAGTGTCTGTTTTTGGATCCGGATTTAAACAATCATCATCACTATCACAATAACAAATATCTATGCATTCACCACGATTTTCACAATCATTTACACAATCATATTCGTTTGTAACACCATCACATGTTACAGCCATTCTTTGCGTACCAATGCATTCATAACAGCATGGGGGCATACTTTCGGGAATTTCAGGATGATAACAAATATCGGCTATGCATCCCAACTCACAGAAAACTGTTTCTTTTCCATTTGAAAAATGCCAGTAATCAGTGCAGTGCCACGCACCCGCGGTTCCTTTTCCAACTCCGCCTGGGAAGTTGTCAGGCTTTCCGCAATCAGGATCTGTTCCGCACCAGCACATTGTTGTGCCATCAGCCATTACTTCACAGCCTGCCTGGCAATAATAATAGTGTGTTTCTCCATTTTCAGAAATTGCAATCCAATTTTCGTTAACACATTCATAAGTTCTTTGGGTTCCGAAGGGCGGAATTAAAGGATCAATGCATCTGTCGCGTCCATCAACTGTTGCACATTTTCCAACACATTCAATTGTTGTGACTCCGTTTGTAAGATGTACATTGTCTGAACACCACCAATAATTTGAACCTTGAATTGGATTTGTAGAACCAAAACCCCATGAAGATTTTTCAACTGGTGGTTCTACTGGGGGAATTACAGGTGGTTCTATTGGTGGTTCCACTGGTGGAGTTACAGGTGGTTCTACGCAACCACTTAGGATAAGTGCAAAAATAAGAAACGAAACTAAGATTATTTTTTTCATAGATATACACTATTATGTAATTGTATAAAAAGGTTAGGTTTTCATAAGTGAACTTATT
>JAZDFD010000025.1:0-15401 GCA_043808155.1 Candidatus Iainarchaeum sp.
CCTGTAAAGAATACGCATCCATATTATTTATAAATATTGCAATACTTAAAACCCGTGTCTTTTCTATTTTTGTACGGTATAGCCTTATTTAAAGTTTATTGCATTATGTCTCATAATGTCTAAACTATCTGAGCTGATTGAGAGAAATGCAGGAAAAGCATTTTTGTTTGTTTTGCTTTTGGGGATTGTTTCAAGAATTATTTCCTTTTTGATTCTCCCTGAGGCCACATATACTGATGCCGTATATCATCTTGCGATTGTGAAAGACATTCTCCAAACAGGCCTTACTGAGGAAATACTGCAAATTCTCCCAATGCCGCTTTATCATTTTATATTGGTAATTTTTTTCGGATTAACAGCTCTTCCCTTAGATATGCCGTTCCTGCGTATAATGCCTTTCATAATTTCTGTTTTGCAGATTGTTTTTGCATATTTAGTTTGTAAAGAATTGTTTCCTGAAAATAAAACACTTCAGTTAATGGGCATTGCATTCACCGCAGCACATGCAGTGATAGTTATTTTCAGCGCAGTCAATTATACTGGCCCGATTGCAACTCTTTTTGTTTTAATTTCATTTTATTTGTTAATACGCATCAAAAAATCAACTAAAGTAACTAATTTTCATTTATGTTTATTTGTAATTTCTGTTTTCCTGCTGTCGCTGACAAAGATGAATGCAACATTTACAATCCCTGCTTTCTTAGTAGGATTATTTTTTGTTCTCAGGGAAAAAAATGTTCCAATGCTTAAAATTTCAGGAATTATTTTTGTTATTGTGCTTCTTTCCCTTTTGTGGTTTGCATTCAATTTCTTTACAACAGGAAATGCGCTTGGTTTTTCATCTGGTGATGTCGAAGCAGTAAATGTAGGTGTTTTTGAAACTAATGGTCTTTTCGAAACTAATATTACTATTGAAAAAGCCGTCTTTTTTTACTTTTATTTTTGGTATTTCCCAAGTCTCACACTTTTTCCACAGATGGGTCTTTCGGATTCTTTGCTGATTTTAACATTAGCAGGTGTTTTTGCATTGGCAATCCTCCCACTGGGTTTGCTAATTTTGAAAGGAATTCACAATTCTCTGAAAGAAAAAAATTTGATTTATTTAACAATGCTTCTCAGCATTTTGATGATTCTTCCAATTCTTATTATTCGCGGATTTGAAACAAGGATGTTACTTCCTGTCTTACCTTTGTTCGGATTGTTTGCAGTCAGCGCTTACTCTAAATTGAATAATGTGACTTTCCGTTCTCTTGCTGTTTTATCATTTGTTTTTTTCGGTATGTTTTCTTTTGTATATGTTTCTGGAAGTGCTGTTTATTTTTCAGATCAGCATTCAAAAGTTACAGGATTGTATGAATTTATTTCTGAACTTCCAGATGATGTGAAAATAATTTCAAAAACTGAATTTCGCAGAATTTCATTTTATTCCGGAAAAAATTCTCGCCCTCTAAAAGACTTATCTGAATCAACTACTCCGTCACAATTCATATCTGCTGCTACTGACGAGGGCTTCACACATTTAGCAGTTACGTGTATTGATGATTATCCTCTAAGTGTTGATTTATTTGTCTCACTTCTTGAAGACAACGAAATTACTGAAGTATATTCTGACGAATGTACTGCACTATACCAGTTAAACAAGTGATATTATGAAAAAAATTCTTTACTATCTTGCAGGTTTGATATTCTTTATCCTTTTTGTTTCTCAGTTTAATATCGATTTTAGTATCTTTTTATCTGTTCAAAAACCGGAATTTATTCTGCTTGCTTTCATTTGTTTGTTTGTCTCACTAATTTTTCAGTCTCTGCGTTTGAAAGCATTATTGCTGTCTTTCACATCTGAAAAAACTAAATTTTCTGATTTATTCAAACTTGAACTTATAAATCGTTTTTTCCTTTATGTTTTGCCAGCAAGATTAAATCTTCTTGCAAAAGCAGGTATAATATCCCGTAATTATAAACTCACAAAAACAGATTCTGTTGCAATAACAACTTTTGAGCAGGTTATTGATTTTTGGATGATTTTAATTCCTGCTGCTATTGGTCTGATTTTTTTCATAAGTCTTTTTAACAGTCTACCAGTTCCAATAATTCTTGCATTTTTTGCATTAATGTTTGTAGTTTCCATTGGTTTTTTTATGGTCCCGCAGGGATTGTTTGAAGTGTTTATTTTAAAATCAGAAAAAATAAAGATTTCATTTTTGTCACGTATAATTATTTTCTTGTTGAAGTTTGCACGTGATATGAGGGTTAATTGGATAAAGTTGATTAAAAGCACACATTTCGGAACAGTTTTTATATACACTATTCTTTACTGGAGTGCATCGCTTTTATCTTTCTATTTTTTGTTTTTTGCAGTTAATTCCAGTGTGGATTTGATTCCTCTTGCAATAAGCATTTCATTTGCATTATTCGCAGGTGTTTTATCAACAATTCCTGGGGGCTTGGGTGTCAGGGAAAGTGCAGTTATTTTAGTTCTTGGTTTTTTTGCAGTATCATATGATGTGTCTTTTTTTGTAGTTGTCGTGAATCGTTTATTAGTCTGCGTTTTTCTTTTTTTCGGGTATTTTTTACTTCTGAAGAGGGGATATTCAACGCTTGAAGAAATTAAACGAAAATTTCTGAATTAAGTCATTCAGTCAATTCAGATTTATATGCTCATCTATTTTTTGAGTAAACTTCCAGAGTTTCTTTAGCTTTTTTTATCCATGTGTTATTTTCTGCAATTTCGATGCCTGCAGCCCCATATGTTTTCCGCATGTTTTCATCACTTAACAATTTAATAATAAACTCTGAAAATTGTTTCAAATTATTTGGTTCTGCAAGCAGACCTGCATTACCAACTATTTTTTTTACTTCCTCAAAATCAACACTCACAATTGGCTTTCCTGCAGCCATATACTCGTAGAGTTTTACAGGACACCACCAAAATCCGTTTTTTTCAAGCTGTGGAAATTTCTTGGTTGAAAATGGCGCTATGCAAATATCTGATGCTTTTAGCAATACTGGTATTTTATCTCTGTCAACTTCGCCTTTTAAAATGAAATAGCGTTCTAAATTTTTTTCTTTAATAATTTCTTTGAATTTTTTCATTTCGTTTCCAGAACCAATTATCAGAAATTTCACATTGGGATTTTTCTTAATTACGTTTTCTGCAATTTCAGGAATTTCCAGAACTCCGTGCCACTCTCTGAAACTGCTCATAAAACAAATTATTTTTTCATCATTGGGCGCAATTATCTGTCGTTCCTTTTCAATTAGTGTTTCAAATACATCAAATTTCAAGACATCAACGCCGTTTGAAACAACATAAACAGGAGTGTTTGTCTGCTTTTCGATTATATTTTTCTGAGTTTCTGTTTGAGTTATTATTGCATCTGCAAAATTAAATTTTATTTTGATTGGTATTGTGTAAATCCATTTCTTCAATCCTGTCCATGTTTCAGCACCAGGGTCATTAACCTCCAGAACATAAGGTTTGCCCAGTCCTGCCTGAACCATACAAATATATGGATTAACAGAATATCTCTCATGAATTATATCAAATTGTTTAAGTTCATTTTTTAGTTTTGAATAATTATTTATCAGGTTTTTGAGTCCTTTTTCTAAAAATCTCACTTCAATGTTTTCCAGTTCATCAGGCCTCTTATCCCGCCCACTTTTTATGTAAAGCGTAACCTGATGACCTAAAGATATAAGCGCTTCGCACATTTCAGATGCATGAACAAAGCCTGCTGTTTTGCCTCCAAATTCTTCTGAGAATGCAATGTATGCTATTTTCATTCAATCACATCATTATACATTTTTTCAAATTTTTTAATCTGATTTGACCATGAATAATTTTTTGATACTTTAACAGCATTTTTTGAAAGCTCTTTTTTTTCCTTATCTGAAAGTTTCAGAATTCTTTCAATCTGAATCGCTGTGTTTTTTGTATCTGAAAAATTAACAATGAAACCATTTTTTCCTGCAGTAACAAATTTTCTGAATGACGGGATGCTGTTTAATACTGGTATTAACCCCGACGCCATTGCTTCAATAGTTGAAATGCCAAAGCCCTCGTACTCAGATGCAGAAACAAAAAATTCAGTTTCTTTAAAAATCTGAATGAGTTCTTTTTCGTTTACTTCACCAGCGAATTTGATTTTATTACTTAGTCCGCAGTCTTTTGCTTTTTTCTCTAGATTGTCTCTTAAGTTATCAAAATCTTTTCCTACGATTTTAATTTTGAAATCTTTGTTTTTCAATTTTGAGAATACGTCTATCAGTAAATCAATTCTTTTGTTGTTTGAAATTCGCCCTACAAACACAAATGTGTTTTTAACAGGTTTTCTTTCAAGTATTTTAAATTTTTTTAAATCAATTGCATTTTCAATCATTTCTAATTGAGCTTCATTTGCAATTGTTAAAAATAATTTTTTATCATTTTCACTTACTGCAATAATTTTATCTGCATTTTTCAAATGTGCTTTAACAATATTTTGGAAATATATCTTTTTCAATGAATGAACATTTTTTGTGTGAAATATTCCGCCATGTGTTGAAACAATAACTGGTTTTCTATGTTTCTGTCTGTTTCTCAAAATCAAATCTGTAAGAAAACCTAGCCCGTGCACATGGATTACATCAGGATTTATTTCTCTTACTGTGCTCATAACATTTGTAGCAACTTTATAATATTTCAAATCAAAAAATTGCAGTCTCTTAATTTCGATGCCATGATAATCTTCTGTTTCAGGAAGTAAATTTTTTTCTTTTCCACACATATTAAGACATAATACTGAAACATCGTGTCCTCTTTTTTTCAAATGAATACTCAAATCTTCAACGCTCCTTTCTACACCCCCTTTGCATGGCCAGAAATGATTTGTAATTTGCAGTATTTTCATTTTTTCCATACTCCTGACAAAAGTCCCAGTATTAAACCCAGTCCGAATACAATATTTCTCGTGAAAAGTACGGGTATTATCGGGGCTACCATTGTCAAATCTTTTGACGCTGTAAAGAGAATGAATGGCATAAAACTAAGCCCTAGTACTCCCAAAAACGTCCCAAAAAGCCATAATGGCAGTATTTTAAGTCCCCACCCTACCAAGGAAAGCAAGGTCAATGTTGTAAAAATAATCTGAAATTTCAGTGCCTGAGGTGTATATGAGTCATTAATTATCTTGTCTTTGTGCCTTGAATAAAGAAGAACTCTCCAATAAGCCCTGAAAAACTTAATCTGAAGATATTTCAGAAGGCTTTCAGGATGTTTGTGATAAACAACTGCATTTTCATTAAATACAAGTTTTTCCCCTTTCTTCGCAAGTTTATAGGCTAACTCAGGATCTTCTCCTGATGCGATTGGGAAGCTCTCATCAAACCCGCCCGTACCTATAAAAATTTCTTTCCTGTAAGCTGCAGAATAACTGCCTATGAAATCAATATTTTCATGTTTTTTCATTTTCTCATAGCGTTCTTCAATTTCAATCTGCACAAATCTTGCAGTTAAAGATTTCTGCATGGTTTTATATCTTCCCTGCACACCAACAATTTCTTTATTTTTGAATGGTCTGACCATTTCATTAAGCCAATTTTTTTCTGCAATACAATCCGCATCTATAAACACCAGAATTTCAAATTTAGCATTTTTTGCACCTGCATTTCTCGCAATTGCAGGTCCTTTATTTTTTTGAAATAAATATGTTATTTTACTGTCAAATGATTTTACAACGTCCTTTGTTTCATCTGTGCTCCCATCATCAACAACAATAATTTCATAACTTTCGCCGAAAGTTTGATTTATTAAAGACTCAATGCACGGTTTAATTGTTTGTTCTCCGTTGAAAACAGGGATAATAACACTTGCGTTCATAACAACACTCAGCTTTTGCCTGAAATTTTTTCAGAAATATTTTCAATAAGATGTTTTGAAAAAGTCTTACTCGCTTTGAACAACCTTGGAATTTCTTTTGGATGTCTTATTGCCTGTGCAATTTTCTGAAAGATGTATTTTGGGCGCATGTAAAATTCCATTCTTGCATTATTGCACAGTTTTACAAGTTCTTTGTTTGTAAGCCATGGTCTTGAAACCATGCAGTTGTGCATTCCTTCTTCATCAAGCCATTTAGTGTAATCCTCACTGAGCAAAAAACCTTTGCTTTTGAAATAATCATATGCTTCCGTACCAGGATAAACCATTATCGGGAAAAACTGTGCAGTATCAGGATCTAACTCTTTTGCAAACTTCACTGTTTCTACAATTGTTTTTTTTGTTTCTCCTTTGTTTCCGAGCATGAAACATCCATGCACTAAAATTTTTGCTTTTTTAGTATCTTTCATGAACTGCCGTATTGTGTCAAGTTTAGTTCCCTTTTTTATATTGTTTAATATTTTCTGATTTCCTGATTCAAAACCAACGCAAAGTAATCTGCAGCCTGCCTGTTTCATTTTTTCCAGAGTTTCAAGGTCAACATCTGCTCTTGCGTTTGTGCTCCATGTGATATTCACTTTGCGTTTTATAAGTTCATCACACAATTCACGCACTCTTTGTTTGTCAGCAGTAAATGTATCGTCTTCCAAAAAGATTTCTTTAACCTGTGGAAATGTTTTTTTAATATACTCAAATTCAGAAACTACATTTTCAATACTTCTTGTTCTGTAATTTCTTCCAGTCATTGTCTGAGGCATTAAACAGAAAATACATCTGAAATTACAGCCACGGCCTGCAACAATAGTGATTTCAGGATATAAATTTGCAGCATAAAAATAATTTTCTATTTTCAGGTGTTTTTTGTAAATCTTACTCACAAATGGAATGTCATCCAAATTATGAATCAGTGGCATATCCCTGTTATGTATAAGTTTCTTGTTTTCCATAAAACTTAATCCTTTAATATTCCAAAGATTTGGTTTTTCTTTTTGAAGTTCTTCTGCAAGTTCTTTCAAAATTAAATCATACTCCTGTCTTGCGATTGCATCAATTTTATTACTCATTCTCAGAATTTGGTCTGGTAATACACTTACATGCGTTCCCACAAGCACGCAAAAACAATTCTGACTTTCTTTTATTTTTTCAAGAACTTTAACATCTGAATGAACAGAAGCTGTGCTTGTGTCTACAACAACAAGTTTTGGTTTAAATTTTTTTACAAGTTCAAGTGTTTTTTCAACTGAAATTTTTTCTGCAGGTGCATCAACAAGCTTAACTTCGTGTCCTTCTTTTTCCAGAACACCTGTAGCATATGCTAACCATAATGGGTAGTATATCGTTCCCCCCTTCGTTACTGCCGGACTTCGCGAAGAGCGTGAATAGTTCTCAAGAAATGGAGGATTAAGCATCATTATTTTCATTGAATCACTTTTCCATAAACTTCTTTGTTTCAAGATTCGCATGAAGTAAATCTTCAAAGTCACCTGCATCAAGCCATTTTCCTTTCAGATAATCTGCTTTAAGAGTTCTTTTCTGCAAATAATGTTTTTGCACATCCGTAATTTCAGTTTCACCGCGTGCAGATGGTTTTATTTTTTTTATCACATCAAACACACTTGGTTTCATGAAATAAATCCCAATAATAATATTTTTTGCAGGTGGGTTTTTTTGTTTTTCAATAACATTTGTTACTTTTTTACCCTCACAAACTGCAACTCCGCTTTTTTTTGCTTCCTCTTCTGTACCTTTATAAAGTAAAATCTGCATTGCATCTTTTTCTTTTTCAAATTCTTTTGCAAAAGGTTTTAAGGATTCAAAAATTATGTTATCTCCGTTAATTGAAATGAATGAATCATTACCGACAAAATCTTCTGCCAGTGAAATTGCCTGAGGTATTCCTCCTGCTTCATCCTGAACTTTGTAAGTAAATTTAACACCATACTCATTTCCCGAACCAAGCAATGAAAAAATATTTCCTGCATGGTGCGTACCTGTAATAATCATAATATCTGTTATTCCTGCGCTTTTCAAAGATTCAAGTGGATAGTAAATCATTGGTTTGTCATAAACTGGCAAAAGATGTTTGTTCGTTACTTTTGTTAGTGGCAAAAGTCTTGATCCTGTTCCACCTGCTAAAATTAATCCCTTCATAAAATCACTCCTTTTTAGCCAAAAAAATAAGATCCCAACCCCAGTTTATAAAATGTTTTCGAGGCAGTATCTTGTCGATTAATATGTTCAAATTTCTAACGATTAAATTTGAATCAACCCACTGTCCGCCGTAAAGTGGCTGACTTCTGGTCTGGTCTTTAATTATAAAACCAGCTTTTTTAAGTTTTCTTTTAAGTTCATCTGCACCCTGAACAGAAATATGTCCTTTATCTTTCCACCCTGGTTTTTTATTTTTTTCAGCAAAACTTTTTTTCATTTTATCTGCTTTTTTTCCAAAAACAAACCCAAACCACACTTTTGGATAATTGGTTCTGTTGGGCGTAGAAATTATCAAAAAACCATTTCCTTTGGTGAGTGAACTTATTTTTGATAAAAATTTTTCAGGTTCTTCAATATGTTCTAACACCTCAGATGTAATAACAATATCATATTTCTCATCTGTTTTAAATTTTAAAATATCTTCGCATATAAAATTTAAATTTCCGATTTTCTCTTTGCTTGCTTCTTTAATTTTAGTTGAATCCATATCAAGTCCTGTGAATTTAATTTTTGGATTCTTTTTAGCAATTGGCTTTATTAATATCCCCATACCACAGCCGACTTCTAAAACCATAAGTTCTTTATTATTTTTTGAAATTACTTGGTTGAAATACTTTTCAAGTTCTAATCTTAAAAAAGTCCATGATTTTTGAGATGTTGTTAAGTTTGCATCTGTCAAAAAATCACGTCCTTCATTTTATCACACTCTTTTGTTTTGATATTGTCATATTATTTTTTGGCGAACATTTTTCTAATTTTATTTCCGCATTGAATTTTTTTTTCATAATAACTGCGAGTTCCACTGCCGGAAATATTCCTGAAAAAAATCTTTCGTAAATATATGTGATTTTTTTGTTTGAATTTATCAGTTTTCCGATGAAATTTAACTTATTTCCAAACAAAATTTCATTTTTCATAATTTCAAATCCATAAAAAGGGTGATTTTTATCTGCAAAATGTTCGAATGCAATCCAGGAAAAACCCTGTATTTTATGTTCACCCATATGTGCTCTGTGATTAGTGTAATGCGGAACAATCATAATGCTAATTCCGCCTGTTTTTAGAATCCTGAGACTCTCATTCATTATGTGGCTATAATCTAAATGTTCTAATACGTGGTTGCTTACAATACCGTCAACTGAGTTTTCTCCAAACGGCATGTCTGAATTTAAATCCACTCTGACATCCACTTCTGGGAAATCTCTGATGTCAATCCCAATCGTTTTTGGAAGTTTATTTCTCCCGCAACCAAGATGTAAAATTTTAGGATTCTTTTGCATGCTAAAAATATTTGAAAGTAGTATTTCAATTTTTTCAGAATCCATATTATTTCACCAGCAGCGTCCACCATGTTTCATTTTCAGCATACCATTTTACAGTTTCTTTTATGCCTTTTTCAAAATTTTTCTTAGGTGTCCATCCAAGTTTTTTCTTTATTTTTCCTGAATCTAAAGAATATCGTCTGTCATGTCCTTTTCTGTCTTTAACATGTTCAATCATTTCTTTTCCTTTTCCAAGCTCACTCAAAATTCTTTTAGTGATTTCAAGATTCGAAACTTCATTACCCCCGCCTATGTTGTAAATTTCACCGTTTTTTCCTTTGTGTAAACACACATCAATTGCTTCACAATTATCCAAAACATAAAGCCAGTCTCTCACATTTAAGCCATCTCCGTAAATTGGGACTTTCTTTCCCTGAATCAGATTTGTAACAAATCTTGGAATTAATTTTTCCGGAAACTGGTATGGTCCGTAATTGTTACTGCTTCTTGTAACAACAACAGGCAGTTCATAAGTATTAAAATAACTCAACGCAAGTAGGTCTGCAGCTGCTTTTGCTGCTGAATAAGGATTTTTTGGTTTTATTAAATCATTTTCAGTGCTTGAGCCTTTCTCCACACTTCCATAAACTTCGTCAGTTCCTATCTGAATGAATTTTTTAACATTCTGTTTCATTGCAGACTCCAGCATTACTCGTACGCCTTCAAAATTAGTTCTTACAAATGCTGAAGCATCCTCAATACTTCTGTCTACGTGGCTTTCTGCTGCAAAATTAACAACTAAGTCACAGCCCTTCATTGCTTTTTCAACATCTACTGAGTTACAGATGTCCCCTTTGATAAATGTGTATTTTTCATCATCTTCCACATCACTCAAATTCTCAGTTCTGCCGGCATATGTGAGTTTATCCAAATTCACAATTTCGTATTTTGGATATTTCTGAAGCATATACCTTACAAAATTGCTTCCAATAAATCCTGCTCCGCCAGTTACTAAAACTCTCATAAAATTCCCCTCAAAAAGCTAATTTTCAAATCATATAATATATTACTATATAATGAAATGCGGATTCTTTAAAAACCATTTTGAGACAAAAATCGAAGTATTATGCTTATTTATTTTCGTCTAATTTTAGGTTTGGGTTTAGGTTTCTTAGACTTAAGTCCAAATTTTTTTCGAGGCACATCTGGAGTTATGAAATATTTTTTCCTTCCACCAAATAACTTTGGGTTGCCTTTGAGACCCCGAACGACATCCCCTCTGCATATTTCAATAATCTTTGCATTTCTTATACCACTATTCCTGCATCTTTCTCTAAAAAGTTCCCTAACTTCTTCTCCATACAAAGCAGGAGTTTCAGGTGGTAAATCCCAACTCATTGTACCTTTTCTTTCCCCTGCCTCAAAGTGAACGATTAATACATTTCCCGGGAATTCATTCTTTTCATATTTTGCTTTTTTATTTGCCATAAAATAATAAACTCCCTATTGTATTTAAATTATTCCAAAAATCAAACTAATTCAAACATCTTTCTAATAGCCAAACCAGCTTTTTCTGCAGTTTCAGAATTAATTTTCACTTCATATTGCTCTTTTTCAAGTGATTCAAGAAGGTTTCCCAGATTAATTTTTTTCTGCTGAATGCAAACTGCTTCTTCGCATCCTGTATAAAATCTCTTTTCAGGGTTCTGTTTTTCTAACTGGTGTAGCAAACCAACTTCTGTTCCAATAATGAATTCTTTTGCATTACTTTGTTTTGCAAACGTCAGCATCTGGCTTGTACTCCCAATAAAATCTGCTATGTCCTGTACATCCATTTCACATTCCGGGTGAACTAGAATTAATGCATCAGGATGTTCAGCTTTAACTTCTGAAACCTGCCCTTTTGTGAATTGTTTGTGTGCATAACAAAATCCATTTTCTGGAAGATGAATTATTTTTTTATCAGTGTGTTTTTTCACAAATAGCCCTAAGTTTTTATCTGGCCCAAAAAGAATTTCTTCTCCGTCAATTGCATTAACTATTTCAACAGCGTTTGCACTTGTACAGCATACATCTGCATGTGCCCGTGCTTCAATACTTGAATTAACATACAGAACAACTTTTGCATTTGGGTTTTTTTGTTTTGCTTTTTCAATTTCTGAAACACTTAACATTCCCGCCATCGGACATTTAGCGTCTAATGATGGAATCAAAATTTTCTTTTTTGGATTTAATGCCTTTGCAGTTTCTGCCATAAAATCCGCACCGCAAAGAACGATAAGTTCTGAATTTATTTCCTGAGCTTTTTTTGCCAAACCCAAAGAGTCAGCAACATAATCTGCTAATTCCTGAATTTCAGGAATCTGATAATTATGTGCAAGAATTGCAGCATTCTTCTGGTTTTTCAATTCGATTATCTTCTCTATCTTTTTTTCATTGTTCACAGCAATCACTTTATGATTTAAATTTAATAAATACTGAGTCCGCGCTGAATTTTCTTTATTGTTTCAAAAGCACTTGTTGTAGCAAGACCGCTTGTTCTTAAATTTGAACTTGGGGCTGCCTCTACTTTGATTGTGAATTTCCCGAAAGCACCTGATGCAGTTATTTCGTGCGTATTTGATTTTGCTTCAGGATCCGACACAATTTTTACATTTGTTTTGTCAAAACCAATTCCATTCAAAGCAAGAGTTGCGGCAACATTAACATTTCTTGGAAATTTAGGGCATGCTTCTCTTGCAGTGCCTTCAAAAACAATTGTTTTTGTTGTGTCATCTCTTCCGAGGCTTTTTGGATTTTTTGTAGTTACCAATCCAACACTTTCAAGATTATCCTGAACAGTTGTTATTCCGTCAATTCCAATTATTGCACCTGGTGCAACATAGAATTTTGTCCCGTTTCTTCTGCTCGCAATCTTAATCTGTTCTTCAAGTTCAGCATTCGCAAGCGCACCAACACTCATCACAAGAAGATTTGTTTTTTCAAGTACTTTTACCGCGTATTCTTTAACTGCCTCGTGTCCTGCAGCCTCAACAACCAAATCTGTTTCAGTTTTATCAAAATCTTCAAATCTTCTTATCTCATATTTTGACAATTTTGCTGGAATTTCTTTTTCATCATAAATAAATGAAATCTCCAATGTTGGATCGCCTATGATTTTTTCTGCAATATATTGTCCTATAACGCCTGCGCCGATTATGCCAATTCTCATTTCAAACACCTCTTGTAATAGTAAAATGTTTCTCTCAATCCCTTTTTTAAGGTATATTCAGGAGTCCAATCAAGTAATTTGCGTGCTTTTGCAATACTCATTACATTTTCATCTTCTTCTTTGCTATCTGCTTTCTTAAATTCAGGCTTTATTCTGCTTCCTGATGCGTCTGAAGCAAGTTTAACTATTTCCGAAATTGATGTTTGTTTCTGAGTTGCGATATTAAATGTCTCACAGCAGTTTTTATTTTTCAGTATAAATTGCATTATCTTCAGGTATGCGTCAGAAACATCATCTATAAATATGAAGTCTCTTTTGGCTTTACCCCTTCCCAGAATTACTGGTCTAGTTCCCTGAAGGATTGCGTTCATTGAACTTGGTATTATTCTTGAAAAATTGTTATCGTAAGGACCATAAATATTTGCACTTCTTGTTATTGCAACTGAAAGATTATGTGATTTTTGGAAAGTATGTGCAATGTTTTCTGCAAATATTTTGCTTTTTCCATATACGGTTGTTGTTTTCAATGCTGATTTTTCATTAACTGTTTTGGTTTTATGTTTGCCGTAAATCTTTCCTGATGATGCAAGCACAAAATTTGTTATCTCTGAATTTACACATGCCTGTAAAACATGCCATGTACCATAACTGTTAATTTTCATTGTTTTTTCAATTTCATTTTTGCTTAATCTTACTGCTGACTGAGCTGCAAAGTGAAGACAAAAATCAAAATCGTCTGAAGACAAAGCTTTTTTCAGTTCATTTTTTTTCATTATGTCTGCTTTCAGAATTGTTAACTCTTTACTGATTCCGCGTTCTTTCAGCAAATCATCTTTTTTCCTGCTATGAATGATTGCTGAAACATTACATTTGTTTTCCAGAAGTTTTTCACAGACAGCAGAACCCACAAATCCGTTTGCACCAGTTACTGCAATCTTTTTCCCTTTCATGTTTATGTTTTTCATTTAAATCAGCAACTTTAAAAATTTTATACTTGCGTAAAGTCTCATTGTTTTTACTGCAAATACATAACAAATACCAACAAAAATGGTTATTAATGCATGAATCGGAGTTTTGTTTTCTAAATATGTTATTCCGCGAGGCGAACTCAGGTTAAATTTAGAGTTATTATGCCACAGCCCTGTTGCTGCACCAAAATCTTTCATAGGATTTATTAAAAATCCAAATTTAATATCTAAAAAGTCTTCTGTAAGTTTATTAGGGTGTTTCTTGTAAAGCAGAACATCATTTTTGTGATTTTTTAAACGAGCCCATACATGTTTTATCATTTGCAATGTGCCTTTTGGTTTTGTCATTTTGTGATCGTGAACATATCGTTTCGGCACTTTTTTAATTTCAAAACCCTGTTCAATTATTTTAAAAGCAATGTCAGTATCTTCCCTGTAATAAAAATAATCTTCATCATAGCCACCTACTTTTTCTAAAACATCTTTCCTGAATGCAGTTGACGTTCCGCCATAACCCCCGTAACCTGTAACAATTCCGACTTTTTCAGAATCAAAACCGGTCATCATTACTTTCAGCCAGTCTTTTTCAGGTATGCAGTCATGGTCCATATTTATTACAAAATCATATTTTGCTTTTGCAATTCCCGCATTTCTTGCTTTGCAGACTCCTGATCTAGGCAGATTAATCACACTTATTTTGTCATTTTTATCAAATTGTTTCAGCATTTCTTTAGTGTAATCATTACTGCCGTCATTTACAACTATAATCTCATAATTTGCAGGATATTCTAATTTGAGCATTCCTTCCAAAACCTTTCTCAAAGTTTCAGGATTGTTCAAAGTAGGGATGACAATACTGACAGGGGGTGACTTCATCATCATGCCAATCCTCAAATATCTTTTTTCTTGTATGAGTCGTGTGCCATTTTTGGGATTTCAAAATAATCCATGTAATTGAATTCTTTTGCGCCTTCGCTTTTTGCCCATTTTATAGTCTCATCAAGCCCTTCACTAAGTGAAATCTTTGCTTTATAATTAAGAAGTTTTTTTGCTTTTGAAACATCTGCATAAACAATTTTCACATCTGATGTTCTTTTCGGAACATATTTTATTTCCAAATCAACATTCATTTTTTTTATTGTTTCTTCTGCAAGATATTTTACAGAATAAGATTCTTCTGCACCTATATTTATCGGATTGTTAATTAGTTTTTTATTTCCTACAATGTCACATATTGGTTCAACAATATCTGAAATATAAGTAAATGCCCGTTCCTGCAAACCATCACCAAAAATTACTGGTTGTTCTCCTTTCAGACATTTGTTTATGAAAATAGGAACAACTCCCCTGTAAGGGTCATCCATTCTCTGTCTTGGCCCGTAAACATTGAAAAATCTCACAATATAGGGGTCAATTTTTCCCATTTCGTGATAAACTCGGAGATAATGTTCAAACGCCATTTTTGTAATTCCGTATGGGTCTTCAGGATTTAATTTTGCAGTTTCAGAAACAGGAAGTTTTTCAGGCATTCCATATGCTGCAATACTGCTTGTAAAAACAAAATCTCTGACTTCTGCATTTATTGCTTCAGTAAGCAGTGTTATTGAACCCATTAAATTTGTTTCAGCATTAAAAATTGGAATGTAAACACTCTGACCTTCCGCAGCATGCGCACCCAAACAATAAATCGTGTCAACATCTTTCAGTGCTTTTTTGCATGCTTCTCTGTCACACATATCGCCTTCAATAATTTCAACATTTTCTGAAAGATATTTCAGATTGTTTTTCCCGCCGACATAATTATCAAGAACTACTACTTCATTGCCTCGTTTCTC
>JAZDFD010000026.1:0-103672 GCA_043808155.1 Candidatus Iainarchaeum sp.
AATCCTTGATTTGACATTCAAAATCCCCGATAAGTTTTTTATGAATCGGGCTTAATAAAACGATTTCAATATCACTCATCGGATAACTTTTTTTAGTGGTGGCCATTAGTTAAATATAATATACATTAAATTTTAAAGGAAACATTTTCTTAGACCTGTCATCCGTACCTTCTCCATCTCCGGGGCGAACTTAAGCCACCTACCCCGCCAAAAGCAGGAAAAGCAATTCCTGAAAATTTGTATAGTGAGGTTTTGGAAAAGCTGAGAACTAAATACGGACGATAGAGTTTTTCTTAGTCCTAGCTTTTTCAGCTTAGGGTTGAATCAGGTCACTCCCAACCAGCCTATCTATTTGAAAGTGCAACAAAACTCAATTATTTTAACTTACTTCTTTTCACAATTTTTTCACATACTTCAGATAAACTAAAAAGAAACTTCGGTAGGTTTTTTTGTATTTTTCCAGGAAAAATCTTTCAAGATTTTCAGTATAACCGCGGTGGAAGTCCTGAAGGCATTTTATATATGCATTTCTTTGGCTTTTTCTGATTATCAGCGGCGGATAATTATTGTCCAATAAAATTATATCTGATAAAAATCTGCCAACTCGTCCATTACCGTCCTCAAAAGGATGAATTTTCTCAAATTTTCCGTGAAACAAAGCTGAAATTTGTAATGGGTGCATCTTCTCGATTTTTTCATTGTACCATTTTATCAGTTCTTTCATTTCGCTTTCAACTTTTTCCGGAGGAGTTAATTCTGTGGAACTTCCGGGGATGTAATTAGGTATTTTTTTATATCCTGTTCTTATGTCAATATTTTCCATCAGCATTTTATGCATTTTAATTATATCCTTTTCACGTATTTTAAATTTATTTTTCAATATAAGTTCCATTACTTTTCTGCTGTTTCTTGTTTCATAAATCTCCCTTAATTCCTTTCCCTCAATAGTCATTTTGTCAAACATTACAATTGCAACATCTTTCAATGTGAGAGAATTGCCTTCAATTGCATTGGATTCATAAGTGAAATTCGCAATAAATCTGTCAAAACAATCTTTTTTCTGAGCTTTGCTGAACTTTTTTAGTATGTACTGATAATCAACTTTCATATCTTCAATTTTTTCTATTTCGCGTTTATTAAAAATGCTGTGCATTTCATACTTCTTTAATGAAAATTCTGTAAATGCATCTTTTTCCTTTTCTATTAAAAAATCTAAATACTCGCGTTCAAGCTCTTTTAGATTTTTTTTCTTATCTTTAACAAGCTTTTGAATAGTTTTGACTTTTCCATCAGGAAGTCGGATGGATTTAGTCAGGTAGTAGTAAGTTCTGCCATTTATTACCTTTTCTTTTAGATAGACCATACAATATAGTTAGACCTACAAATATTTAAATATACGCTTTTGTAGGGGTATACTGCTCAAGCACATTGAATTTAAGAAAACCCAATTCCCTAGTCCGTACCTGTTTAATGCGAGTGACGGCACCGAGCCAAAGCGAGATGTCCCACTTCAAGTGGGACCCGCACTAGCCGGGCGTGACGGCTTTCTAACTCAAAACAGTGGCACTTTAGTGCCACCCGCACTAGCCGGGCGTTCGGCTTTTAGATTCCAAAATGCTGTTTTTCTTCAAGTGATTTCTGTTTCAGGTAATCCATGAATTCGAATTTTAGTTTTTCTACTCCTCCGAGAGTGCCTTCGTTTAGATATTCAATAACATCTCTCAGTAATGCGTTTGCGCCGAGAACCTGAACTAAAATTACATGGTCTGCGCCGTGTTCGTATAATGCGAGTGCATCACCAAAATAATGTGCACGTGCGAAGATTTTCACGTTTGGATTTAGTTTCTTTGTGAAATTAGTAATAAATAACGATGTTTTTAAATCAGGCAGTGATAAAATCACAAGCTTTGCTTTGTTTATGTTTGCTTTTCTCAGAATTTCTTCATTTTCGCCCGAACCGTAAATGCAGTTTATATTTCTGTCAATGCAGGAATAAATAACTTCTGAATCATGGTCAATTACAATTACATCTTTCCTTTCTTTTTGTAATGCAACTGCTAAATTTGAACCCATTGTTCCTGCACCAATTATCACAATGTGGTCATTCATTGTTTTAGGTATTAATTGCAGATCATCAACTTTTCTAAAGAAGCTTTTGCCTAATTTAACTGGTAAAAATCTTGAAAACTTTCGGAATTTTTTGTAAATTAATGTATTTGAACTCATTAGATAAGGGGTTGTAATCATTGAAAGTGCAATTGTTAAAATAATTATTGAAAACAAAGGTGCAGAAAGCACGCTCCCAGTCGGATCTGCAGGATTATAACCCTGACTTGCAAGAACTAATGAAAATTCAGAAACCTGCGCAAGTGAAAGTGCAACAGCTAATGATATCTGACTTCCATAACCTGAAAACAAAGTGAAAATATAAAACAAAAATGGTTTCAGGAAAAACACTGTTAAGAAAATGAAAAGTATGAGTGTAATCGGCAAACCTGCAAATGAAAATGTTAACTGCATTCCTAATGAAACAAAGAAAATCGTAACAAAGAAATCACGCAGTCCCCTGATTTTACTGAAAATTTCAAAATTGTAAGGGAGTGCAGACAATGTCAAACCAGCGATAAATGCACCAATTGCAATTGAAAAATCAAGAATAAATGCAATATAGATGAACATAAAACAAACTGAAACTGAGGAAAGGAAAAGCAATTCAGAATGTTTTACAATTCTTTTAAAGATTCTGGGGAAAACAACTTTTGCAAGAATTATTGCAGAAATCAATAGTGCAATCCCTCTCAAAAGTGTTGGGAAAAGATAATCAAAGTTATTCAGCTGTCCGATATTTGCAAGTATTGGAAATGCAATAATCACTAAAACATCCTGCACAAGCAAAAATCCAACCATAAGCCGCCCATGAAGAGTATTTATCTGGAAACTGTCTGAAAGAATCTTAATTACTACCATTGTAGAGGAAAATGCAAGAATCACACCCAGATATAACGCGGTTTCAAATGGCAGTATTCCTGTAAAATGATTGAATGCAAGTATTGAAAGAATTGTAATTACAACTTGCATTATTCCCCCCAAAAGCACTATTTTTCCCATTTTAAACAATTTTGAAATGTCTGTTTCAACACCAACTGAAAACAGCAAAAATGCAATTCCTAATTCGGAAAGAATTTTTATATTAAAATGATTCGTAATACCCAAAGGAATGCCAAAAAACTCAAAACCAAGCGCACCAAGCCCTAATGGACCTATAACAACACCTGCTACTATGTATGCCAGAAGATAAGGCTGCTTTAACCATCTTGCAATTCCTGCAAAAATAGTGGCCATAACAACAATAAGTCCTAAATCTAAAATCAGACCAAAGTCTGTCAGAAGTAATTCTGTAGCCATTCTATAAAGTATATAATTAGACTATTTAATTGTTTTGATTAACTTTTTTCCATTTAGTGCCCCTGTCAGTGTCATCAAGAACAATTCCCATTTCTTTTAATTTGTTTCTTATTTCATCTGATTTTGTCCAGTTTTTTTCTGCACGTGCAGTTTCCCTTTCCTGAATTAATTTCTCAACTTCAGAATCAATTTCCTCAATTTCAAATTCAAATTTCATTGTTCCAAAAACAGTATTTAATTTTTTCAAAAAGGAAATTATCTCTTCTGAGTTTTTCTTGCTGATTTTGCCTTCACTCATTTGTGAATTAATCTTTTTCATAAACTCAGAAAATGCAGCAACTGCATTTGGCACGTTTAAATCATCATCCAGTGCGGTTTCAAACTTTTCTTTTGTTTCTGAAATTATTTTTGAAACATCTGCGCTTTCTGTTCCCTGTGCATCCAAAATTCTCTTAACAAACTCATCTGTCCTGTCAATGAATTTTTCAGAATCTTTAACTCCCTGAATTGTGAAATTTAATTCCTGCCTGTACTGCCCGTTCATTAAAACATGTCTTATTGCACGCGGAGAATATTCTTCTAAATCATTCAGGGTTTTAAAATTTCCCAAACGTTTTGACATTTTTTCTCCTTCAACAATTAAATATGCATTGTGAATCCAATAATTTACAAACTTTTTTCCAGTTGCACCTTCGCTTTGTGCAATTTCATTTTCATGGTGCGGGAAAATTAAATCAATTCCACCAGTGTGAATGTCAAAACTTTCACCTAAATGTTTCATACTCATTGCACTGCATTCAATATGCCAGCCAGGTCTTCCCTTCCCTAATTCAGTTTCCCAGAACACATTGCCGTCTTCTGTATCCCATGCTTTCCAGACAGCAAAGTCACGCGCGTTTCCTTTTTCATATTCATCTTGAGAAACACGTGCACCTTCTTTTAATTCATCTAAATCCAAGTGTGCAAGTTTTCCATAATCCTTAAACTTTGTAACTGAAAAGTAAATACTCTCGTCTGAACTTTTGTAAGCGTAACCTTTCTCAATAAGTTTTTTCACAAGCTCAACAATTTCAGGAATTGTTTTTGTGGCTTCCGGATAAAAATCTGCTTTTTCAATATTAAGTTTTTCAATATCTTCAAAAAAAGCTTTTTTATATTTTGAAGTGAATTCATCAAGCGAAATTCCTTCGTTTCTAGAACCATTGATTGTTTTATCATCAACGTCTGTTAAGTTCATAACCTGAGTAACTTTGAAACCTTTATACTTCAGATATCTGTGAAGAATGTCTGCAGCCATATATGCCCTGAAATTTCCAATGTGTGCGTAATTGTAAACAGTAGGCCCGCAGGTGTACATTTTTGCATGCTTGTCTTTCAGAGGTCGGAATTCCTCTTTTTTTCTGCTCAAAGTATTGAATAATTTCAGAGTCATAATATCACTATCTATCTAAAATAATATAAATCAAATCATTTTCCTGCATGTGTAAGAATATCAATTACTGTGTTTTCTGCAGTCACGCGGTCTATTTCAAACTGTTTGGGATTTTTCTCTATTCTCAATATCATATTTTCGATTCTTTTTATTAGGTCATCAGCTTCAGCAATTATTGAATCTCTTGCAGATGTCAAATTCTTCTCTGTCAATAGTTTCTCAAAATGCTCAGACCGATATTTTACTGATTCGGGAGTTTGACCCCTTAAATAATTATAGAAACTAGCTCTCAAACGCCTCACACCTTTTTCATCAAACTTAACTTGTTTTCCTTTTTGTTCAGATGTTCTAATTTTTTTTGTTTCATATTGTACATTTTTAATTCTTTTTTGTAAGTATTTAATTGCATTTTCGCGGGTATTCCCGTTTAATGAAGGATTATTGTGCAAAAGATAATTAATTTCTCTTAATTGCTCATCATTAATTTTGTATCTTTTTTTAATTTCATTAATTACTCTTTTTACATACCCCTCAACAAAATCATTAAAGTCTGGATTTCCCATTGCACCAAGTTTAGTCTTTGCTTCTTTTCGCACTTCAAAATATTCTTGGACATCCCCCGATTGTAAATTCAAATGTGCAGCAGACTTTGCAAATAGGTTGTCTGCAGATTCAAAATATACTTCTGGATTATTAAAATCTGCAGTTTGAAAAAAATAATTGTTTAATTCAAGTATTGAAAGATCTTTTATATCAATCAATGCCTTTTTTTTACCATTTTCAATCACACTTCTTCTTCTGTGTGTTAAAACTTTAGCTTCTAATCTTTTAATTTCTTTAGCTCTTTGTCTGTCTAATCTTTCTTTTCTGCCAATGTCCCATATCGGGTCCTGAGTGAATTTTTCCCACTTAGTCCGTTCCCTTTTTTCTTTAGGCATAATAGTATAGAACTTGCTGAATTATTTAAGCTTATTTGACTGATTTTAGCTTATCTTGCCAGTATTTGCAGATTTTTTCTGTTTTCTTTTCAGCGTGGCCTGTGTATTTCTTCGGGTCTTTGATTAATGACATCTGTTTGGGTGTGAATTTACACAAATATGGTTTCAGACTCTTGTCATTATCTGCAAGTGAAAATAAATTGATTTTTTTCTTTGCAGATTCCAAAGTTAATTCACGCACTTTCTCATGTGCATCAGGATGTCCGTGAACTGCAAGAAGAATGTAAAGAGGTTCAGCAGAAATGGAACTTTCATTCTTTTCAAAGTTCCAGAGCATTGATTCCTTATCAACAACAATACGTGACATTACTTTGTCAAGTCTTCTTACTGTTAAATCAAATCCTGCTAAATATTCAGGTATGAATCTTTGTGATGCTGAATTAGTTAAATCTCTCTGATGTTCGGAAATCTGATCCATGTAAAATGTAACAACGCGTGGCATATATTCTTTCCAGAAACTTTTAACATTTTCAAAATTAATCGGGTTTCTTTTGTGCGGCATTGTGCTTGAACCAACCTGTTTGCTTTCAAAAACTTCAGCAATTTCATTAATTTCACTTCTCTGCAGATTTCTCATATCATCTGCGAGATTTGCAAGAACACCAAAGCAGGCATTTACTGCATTTAAATAATTCAGCAGAGGTTCAGGCTGAATTATCTGAGTTGAAATATAACATGGCTCTAATCCCAAATACTTAAGAACATCATTTTCAAATTTTTCAGGATTTGAAAAAACAAGTGAAGATGCGTTATAAGCACCCACTGCACCTGAGAATTTACCCTGCAGATATTCTTTTTTCCATTTCACGTTTGTGATGCAATTCCCAAGCCTGTCAACATAACTCGCAATTGCAAAGCCAAAAGTGATTGGTTCTGCGTGCTGTCCGTGAGTTCTGCCAATTTGTAAGGTTTTCTTTTCACGTAATGCAAGTTTGATAAGTGTTTTCTCAAGTGAAACCAAATCAGGAAGAAGAACTTTTTCCGCAAAGTCCTTATAACGCAGAGAATTTGCAGTATCAATAATATCTTGTGAGGTTGCAGTAAAATGCACAAAGGGTTTTGCTTCTTTCGAAACTTTGTTTCTGATGACATTTGCTAAAGCACGCACATCGTGTTTAATTCTGTCTTCCTCAGCATAAACGTCCTCTGCTTTAACTTTTTCACATGCTTTAACAATTTCATTTGCAATTTTAGCTGAGCAAATTTTATTTTTTGCAAGTGCTTTTGCAAGCGCTGCCTCAACTTTTGCCTGATATTTAATACGTGCTTCTTCTGAAAGAAATTCACCTATTTCTTTTACTGCTTTCTTATCACGCCCATAATATCTGTAATCAATCGGATTCAAATAATCAAAATTGTCCATTTTATCACCTGCTTAAAAATTCTCTGTACGCGTCAACAACGTCATCAATGCTTGGCGCGTTCCATATCTTCTCTCCAATCCATGCTTCACAAACTGATTTGTACATATTACTCACTATTTCTATTAATTCTTTCGGTAAGGAAGGGGGCACACCCCATTTTTCAGGAGTAATTCCCTTTGTTTTCATTTCCGCAACTTTTTTGTACCAGTCTGTGTTTTTCATGTAATAATTTCTCATAATCTGTTTGCTTAAATTCAGACCTTTGTAAATCATTCTGTTTTCATCTAACGTACCTGCAACATCAACCAAAATAAATTCATTGTCAGGGCTTAAACCAAATTCAACTTTCCCGTCTGCGTGTTCCATTCCAAGTGAGTCTGCTTTTTCAGTTATATAATCATTAATAATATTCAGCTTGTCTTTCAATTCATTTATTTTAGCTTCTGAGAGTTTTGCAATTTTTCCTGCTTCGTTCCAGTCAATGTATCTGTCTAATCTTTCAAGTTTTGTACTTACATCTAAAATTGGTTTTTCCAATTTTGCACCTGGTTCAGGAGTAAAATTAATTCCTAATTTTTTCCAGCTGGTTTCTTTGCGTTCAACTCTTTTGAAAACACTGCTGCCCTCTGGCAGTGAATTTCTGAAAATCAATTCAAGAGGCACTAAATAGTTTCTTGCACCTTCCTGTAATTCATTTCTTTCAGGATTTAAAACTCTCACAATATTAACTTCCATCTCATTTCCGGAAATCAATTTTCTAAAATGTGATTTCACACCGAGTTTTTCAAGTTCTTTGAAGTTGTAGGCTGCCATTCTGCACAGGCTTTCACCTTTTCCGGGGATTGTGTCCGGCATCTTTCCGTAATCAAAAGCAGAATAATCATCTGTAAATTTAAAAATCCCCACTCCGAGTTCATTTTTTGTTGCTTTTTTTTCAACAATTAAATCTTTCACTGATCCCATAATCTCACGCCCGCTTCATTTTTTTGATTATTGCCTCACTATTAATAATTTCACCAACTGAGTTCTTAAAAGTTTGGCGCATAAGAAGTTCGTGAATTTTTTCCCTGTGTGAACTCACTGCATCCTTAACAATCACAACCTGATAATTTCTCTGCAAAGCATCTAATGCAGTCATATAAACACACCAGTGCGTAAGAAGCCCTGTAATCACTAAAGTTTTCACTTTTTTCTTCTTCAGAAGTTTCTCAAGATTTGTTTTATAGAATGCACTGAAATGTTTCTTTTTTATTATAAAATCACTCTTTTTTTTCAAACCATCCACTTCTTCAGCGCTTTTACTGCCCTGCAAAAATTCTTTTCTATTCAAAATCCTGTCAACAGGAGTCCATCTTCTTTTTGTTTTTGGTTTCACATAAAGAGTATGAATAACCGGAAATTTCAGTTCTCGGAAACAATCAGCAATTTTCTTTATTTTAGGGGTAATTCTTTTATGCTTGGAGTATGTTTCAATTGCCCCTTTTTGAACATCAATAATCAGCAAAGCCGCTTTTCCGTAACTTTTCCATTTGATTGCGGCTTCTTTTTTTTGCATAACTTGTTACCTTTTCTCAGTATCTGAATCAAGCACTTTTATTTTCAGTTCATCTCTGTATTCTCTGAGTGTGTCACTATATTTTCCCTGAGTGTTAATTATTTCAACTGCAGCTAATGCTGCATTTTCCCCTCTATTCAGCCCGACCCACAACCCTGAGTTTGCAAGTTTCATTGCAGTTAATGCGTCTTCTTTTTTAGATTCTTTTGCAACAGGAACATAAATTGTTGTTTTCCCATTTCTTTCTTGAGGTTTTCCTTCACCTAATTTAACAAATTCAATGTAAACAGTCTGCTCGTTTCTTGCTTCTTTACCTTTCATTACTGCATGGCTTACGTTAAATGAATCTAATATTTTTTTTGTTTTTTCAATTGCACTTATAATTGCAGGATCATCACTATTTTTTATAATTGCAATAAAATTATTTTCTGCAAGAATTTCTATTGCATATGCTGCAGCTTCTTTTGCATTGTCAACGCCCACAGCTAAAACAGGGATTCCGGGGGGCATTTGTGCAATACTCAGAAATGCATCAAGCCCTTCATAGTTTCCTGATACAGGGACACCAATAACAGGTTTCAAAGTATGTGATGCCACAATTCCGGGAAGGGCAGCACTTAAACCCGCGCCAGCGATTATCACGTCAGCATCAGTATTTTTGACAATCTTCTCCACTTCTTTGGGAGTTCTGTGGGCAGAAGCAATCTTCAGCTCAAATGCAACTGCTTTTGCCTCTAATTCAGTAATTATCGCATTATAAACTCTAGAATCAGACCGCGAACCGAACAATAAAAGCACTTTCTTCATAGGAAATTCTAGTTACAACTTAATAAAAAAGTAACGCGCCTAAGTTTTTCTATGAATCAAACCCCGCATCCCTATCTTGAACAAATCGAAGGCAGAGGAATAAAACTCGGTTTGGAGAGAATGGAGAAATACTTGGAATTTTTGGGAAACCCGCATTGCAATTACAACTCAGTTTTAGTTGCGGGTACAAATGGAAAAGGATCTGTAACTAATATGGTCGCGTCTATTTTGCATGAAGCAAACTTTAGAACAGGTGCTTACACCTCACCCCACGTCATTGATTACAACGAACGTTTCAAAATTAACAATAAAAAAATCTCAACAAAAGAAATGAATTCACTAATTTCAGCAATGGCAAAATTTGATTCGCAAGTAAAACCAACTTATTTTGAATTTGCAACTGCATTTGCACTTAATTACTTTGCGAAAAAGAAAGTTGATTACGCAGTTTTAGAAGTGGGCATGGGCGGAAGATTAGATGCAACAAATATCACAAATCCGCAAATTTCTGTAATAACAAACATCTCATTTGAGCATCAGAACTATCTGGGAAATACAATTCTGAAAATCGCAGGTGAAAAAGCAGGCATTATAAAAGAAAACGGAATTTTAATCACAACAGAAAAAAACAAATCTGTTCTGAAACTCTTCAGAAAAATATGCAAACAAAAAAACTCAAAATTCATTCACATAACAAAACCATACAAAGGGAAAATTTCTTTAATTGGTGATTACCAAAAAATAAATGCAGCACTTGCAGAGCGTGTTGCAGAAGAACTCAACATAAAATCATCTGCAATAAGAAAAGGAATTGCAAAAGCAGAAAATGTCGGCAGATTTCAAATAATTCAGAAAAATCCAACTCTGCTTACTGATTGTTCCCACAATCCCGCGGGAATGAAAGCATTTACTCACTCACTGAAAATTCAATTCCCAAAAAGGAAATTCACTTTTGTAATTGGATTTTCAGATGGAAAAAATTACAAAGAAATGCTGAAAATGATTGTTCCAAATGCTGAAAAAATTGTTGTGACCAGTGCGGAATGGAGAGGCATGGCAACATCAGAAATTATCTCTGCAATAAGAAAGCAGAACAAAAAAATTGAACTTGTTGAAATTTCAGTCGTGAAAGAAGCAGTAAAATTCGCAGTTAAAGATTCTCACAAAAAAGATTATATTGTAGTTTGCGGTTCAATATTTGTAGTTGGTGAATATCTTAATTAAGAAAATAAACTTTTATTTCCCCTGTCTGTGACCTCTTAAAAAACGAGGTATTTTTTGTTTGAGTGATGGTTCAGCAGGGAACTCTTCTCCGCTCACATGTTTTAAATCCTCAACAGAATAAAATGCTCTTGAATCAAACTTCTTTATTATGTCAATAACTTTTGCCAACTTTTTTCTTTTTATAACACTATAAATCAGATGCACCTTTCCTGAATTCCCGTCCGCATCTACACTGGTTATGTTATATCCTGATTTTTTCAGGGATTCAATTAATACAGTTGCATCTTTTTTAGTAATCACTCTGATAAGCAATACACCCATTGCAATTTTTTCCTCAATAATCATCCCCACAAAAGTTCCTGTGGCAAATCCGCCGGCATAGGCAATATAACAGAATACATTAGTCAGATTCTGCATTACCTGCCCTATTGCAATAAGCCATATCAGCACCTCAAAAAAGCCGAAAAACGGGGCAATAAACTTCTGTCCGCGGGAAACAAAAATTATTCTTATTGTGCCTAGCGAAACATCTATTATACGCACAAAAAATATCAAAAGTGGAAGTATAATCCAAGTAAGTATTTCAGATTCTGCAAAGAGCATAGTTAGTATTGTTATATTTGTCTTATTATTTCTAACTGTTTAAGGTACTGAAACTTTCCAAATGAGTAACCTTTAAATTAAATGGATTTTATATGTATACATCATTAATTTTAAATGATAGGAGGCGAAAATGTGAAAAAGATAATTTTGGTTTTGTTAGTGGCGGTAGTAATACTGTTTTCAGTTATGGCAGTTGCAGCACCAGCTGAAGGAAAAGGCTACAAGCGGGTGCTTGAGAAACGAACATTCATTCACTATGGGCAAGGATATGCAAAACCACCCTGGGCAGGCGGAGGCAACGGCGGAGGAGCTACTAAGTGCTATGGTTTTATTTCAAATGGGGCAAAGTGGAAAACCAATGAACCCACATATGTGAATCCTTCAAATGACGACGGCATGAGTGAATCCTTTGTAATGAGCACTGTTGGTGCAGGTCATTCAGCGTGGGAAACCTATGGCGGAGACATTTTTGGAAATAGTTATGTTGATTATACAGTATATTATAACACTGACTATGCAGATAATTTGAACACAGTATCATTTGGTTACTATCCTAACTCAGGAGTAATTGGCGTTACAACAGTATGGGGATATTTTTCCGGACCGCCAAAATGGAGAGAACTTGTAGAGTACGACCTTTTGTTCAATGACTCATTCCTTTGGGGAAACGTGGATTCTAATCCAAATGCAATGGATTTGGAGAACATCGGAACGCACGAAATAGGACATGCTGCAGGTATGGGTGACATGTACCAAACAGACTGCTCAGAAGTGACAATGTATGGTTACTCAACAGAGGGAGAAACCAAAAAAAGATCATTGGAAGCAGATGATATTACTGGAATACAGGAACTTTACAATTAGTTCCTTCTTCTCTTTTTTTTATTTTTTTTAGTTGAATAATTTATTTTGTGAATCTGTCCGCAGTCATACGTTAATTATGCCCTTACGTCCAAATCTCATAAGTAACCTTTAAATTAAGTAATTGCCATGATGTTTATACCTTGGTGGAGCTGATGGAGAAAACGCATTTAGATATTTTGAGGGTTAAAGACCCCGCTGTTGCTGATTTATTAGAGCGTGAAAAAGAACGTCAGATGAATGGCCTTGAACTGATTCCTTCTGAAAACTTAGTTTCAGGTGCTGTTATGGAGGCAATGGGCTCAGTTGCCACTAATAAATACTCTGAGGGCTACGCAAGAAAGCGCTATTATTCGGGAAATGAAGTAATTGATGAAATTGAAGAACTTGCGATTTCACTCGCAAAAGAATTGTTCAATGCACCACATGTAAATGTCCAGCCTCTTTCCGGAAGTCCTGCAAATATGGCTGCGTATATGGCATTAATGGAACTCGGGGACAAATTAATGGCAATGCGCCTTGACATGGGCGGGCATCTAAGTCACGGGCACAAAGTAAATTTCTCGGGTAAATGGTACAATGTAGTTCATTATCCTTTAAACAAAGAAACTGAAATGCTTGATTATGAAATGATAAGAAAAATGGCAATGGAAGAAAAGCCAAAAGTTCTAGTTTCAGGTTATTCTGCATATCCCCGAGCAATTGATTTTAAACAATTCAAAGAAATCGCAGATGAATGCGGTGCTTATTCAATGGCAGACATTGCACATATTGCTGGTCTCTGCTGTACAGGGGTGCATGAAAATCCTGCACCTTACTTTGATGTTGTTACAACAACAACTCATAAAACATTGCGCGGACCAAGAGGTGCGATGATAATGTGCAAAGAAGAGCTTGCAGAAAAAATTGATAAAGCAGTTTTCCCTGGTTTGCAGGGCGGACCTCACGAACATCAGATTGCGGCAAAAGCAGTTGCATTCCGTGAAGCATTACAGCCTGATTTCAAAAAATATGCAAAACAGATTGTAAAAAATGCAAAAACACTTGCTGATGAATTAACTTCAAAAGGTTTCCGATTAGTTTCCGGAGGAACTGACAATCATTTAATTCTTATTGATTTACAAAACCTGAAAATTTCAGGAAAAGAAGGGGAAAACGCACTGGACAGAGCAGGAATTTACTGCAACAAAAATACAATTCCCTATGACCCGCGAAAACCATGGGACCCATCAGGAATAAGAATCGGAACACCTACATTAACAACACGCGGAATGAAAGAATCAGAAATGAAATTAATTGCTGATTTCATGCACAGAGTTTTAAAAGATGTTAATAATGAAAATGAAATTAAAAAAGTAAAAACCGAAGTTAATGAACTCTGTAAAAACTTCCGATTTTATACGTGATAAATATGACTGCAAAAATAATCGATGGGATAAAAATTTCACTTGAAATTCTTGAAGAAGTAAGGAATGAATGTGTGAAATTAAAATACAAAGGAATTGTTCCCGGTCTGGCAGTAATACGTGTTGGTGACGACCCTGCTTCAAAATACTATGTGAATTTAAAAGATAAACGCGCAAAAGAAATTGGCATTTACTCACGGCAGATTACTCTTCCTGAAGACGTATCTGAAGAAGAACTGATTAAAATTGTTGATGAACTTAATGAAGACCCTAAAATTAACGGATTTTTTATTCAGCTTCCTTTGCCTAAACACATTAACAAAGGAAATGTACTTGACAGAATAAAACCAGAAAAAGATGTTGATGGGCTTTCAGTTTACAATTTTGGAAAATTACTTATTGGTCATGAACAATTAGTTCCTGCAACTCCTAAAGGCGTACTCTGCATGCTGAGACGAACAGGAATTGATGTTGCAGGAAAAGAAGTATGCGTTGTGGGTGCAAGTAACATTGTAGGGAAACCACTGGCAATGATGTTGCTTAACAGGAGAGCAACAGTTACTATCTGTCACAGCAAAACAAAAGATCTTGCATCGCATACTAAAAAAGCAGATATTATTGCAGTTGCAGTTGGAAAACCAGGTTTAATTACAAAAGAGATGGTAAAAGAGGGAGCTGTTGTCATTGACATTGGAACTACAAAAGTTGATGGCAAATTAAAAGGCGATGTCGCAGACGATGTTGCAGACGTCGCTGGTTACATCACTCCTGTCCCTGGCGGAGTTGGGCCAATGACAGTTGCATGTTTAATGGAAAATACTGTTAAAGCAGCAATACAACAAAACGGATTGGATGATAAAAATGGGAAAGATTTGCTTGGCTGTGCTTGCGAGCACAAGAGCGGCGGACCTTGATTCAATTGTTGAAGCAATTAACAATGGTACGTTAAACGCAGAAATAAAATGCTTGGTTTCAAATAAAGAAAACGCTGGCTGTGTTGAACGCGCAAAAAAACATGGAATTGAAGTTCTTGTTCTTAATCACAAAGAGTTTAAAACTCGTGAAGATTTTGATAAAAAAGTTTCAGAAGAATTAGAAAAAAGAAACATTGATTTGATTGTTCTTATTGGTTACATGCTTATTATGAGTGATTGGTTTGTTAAGAAATATAAAGGAAAAATAATGAACGTACATCCTTCACTGCTTCCTGCATTTGCAGGCGGAATGGATAAGAATGTGCATCAGGCAGTTCTTGATTCTGGAGTGAATGTGACTGGTGCAACAATACACTTTGTTACTGAAGAATTGGATTCAGGACCAATTATAATGCAAAAATCAGTTTCTGTTGACAAATCAGATACAGTAGAAACCCTAAAAGCAAAAGTTCAAAAATTAGAACAGGAAATGTTTCCAAAAGCAATTCAATTGTATGCCGAAGGAAAATTAAAAATCGAAGGAAATAAAGTTAGAATTCTGAAATGACATTATTCAATAAAACATTTTTTCACTAAAAAACTATTTCAGTACAAAACATCAAAAACTTTTTTACCTTCAATTGACAGCAAAAACTCATATCTGTCATCAACATATTTCTGAATTGCTTTTATGTCATCAGGAGTAATGTGTTTAAATCTTCCTTGCGGTTTTAAATAATTTTCAACTGGTTCTGGATTTTCAATTTTCTGATTGAATTTAAGAACTCCGTTTTCAATTTCATAAATTGGGAAAACTCTTGTTTTAACTGCAAGTCTTGAAATTTCCACTGCCATGTTTGATTTTGTTCTCCATCCCAATGGGCATGGTGAATAAGCATGCAAAAAACTTGGGCCATTAATTTTTAGTGCTTTCTTTACTTTTTTATTCCAGTCAATTAAGTTTGCGGGGGATGCAGTTGCAACATATGCTACTCCGTGAGATGCAATAATTAAAGCCAGTGGTTTTTTCGGTTCTCTTTTTCCATGACTCTCTCTTCCTGCAGGACTTGTTGTTGTTGACGCGTATGGGAAAGTTGCACCGCTTCTCTGAACACCTGTATTGCTATATGCTTCATTATCCTGTGCAATATATGTGAATTTATGTCCTCTTTCAATTGCACCGCTTAATGCACCAAATCCGATATCAAAACTCGCACCATCTCCGCCAATTACTAGAAGATTTGTTTTATCTCTTCGTTTCTGGGCTTTTAGTGCTGCATCAACTCCTGATGCAATTGATGCTGCATTTTCAAACGCACCATGTAACCAGGGAACTTTCCACGAAGTCTGGGGATATGGTGAACTAATAATTTCCATACATCCTGTCGCACACACAACGATTGTATTTTTTCCTGCTGCTTTGAGTGCGTGTCTTAGCATTAAAACTTCTCCGCAACCTGCACAGGCACGGTGCCCTGAAGCAAAATACTCCTTTTCGTCAATACCCGCAATCAAAATAACCACTCCCCGGGTTTACCATTAATCAAATTCATAAGTGCTTTTTCAAGATGGCCGGCTTTTATGTCACGACCACCAATGCCTGCAATGTTAGTATTAATCTGAATGTCTACTTCACATAATGCAGCTCTGATATCAATTGATAATGCGCCTTCATATCCGAGGGACATATGTCTGTCAATCACGCACAATCCTTTAAGATTTTTTGCAATTTTTCTTAAGTCATTAACTGGGAAAGGTCTTAAACTTTTTAATTTTATTATCCCGATTTTATGTCCTTCTTTTCTTAATTTATCAACTGTCTGATGTGCAGTTGCACATACAGTGCCCATTGCAATAATTGCATATTCTGCATCACTCATTTTATATTTTTGAATTAAACCGTCTCCGTATTTTCTTCCAAAAATTTCTCCGAATTCTTTATTCACTTTTTTAATAACCTTGACACTATTTTCCATTGCTTCCTGCTGTTGTTTTTTAAATTCCATAAACACATTTGGTGTTCCGATTGTTCCGAAACTTATTGGGTTTTTTGGGTCAAGAACATCTTTTGGTTTGTAAGCCGGAAGGAATGCGTCTACTTTCTTTTTTGAAGGAATGGAAACAGGTTCATAAACATGACTTAATGAAAAACCATCAATGCATGGCATTACCGGAAGCAAAACATCTTTGTTTTCTGCAATTTTAAACGCCATTACTGTTGTGTCAACTGCTTCCTGTGCATCTTCAGAATAAAGCTGTATCCAGCCCTGGTCACGCGCACTTACTGAATCTGAGTGGTCGTTCCAGATGTTTATGGGCGCACTTAATGCTCTGTTTGCAACAGTCATAACACATGGCAATCTCAAACCAGAAACAATTGGTAAAATTTCATACATTAAAGCAAATCCTTGGGATGATGTTGCAGTGTAAGTTCTAACACCCGTTGCCTGTGCACCCAATACTGCACTCAATGCAGAGTGTTCAGATTCAACCGGAATTATTTCTGCGTCCATTTCACCATTGCTGACAAGGTCTGCTATTTTTTCAACAATGTGTGTCTGGGGTGTAATTGGATACATGGGGATAACTTTCGGACCGCAATTTCGTACTGTCATCGCAATTGCAACACTTGCTTCTAAAACTGTCTCATCTGTCTGATTCCAATTAGTCATTTCTTATCCCACTCCATTGCAATGCATTTCACTGGGCATTCATTTGCACAAATTCCACAGCCTTTACAATAATCATAGTTAACATAAAAGAATTCACCTTTTTTATAAATTGCAATATCAGGACAATTCAGCCAGCATTTTCCGCACTTGATACATTTTTCTTTATCAATAACTGGTTTGAAAGTTCGCCAGCCGCCTGTTTTATTTTCTATGCTGTTTCCTGCTTCTCTCACAACCCCGCCTTTATTTAGTTTAAGTCCGTCTTTGTTTTTTGTAATCATTTAATCACCTTTAATGCATGAGCATGTTCCGCCTTTGTGACCTAAGCAGTCTCCGAAAACTTTTTTTGCAGCTTGCGTATTTAAGTCAGCTGTTTTCCCTTTTCCAAATCTGATTTCAATTGCTTTTTCAAGTGCTTCAATTGAAACAAGACAGGTAATACAGCAGAAAGCACCAAGTGCAGCAATATTAACAAATGGTTTTCCAATAACTTCCAGAGCATCTTTTGTAATGTCCAGAACATAAACTTTGAAGTTTTCTTTTCCCGTGAATCCTAATTCTTCAGGAGTTTTATTTGAGTTAATAAGAAGAATGCCCTTGTCTTTAATTCCGTTAGTTACATTTACGCTGTCCATTATTGTGGGATCAAGAACAATAACATAATCCGGAAGATAGACATGCTGGCGCTTCAGTACTTTTCTATCAGAAAATCTTACAAAGCTCTGTACAGGTGCACCAGTTCTTTCAACTCCAAAACTGGGGAATGCCTGACAATAAATTCCGTCTTCAAAAGCCGCAATTGCCAGAACCTGAGAACTCGTTACTGCGCCCTGTCCGCCCCGTCCATGTATTCTTATCTCTTTAAGCAAAACAATCATGTCCCCGTTCTCTTTTTCTAAGTCTATATCTTCAAGTCCTTTACTAATATAGTTTCAATTTATTTAAATCTTCCGTTGTTTGCACAAACTGAAAACGTTGATTGACTTATATTTTTGATTCTAACACTCTTGTTTTTATTTTTTTTGTTTCTTTTAAGATACATTTAATGGAGGAGATTTATCATGGGCGAGGTTATAGACACTCTTGTTGGAACAATACTCTATTCTGTGACACTGATTATTTTGGGAATAATTTATTTTGGTGTTACTTTATGGATTGTCAAAGCATCAAGCGAATTTGTTTTCGGTGAAGGTCTGGAAGCAAACTGGGCCGCACTTTCAGCAGCAATTATCACTGTCGGTGCAATAATGTCAGGTTCTTTAGACAGCAGAAAAAAGCAGAACCAATAATTCATTCAGAACATTCACTGTTGTAAGTATCTTGCAGTGCATTTCCAAGTTGTTCATATAGTGTTGCTTTTGTAATGTCTTCTTCTATTACTGAATGATACAAAAATCCCTGATACGAAGTTAAAATGTAATTGCAAAGTGTTCCTGTGCTCATGCACAAATTCATGTTTTCACATCCCCCGTATTGCCAGCTTTCGCCTGAAGGGTGCACCCATGTAATATAACAGCCGTCTGTTGCAGTGCATGAATCTAAATCATTACAAAATGAACAGCATCCAGTTCCGCATCCCGTACATTGTTCTGCATCAAAAACTAAAGTATCACAAATTTCTTCTTCACAAAGATGTGTAGAACAATAAGTAATGCATTTTTCTCTGTTTTCAAGCGCTTCACAATTTCCTGCAGTTGCAACAAAGTCATCTGTGTCAGTAATAACATTTTCTTCCCAGTCACAAAAAGCACGCCATGAATCGCATTCATAATCCATCTCATTTCCAATACATGCTATTTGTTTATTACTGCATTCCGATTTCAAATCATTAAAGGAATATGCATCATCACCAACATATTTCTTTATTATTTGATTAATTGCGGTTTCTACATTTTCAAACTGCGGCTGATAAAAATTGGAAACATCAACTGTTTTTCTTTGCCCGTCTGCATAAACTGAAATTTTTGAAAATCCACCGTCCATAATTGTGGGGTCTTCATATGTGTCCTGCAAACCAAAGAAATTATTTTCCACAACTGATTTGTAAACCTTTTCTCTGTCTTCTTCACTCACTTGAAATTCATATGTTTTTCTTACATCGCCATTAATTTCTTTTGTAAATTCTGCTTTTCCTTCCTCATCGCATGTGAAATTATAACTGCCCCAATCTAAATGCATTGCACCATTTGAATATGAAAAGCGGAAATCGTCAGGCATTTCATCAGGCAGAGGTTCATTACACCCGCTGAAAATAATCAGTCCAATTATTAAAATCAAATATTTTTTCATGAATATAATTAGTTCAAAGTCATATATAAATTTCACTTATTATTGCATTTGAATATTTCTTTTGCATGGTGGGGTTTTCTGTGAAAAGAATCACATGTTGATTGTTTTTTGGTATTATTTTTGTTTGATTATTGCTAAAGTGTAATTTTTATTTAAATATTTTTTAGCGACTTTTGCAACATCATTTTGTGTAACTGATTTTATTTTTTTAATATATGTTGAATGAAGTTTAGCACTTTTTAATGCTTCCCAATAACCCAAGTCATTTGCAAGATTGCTTGTACTCTCGTTACCCAATATAAATTTACCTTCGATGTAGCCTTTAGCATCATCAAGTTCGTTTTTGGTTATGTTGGATAATAATGAAATTTGTTTCATTATAATTCTTATGGCTTTTGAAATATTACTTTTATCAGTATTAAGATAAATTGCAAAATAACTTGTGTCATTCATACGGTTAATTCTGATATTAACCTCGTATGCCAAACCGCGTTTATTTCTTATTTCTTCAACAATTTTTCCACTTCCACCTCTTGCTAATAATGCACGTATTACATCTAAAACATAGGTATCTTTGTGACTGCTTCCTATTGTTTGATACCCTAAAATCAAATATGAATTTAATATTTTTCTTTGCTCAACAATTTTTCTAGGTTTTTTTTGTTTATATTCCGATATTTTAGTTTTCATAGACATTTTTTTAGATGCTTTTGAAAATTTTTTGCTGACAAGAGAAATTGGGTTGTTCACATTTCCCACAATTGAAACAATCATATTGTTAGGCACATAAAATTCATTAAAATAATCAAATAATTGTTTTTGAGTTATATTTAGAACATCTTCTTTTAGGCCTAAGATGTGATATTTTGCAGGATGTTTATTAAAAAGTTTTTTCATAAAAAGCGACCACTGATAATCTCGGGGGTCATCACTCGCCATGTTTATTTCTTTTAAAATAACTTTTTTCTCTTTTTCAATTTTATCTTCGTTAAAGGTTGGATTTTGGACTATGTCAGAAAGTATATCTAATGCAACTCGAAAGTGTTTCTTAGCAACTTTAATATAAAAACATGTTTTTTCATTTGACGTATAGGCATTAAATTCTCCGCCTAATTTTTCAATCTCATTTGCTATGGCTGTGCTAGTCTTTCTTTTTGTAGTGCCTTCAAATAACATATGTTCCATAAAATGTGAAATTCCGCGTATTCCTTTTTTTTCATAATTAGACCCTACATTGACCAGTATTTGAATCGTAACTGAATCAGTGGCTTTTTTTAAAAAAACCACTCTTAAGCCATTTTTGAGTTTTTTTGTTAGCATGACTTATATGACTCACAAGTGTATTTAACTTAATTGAAAATAACCCATTCATTTCATACCAATGTAAATTCCATAACCATAATAATCTAATAATTTGCCGGGCATCTTTTTTGCTGTACCAATCATATTATGAATTACTTTTCTGTAAACAGGACTTGTGAAATAAAGTTTAATCATTTTCCATCCTGCAATTAATGATTCCCCGCCTGCAAGTTCTATTTCCCCTTTCATTTGTTCAAGCATTTTCATTTTCATTACTTTTATTGAAGTCATTTTCAAACCTGAATTTTCCATTAGTTCAATCCATCTTTCCCTGCTTTCAGGTTTGACCCCTCCTGCGGAATCATATGCAAATTTTCTAATATCCTCAGTTGGAGTTTTTATCCAGGTTGTTTCATTCAAACCAACAAAACCGCCAGATTTCAGAACACGGTAATATTCATTTATTGCTTTTTGTTTGTCTTCAGGAAATGCAGTAACAGATTCTGAAATTACTGCGTCAAAAGTATTGTCAGGAAATGGGAGTTGCATTGCATTTGATTCTTTAAATCTGATTTTGTCTAACAGGTTTTTCTTTTGTGCTCTTTCCTTTGCACGCTGAATCATTTCAGGAGATAAATCAACCGCTATGATTTTACAGCCAATGTTTTCTGCCAAATAACATGTGGTTTTCCCCACTCCACAACCAATCTCTAAAATGTGAGATTCTTTTTTAATTCTGCAAAGCTTTACTAAATCAAGAGTTCCTTTTAATCCACCAACGTGTTTAGAAATACCAACTTTAGATTGTAGGTCAAAATAAGGATTTTTCAAATCTTCAAATTTTTCAGATGCATTTTCACACATGATAAATAGAGGTCATTCTCTCTTATTAATTTTTTTGTAAAAAAGAAAAAGAGAAATAACGGATTATATCCGTTATTCACGTTTAGTATTTAAACCATGTTTACGCAGCTTCCACCTATGCATTGCAACCCTTCACTGCAAGGCACATCTTCTATACAGGTTTCGCAGTCTTCACCAGTATCTACTGTACCGTTTCCGCAAAGAGTGATTTCTGTACATGTACCTTCAGTACATTCATAACCTTCTTCGCATGTTACATCTTCCGCACAAGTAGAGCAGTCTTCACCGTCATCAATCTCTGAATTTCCGCAAAGATTTATTTCAGTGCATGCCCCATCTGAACATTCAAAACCTTCTTCGCATATTACATCGTCAGGACATGTTGAACAATTTTCATTTTCATCTATTTCAGAGTTACCACAAAGACCCTCTTGGTTTTCTTCCTGGTTTTCTTCTTGGTTTTGCTGGTCTTCACCCTGATTTTCTTCCTGATTCTGTTCCTGATTTTCTTCCTGATTTGGTTCCTTGAGTGTCAGCAGTTTAATAACTGGTTTAAGTTTCCAGTCCCCATTGCCTGTTTGCATTAATGATTTGTCCACAAGGAAATCAATCAGAAGTTCTGTTGTTTCTCCTTCACCAACATAAAATCCATGATTGAATCTCAAAGTGTTTGAAGGAATTGTAACTTCAATTTCTTCTGGTGTGGTCTCTTCTATTTCCTCAGTTGTAGTGTCTTCTTCAGTTCCTGAATTTCCGTTGTTTCCATTTCCTGAATTTCCATTGTCATTTGGAGCTTCTAAGTTTGCAGTGTCCTCTTTTAATGTAAGAGTTGCTTTTACAATGTCTAATCTTAACATTGTGTAATGTCCGGTTTCAAGTATATTTTCTCCGAACAAAGTTGAAACATCCTGCAACTGAAGCAAATCAAAAGTTTGCTCTTCTTCTGAAATTGTGAACCACTCACCGCCTGTTTTGTGCGCTTCCAATTTTGAAAAGGTTATGTTTAGTGTTTCAATCTCATCAGTTGGCAAATCTTTTAGGTAAATCGCCAAATTACCTGTTGTGCCTTCAGGTGCAACTGATTCTTCTGAAGCTTCTTCTGCAGTTTCTTCAGTAGCTTCCTGTTCAGGTGCTTGTTCTATTTGTTGTTCCAGTTCTGTTTCAGTTTCTGGTTCATTTTCTGTTTCTGCCCCAATGTCTGTTCCATTATCTATTTGAGTATTTGTTCCATTGTCTGAATTTATATTATCAGTATCTGGCTGAGTACAGCCACTAATAATCAAAATAAGCAAAACAAATGAAACAATCAAAAATTTCTTCACATTATCTCCTCCCTAAGACTAATTTATATAACTTATATATAACTAATCAAATATAAAGATTACTCTTCTTTATCCATCTATGAAAAATGATGTGTTAGATGCGATTTATAAAAGACGCTCTGTAAGAAAATATTCTGAAAAAGAAGTCTCTGAAGAAATTGTAAAAGAACTAATTAATGCAGGTATAATGGCCCCCTCTGCAAGAAACACACAGCCATGGAATTTCAGCATTGTTCAGGGCAAAGAAAAAATAAAAGAATTTTCAGATAAAGCACTTGAACAGAGAAAAATACTTGGAAAAATAATTGGCGGAAGTTTCAAAGTAATGGGTCTGGGTTCATTATTTTACAATGCACCTCTGCTTATTTTCATTTCGGGAAAAAGCGATTACTCTTATCTGAAAGATGATGTGAATTTAGCAGTTCAGAATATGTTTTTGGCTGCATATTCATTAGGTTTGGGCAGCTGCTGGATTGGGATGGCAAAAGACTTAAACAAAAATAAAAGTGCAAAAAAAGAACTCGGAATTCCTGCTGATTTTGAAATTGTTGCACCACTAATTTTTGGTTATCCTGAAGGAAACGAAAAAGAAACGCCAAAACGCGAACCTAAAATCTTAAAGTGGATTAAATAATCTGCTTACTTTGTTGTCTGATTCTGCTTCAGCAGTGCCTGTAAAAACAGAATATTATAATTAAAAAAGAAAAGTTTCACAGGCGCAAGTGCAATATTCAGACACAGTACATAAAACATTAGGCCAATTATTAATAGTAAAACGCCGATTGCAATCATCGCCAATAATAGTGAGGCGCTTGCACTCACAATCATAATCAAAATAATTGCAACAATCACTGCTACTATTACAAATGGAATTGCAACCACAAACAAAGCAACCAAACCAATTATTGCAGCAATAATCCCCAGCCCAAACTGAACAAGCAGTAAAACAATAACTTGTGCAATATTATTTTTTACAAGTGAAATACTTTTTTTGAAAGCTTCAAATGCTTTCATTTCACTAAAATACATCCAGTACATTGCGAATTGTCCAAAGATATAACCCACAATTATTAGAACAATCATAACCAATAATGCAAGTATTGCAAGCGGAATCAGAATAATTCCGAAAGCAGCAATCCCTGAAAATAAATTAGATGCTGAACCAATCAATCCTGTAAAAAATGATGCTACCAGCATCAATAATGCTAAAAGAAGAATCACAATACAAATTAATGATATAACTCCTACAACAATTTCAAATTTAGTAACTGAAATTGCTTTGCTCCAGAATTTTTTCATATATTCTCTGATGTGAACTTCATTTGTTTCTGTACTTTCAATAATTGCAAAGAATGCCATATTTTTAAGTATTGTAAGCAAAATTCCAATAATAAATAAAACAATAAGCAAAATTATTGCTACTATAATTATTGTGTTTATCAAATCCGGAGTTAGTGAAGGCATTAGTGATGCAAAACCAGTCATATTTGGCAATTCTGGAAGTTCTGAAGCAGAACCAATGATTGCATTTGTGCTTTCTGAAGTTGAACCCTGACCAATTGTTTTAATTGCATTAGCAAATGAGTCTGAATCACTTGTATTAAGATTACTAAAGTTTCCGACACCGCTCCCACCAGCAGAAAGCAATGTAAAAATAAACATCAGTATTCCAATCTTAATCCATTTGCTTCTTGCATCAGGACCTGTGAAAAACGCCTTTGTTTTATCAATAGCAGGTTCAATCACATCAAATGCATACCAAGCCATGTTTAGATAACACCTTTTATAGTATTTAATTATTTCATTTTGCTGAAATTCAGTTCTTCCTCTAATTCAGAGTGCATCAGTTTCATTGAAGCGTCTGAAAATTCAATAATACCAAATTCCCTTGAAAATGAAGTTCCCTTGCATATAAAAGTAATTGAACTTTTGTCAACGTAAACAAAAGACGCACATTCAAAATCAGCGCCTTTTGAAAAATATTCCATATATCTCCCAGTTCCATCTTCATTTATTGTGAATTTAATTTTATCAAGATTAGCCATCTTTCCTACTGCAGCTTCACTTAGTGACTCTTCTTCTGAGAAATGAATCGCATCTTCCGCATTTGTGGTTTTTTCTTTCCCATAAAGAACTGGGTTTTCAGGGTCAAAACCAGTGTTGTCCCAGTACCATGTACCCGTAAATGAAGCAAATTCTTCTTTCAAAGGCTCAGCCTCATTTTCAATGCAACCGCTGAAAAAAACTAGCACTGCGATTAATGAAATTAGTAAAATTCTTGAATTCATTTCAGTATTGGAATCAAAAACCTATTTTAATCTTTTGGTAGGGTTTTGAGCAAAGTCTAATTCAAAAATAACTCTTTTATATCACTTAATATATTATGTTTCTGATTAGAAATGAAAAAAATAGTCTTGATTTTAATTTTTTTTCTAGTTTTGCTGACATTTGTTTCTGCTGTAACTGATTATTATTTGGGTTGCAGAAGTGATTCAGAATGTGACCCAGATGAAATTTGTGCAGGTTATGGTGATGGGGCGGGAAACATTACAGGGAAGTGTGTTCCAGATCCAGGATATGTTGAATGTGATGATGACTGGGATTGTGATCTTATAAATAGTTATAATTATGGCTGGCTCTGTAAAGCGGGAATATGTGCTCCTTTAGAACGTTTTAAGGGGGAGGGGGTAGAAATAGAAAAATGTAATGATGGAAAAGATAATGATAATGACGGAGATGCAGATTGTGCTGACACAGACTGTTATGATTCTGTTTTTTGTTATGAAATGCTTTGTGATGATGAATTAGATAATGATTTTGATGGTTACACTGATTGCGATGATTCTGATTGTTCAATAGATCCTGAATGCAGACAAATGATGACGTTTGAAATAAGTAAGGAATCAATTACTGCCGATGATTCAGATTTTATTGAAATTGAAGTTTCTGTGAATGACGCAGATGGTAATCCCGTGGCAGGAGAAAATATTATTGTTTGGATTGAAACATCGGACTGGGGCTGGCAGGATTTTATTGGTTTTCCAAAACCGCAGGAAGGAACAACAGATGCAGATGGAAAATTCACTTCACAATATTCTGCAGATGAAATTTACGAGGAATGGGCAGATGGAAAAGACTTCAAAAAAATCCCTGCAACAATTTATGCAAAGCATTTGAAAAGTGAAACAACACTTTCACAAGATATTGAAATTACAGCACCAACAAGAGCAAAAATAATGGTTGTTGAAGCAGTGCAATCAATTAGATCTGAAAAAGCCATGCTTGTTTCTGGAAAGAAAACCGTTGTGTTTGTTGGCATACGTGCAAAAGATGTATCATTTTTCGAAGAGAATGATTCTTTTGAAGCATACTTAGATTTAGAAATGATTGGAAGTGAGTTCTCACCTACAAATAGTTTCCAAAGAATTCCAATTGAAGCGTCACAATTTAATAGAATTGAAAATTATGGCGGAGATATTGAAAGAAGAACAAATGTTGATGAACACTTGGATTTCTTTTATTTTAATCCTGATGATTCTGAAAGAAACAAATGGGTTTTTTATGAATTTTACGTTGACGGACTAGACACAAAATACAATGGAAAATATGATTTCAAAGCTAAACTTTACATTGAACAGGATGCGGATTTATTTGGAAAGGAAACAGTTGTCCTTAGTGAAAGAGGCGCGATTTACGATGTTTTTTCTTCCGGATTTGTTTCTGTAAAATTAGTTCCAATTGGTTTGGGGCTTTGGCATGATGATTTGTGTGAATATTGCGTAACTTCAAAAGACACATCTGGTTTTGCGGAAAAAGTAAATCAAATTTTAAGTTACATTCCAAAAAGGATTGCAGCTGAGTTGGGAAACGCGTCCGCAAAAAATGCATTGTATGAATTTGATAATTGCAATCCTGCAAGTTTCAGACCTCTAGGTGGTGGTGCAAATTTCACAGGTATTTTAGATTTGCAGAAACTTCAAAGTATAATCAATAAAGATAATTCTCCAGTGCGTGAAGTTTGTAAAGATGGAATAAATAATTTATTTTCTGAATCTGACTGGCAAAATTTAGCATCACAATCACCGATTGTTGGTTTTGATGAAAAAACAGGGCTTGAAAGATACCTGGAAAAAGCAAATGACAGTAAAAGTTTTTTCAAAGCAGTTATGCCTCTTGCAGAAGAAAACATTTATTTCCAAACGTCAACAGAACCATTTTCTGCTTACATAAATCCAAAAACAAATTCTCCTTTAATGATAATGGCAGCTTTGCACGATGTGGAAGTTGGAAGAAGATGGTCACGTTCATTGTATAGTCCCGATTTTCTTTTTGAAAAGATTACGGGTTTAGATTCTGCAGATATTAATCCCTACAAAATAAAAGGTTTTGACAGAGTCATTGGATTTGTTCCAACAAACCGTTCACAAGTAAGTGATTTTACTTATTTTGGAGATAAAGATACTTTTGGTTATTCAAGTGGTGTTAATAGATATGCTGCTTTGGTAGATCTTGATGCTGCAGGAAAAGAAACAATGGTACATGAACTTTTGCATACTTATTGTGCGAAAGATGAATATGGCGGATTAGGAACTGCAGGTTATGGTGAGGTTGTAAATGCAATTGTCTGCTCAGAAGGATTTGAAGCAATAAACTCTAATAAAGGAGAAACTATTGCGGGAACAGAAGTAACAAATGGTTTCTGGGTTGAGAAAAGAAAGTTTATGGGCACACCATCATCACCGCTTTATTCTATAATGGGCGAATCAGATCAGATGGGGAATATGTGGATTACAGATGACCTTTACACAGGTGTTGGTGTAAAACTAAGAACATTCCCTTACCCAACAAAAAGCATTTTTGAATATATTGGGGATTACACTACTCTAACCTATCCTGGCAAACAATACATAACAGGTGAGACTAGTGAATAAAATATTCAAACTAATCACACTATTAATTCTCATTTGTCTTATACATAATATTTCTGCAGTTCCCTATGAACAACTCTCTAAAGCCATAGAAATCGAAGGAATAATCACCTCGGAAGGAGAGGTTTACTGCACAGCAATTGTTTTAGAACACGCTACACTGCATTTTTATGAATCAGAGGTATTTGAATTATCATATTATGTTACACTATTTGATAAAAGCGGAGAAGGCATAATGAGTTATGATTTTCCCCCAAATCCAAGTTTTTATGGTGATGTGCCAATAGAAACGCCTGAATTTGAAACTTTTTATTTAGTGGTTCCTTATGAAGACGCATACACAATAATAGTTGCAAACTCAGATGAAAAAGAAGTATGCCGAATTGAAAGGTCAAAAAACTCACCCGAAATTTTAATTACAAATCCCACGGGTATTTTACCTTGGAATTCTGTAAAAAAAATAGAATGGACAATGAGTGACGAGGATGATGATTGGTTGTTAGTTGATGTTTACTATGCAGATGATTCTGGTTTTGGATGGAACTTATTGGAAAGAGAAGTTGACGGAACATCTTTAGAATTAGATGAACCAATTGAATTAACAAGAATTAAAGTCATTGTGAATGATGGTTTTAATTCCGCAGAATCCGTTGTTCAGAGTTTAACTGCTTCTGGGAATGTAAATGAAAACGTAGATTTTCAGTTTCAGGATACTGCGTGGTTTGTTGATGATGATTATGCTATAAAATCAGAAGATTATATATATGAGGCTGAGTTTTATGATAATAACATTGGTGATGATATGGAATTTATAGATTCGATTATAGAAATTGTTGGTTGGCTGATAGCATTAATTGTGATTGCAATTATTCTTAAAGCAGTTTTTGGCAGAAAGAAAAAAGAAAAACCAAAAGAAGAAAAACCTGCACAGGAAAAATCAGTGGAAGAAAAACCAAAACCTCAACCAAAACCAGAAGTTAAAGAACAAAAACCTGTAGATAAAAAACCTGAACCAAAACAAGAATCCGAACCCGAACCAAAAAAAGAAATACAAGAAACTATTAAAAAAGAACCCTCAAAAACAATGACTAACAAAGAGTATAGTGATGCAATGAAAGTTCTAAGAAAAAGATATGCTGCAGGGGAAATAACAACACAGCAATTCAAAGAAATGAAAAAAGAACTAGAGGGGTAACATGGTGCGTTACAGAACTTTAATTTTTGTTTTGATTCTTCTAGTGGTGGTTCTTTTTGGATTATTTTTCATTAATGGACTTTTAGATGAGAATAGAGAAATTGTTGAAGCTATTTTTGGAAGTGAGTTTGTAAACGGAACAGAAAACAATAATGAAAATACAGGCGGACTTTTTGATGGATTTAATATTTTTGGTTCAGGATCACAAATTGTTTTTGCACAAAATAGTAGCGGAGAAAATATAATTCCAACTAGCAGTAATCCTGTTTGGAGTGATGATAGCAAAACTCTTGCTTTTTCAACTTCAGGGGGGCTCATTTACGGGACAAATGTTAATGGTAGTGATTTTTGGCAGATAACAGGGGATGACCTTGATAAATATGGGCGAACAAGAGGCGCAATACCAAAAAACGACCCTAAAAGTTCTGATTTATTGTATATTGCAAACATTGAAAGTGACCATTATGGTTCCTATACTCATATTATAAGTAAAATTTCATTTGATGGACAAACTATTGATGACTATGTGAGATTTGTTGCAGATCAAAAAGTATATGGTTTTATGATAAGTCCTGATGGTTCTAAAATTATTAGTGCTGGTTTGTTGTTTAATGTAACTAGTGATGACAAAGTTTTGAAAGGCAAGGCGATAGAGCTCTCTGGTTGGTGTTTAGAGTTTAGTTATGATTCAGAGTATATTATTTGCATAAATGGCAATTCAGTATATCAGTATGAGATTGCGACTGGGGCACAGGACGAAATAATGAGTATAAATTGTACTTATGGAGATTATTGTGCTAGTGAAAATAAAATCGCATGTTTTGGAAATAATGATTCTGATTTGTCATGTAACCCACTTGTAATTTATGATTTGAACTCAAAAGAAAAAAGTGACTTAATTTGTGAAACAAATATTATTACTGCATCACATCCTAGTTGGAGTCCAGATTGCAGTAAAATTGCTTATCGTGCTTATGACCATCTTAATGGTGCAATGATAAAAATAGTGGAGGTTAGTTAAATGAAAAAAATAGTATTAGTATTACTCCTAGTATCCACAATTCTTTTTTCCGGGTGCTTGGATGATTTTGGAGGAAAGCCAAAAATAGTTTTCAAAGGCATGGATGACGTAAGAGTACCTGAAGAATGTGCAGACGTAAAAGATGATGTTTGCGGATTGTTTAGTTGTATGGTTGACCTTTGTTGGTGCAAAGAAGGACCAGATATGATTCTTTACGAACCAAATACTGATGTCTCAAGTAATACTGAAGCAACACAGCTTGTAATGACTTACATCAGTGAAAACAGTCTGAATCTTACAGTAACAAACTCAGTACAGCTTAACACAGTGTTCTATAATGTTTTTGCAGAAGATTCTTCTGGTAATGAAGAAGTATTCACAGTTGCTGCAGATGGAACAATTATACAAACAATTTGCGGTGTTTAAGAAAAAGAATTAAGAAATAAGGTTTTGTAATTGGAAAGATTCTGGGAAATTGATTCATTAAGGGGCATTGCGCTTTTGGGAATGCTCCTTTCAAACCTTATTACGGATTTGGCGTATTTTAATTTCCTAGACATTAACATATCCTCTGGTTTTTGGTGGTGGTTTGCAAGAATTGTTGCAGGCACTTTTATTTTTTTAGTGGGGGTTTCATTAACTTTGAGCTACTCAAAAGCAAAACAAAAAATATCTGAAAAACAACTTCTTTTGAAATACATAAAAAGAGGCTTAAAAATTTTCTCATGGGGTTTAGCAATCACATTAGTTACCTGGATTTTCATTCCTCAGGATTTCGTTGTTTTTGGAGTTCTCCATCTGATTGGAGTTGCAATAATACTTTCATATCCTTTTCTAAATAAAAAACTTCCAAATTTAATTTACGGAATTTTCATTTTTTTGTTTGGTTTGTGGTTATCGAATTTCACGTTTGATTTCAATTTACTTTTATGGCTGGGTTTCATTCCTGCGAATTTTCACACTGTAGATTATTTTCCATTACTTCCGTGGTTTGGTGTGATTCTTTTAGGAATTTATTCAGGAAATAGATTTTATGAAAATTATAAAAGAACATTTGCAGTTCCAAAATGGAAAAATTCACTAAGTGTAAAAGGTCTTTCATTCCTTGGAAAACATTCTCTTAAAATTTATTTAATACATCAACCAATAATTCTGATAATTTTATTTTTCTTGTTTTAAAAAATAAAAAAAAGAAGAAAGTAGCATTATGCTACTTCATTTTTTTGATTAAACCTTTTTTCTTTGCGTAGAAATAAGCTGTTATTAAGATTGCAATTATTACAATCAAAGCTACAAAGGTGCCTACATCCAAACCAAAAATTCGTAATTGCCCATCCCCTGTTGATCCTGAATCGACTATGACACTATTGTCTTTTTCTGTTATGTCTTTGTCATCGAAAACACAGTCCTCTCTATTTAATGTACAGAATTCAGAACATTTGAGATTTCCTGTGCCCCAGTTCATACTTGAGCAGTCAATTCCACCCATGTTTTCTCCGTCACATTCTTCTCCGATTTCAAGTAATTCATTTCCACACATTGCTGCGGTTTCTTCTCCTGTTCCAGTACCACCGTCAGTTCCGTCTCCAGATTCATCGGTGTCTCCTGTGCTCTCTGGTTCGTCACCTAACAGGTAACAGTAAGTAAGATCAGGATTACAATCGTCCATGCAAGTCATGATTCCACCTGCATAACCTAAAGCTCCACATGAAAATGATCCTAAGTCATCTCCGTCACATCTTTCACCTGCTTCTCTGATTTCGTTTCCACAAACTGAATCAGCATCTTCTTCTGTGAACTCACAACTATCTGTATTGAAGATACATTCATCAGTGCATGCTAATGTTCCTGCATCAAACCCAAAGTCAGTACATGTTTTTCCGTTTAACTCTGTTACGTCACAAGCTTCATCTTCTTCAAGAACACTGTTCCCGCATTCTGCTACTACTGGTTCTTCATCATCTTCTGCACCTATTGCAGTGTAAACACACACACATGCATCACATGAAACTTCGAAACCTTCTTCTGCAGCATCACAATGTTCTGCAAGTTCACATTCTTCACCAGGTTCCCCAATTTCATTGCCACATGTTGGTTCAAATTCACACAAACTGAAATCAAATCCACATGTTTCAGTACATGATAATGTACCATTAGTGAATGGGAAACCCCAGACATAATCAAAGTCTGCACAGGTTTTGTCATGCAAATCATCAGTATCACATGCTTCACCTTGAACAGCTTCTCCATCTCCGCAGACTGCTAAGAAATCAAAGAAAGTCCAAGTATACCATCCATCTGTTTCCGGAACAAACCTTGCAGCTTCTGCAACTATTTCTCCATCAATTGTGTCTTTACGCAACTTAAGTGTATGGTAACCGCCATTACTGCCTGTTGAAATTCTTAACATTGCTGAAATTCCTGAGAATGCAGTTTCTGAAGAAACAAATTCTTGTCCAATAGGCATTGTATTGAAGATGGTGTATCCTCCCTCATTTGCAAAGTCATTTGATGCATCTGGTTCAGAAAGATTATAAACTCTGAACGCAAAATCCCATCCTTGTAATTCACTGTTAATTATCCCTTGACCATCTTCGTAATCAGTTCCGATTGCCCATGTTCCTGAATCATCTTCTGCAATTAGATCTATTACATATTTCTGTGCAACTGTGGTAGTTTGTGAAGTGTACGCAATTGATGTTTGAGATGTTTCGAGTTCATTGTTCCAGTTGTGATATTTTATATTTTTAATTCGGTGCATGAATTCGCTTCCAATTTGCGCATCTGAATCAAATTGATAAATTACATGCAAATGCATCGGAGTTCCAGAACTAACTAATTTTCCATTGGAACAATCGAATATAATTAGTCCGTTATCTCCCGTAAAACTTTCCGCAGATGCTACTAGATCTTCTGCAATTCCATCTAAATCATTGTCTCTCATAAGTACTACAGAAACAACTTCTTCCAATTCATTTCCTGATCCCATTGATTCAAGCATAACTTCATCAATTGCCCAAGTGGTGTCTGTACTTGTAAATAATTTCCAAACTTTAACTGTGTGCATTGTCGGCCCGCCAGTGAACACCCAATTATGAGTTCCTGGATCGTTTTCACCAGAACCAAGGACAATTTCATCGAGAGCGTATACTGAATTCACAATCATAAGTGTGAAAAAAATCAAAAATAATGTTGTAAAACATTTCTTTAAATTCATCCTATAACCTCCTCTAAAGTATAGATTTATGCATATTTGTAATGTTTTAATATATATAAAAGTAACTAATAAGAAACTAGGGGTGAGTATGTAAGTTTTACTTCTTTTTAGTTTGTTTATTCTTTATTTGTGTGTTTTTAGGCTTAGCACTTTTGTGGATTATGACAATCACAATAAACAAAACAAATAATGCAATCAGACTTCGGATAAACAAATCAGAGGACGTCCAAAGTGTTTCCCATATTGGTTTTTCAGATTCATCATCAAACACAGGTATTGGTGCAGGTACAATATTTTTACATTCTGATAAATCAAAAGTGCAGGTGCTTGAACATTTTAATGTTCCTGTGTCATAACCCCGCGATTTGCAAGTGTTTCCATTTAGATTTTCACTGTCACATTGCTCGCCTTCTTCAATTATCCCATTTCCACAAACACTTTCTAAAATAAATTCAATCCATTTATTTTCCATTGTTTTTTCAACAAAAATTGTTTGTTCATTAAGTATTTTTCCCTCAAGTGAATTTTCATGTAATTTCAAAGTTAGATTTTCTCCTGCAAGATTAAAATTATTCTCACTTTTTAACAAAATTTCAATTATTGAAAATCCTTCCTTTTCTGATAAAAATTCCTGTGCAATTTGAGAATTTGAAAAAATTAAGTGACCTTTATTGTTAATTGGAATTGTTTCAGTTTCTAAATCATTTCCGCTGTACACTCTAAATGCAAAATCTTTATTCTCTAAATGATTTTTTATTATTGCTTGGCCGTTTTCATATGGTTCACCAAGTTTCCATGCAAAGTGGTCATTTTCGCCAACTAATTCAATCACATATTTTTTCAAGTTTGTTTCAGTTTTTTGTTCATCAAAATTAAATGAAATCCAAAATGGTTCAATTGAGGCTTCCACAAACTGAGTTATTTCCTCAATTATTTCACCATCAACAGAATTTTTTCTAATTCTGATTGTTACATTATCCCCGTTAGCACCATATTCACCACGTGATTCCAAGTAAAGATCAACTCTTGAAAAATCAGTGTAAAATGTACGGAACTCTTGTCCCAAGGGTTGCCTTGAAAATATTTTGTATGCGAAACCACCACCTGCGGGAGTTTCAGCAGCTAATAAATCATAAGCATAAACTTTGAAACCTAAATCATGCATTGCGTTTGGAACCCCGCCTACAATTGCAGTTCCATCAACAAAGGGTTGTCCGCCAGTGAGCCATCCAAAATGGTCAATTTCAGAAGAAACTTCAATTACATAAAGAAAGTCATCTTCAGCATAGGCTGACACAATTAAACTGAGCAGTACTATTCCAACTAAAAAAAGTTTCATTATGTTATTCATCACTATTCAATAATGATTTGTAATATATAAAACTAACTTTTATAGTTCTGCTGAACCTTTTATAGTTCGTCAAGCTGTTTACAGTTCTTTAACAACATTTTCAATTCGTTCTAATGCTTTCTTTATGTTTTCAATTGAATTAGCATAGCTGAATCTCAAATAGCCTTTTCCATATTCCCCAAAGCAGGTTCCTGGCAAGCAGGCAACTCCTGCGTCTGTCATTAGTTTGTCTGCAAGTGCTTCTTCATTGTAGGGCAAGTCTTTGATGTTTGGGAATGCATAGAATGCACCTTTTGGCATTCTGCAGCTAATTCCGTCAATTTTATTCAATCCGTTTACAATAACATCTCTGCGCTCTTTGAAGATTTTAATTCTTCTTTCAATTTCGTCCTGATTTCCAAAAAGTGCTTCAATTCCTGCCATCTGTGTAAAAGCACAGGTGCACGAGACCGAATTAATCATTAATTTTGTGATTTTTTTCGCAAGCTCTTGTGAAGTAATTGTAAAACCTAATCTCCACCCCGTCATTGCATATGTTTTTGAGTGGCCTTCAATAAGAATCACCCTGTCTAAATTATCATCATGAAGCATACTTTCATGTTTTCCGTCATAAACTAATCTGTTGTAAATTTCATCTGAAATTACAAATAATTTGTGGTCCTTTGAAAGATCATCAATTGCTTTTAAATCTGATTTTTCTAAAATTCCGCCTGTAGGATTTTGCGGAGAATTAATTACAATTGCTTTTGTTTTTGATGTAATAAGTTCTTTAAGATCCTCAACATCAAACCGAAAGTCTTTACTCTCACTTAGTGGCAGTGACACAGGAACTGCACCCATAAAATTTACAACTGAACCATATGTAGGGTATCCTGGATTTGGAACAATCACTTCGTCTCCTGCATCAACTGTTGCAAGAAGTGAAAGGAAAATTGCTGGCTTAACTCCAGGAGTGATATTAATATTGTCTTTGCCTATTGAGTTCATTTTGTTATGCTTTGCAATATATTCTGCATATTTTTCACGTGCCTCAATAATCCCTGCAGAAGGCGTGTAATGAGTATAATTATCATCCAGTGCTTTTTTTGCTGCATTTTTAATGTTCTCAGGTGTGTCAAAATCAGGTTCCCCAATTTCAAGATGAATTATATCTTTTCCTTTTTTTTCAAGTTCTTTAGCTTTTGCAAGAACTTCAAAAGCGCCTTCACCGCTTAATTTCTCAACATTTTTAGAAAATCGCATATGCATTTTGCCCACCTAACACTTGTTTGCTCACCTAAAGATTGGTGTGTTATTAGCTTTTTAAAGCTTTTTACTCTCAGAATTAATATGAAAGTGCAAAAAGCTCTGATTTCTGTTTATGATAAAGAGGGCATTGCTGATTTTGCAAGAGGATTGTCTGCATTGGGAGTTGAAATCATCTCTACTGGGGGCACTGCAAAACATTTGCAGGATGCCGGAATTGCAGTAATTCCTATTGAAAAAGTAACTGATTTTCCTGAAATTCTTGACGGACGTTTGAAAACATTACATCCCGCAATCCACGGCGGGATTTTAGCTGTGAGGGAGAATTCTTCTCACATGAAACAGTTAAAAAAATTAGGAATTGAAACAATTGACTTAGTTGTAATAAATCTCTATCCTTTCAAGGAAGTAATTTCAAAAGAAATTGTGAAACTCGAAGACGCAATTGAAAACATTGATATTGGCGGGCCGACAATGCTCCGGGCTGCAGCAAAGAATTACAAAAACGTTTGTGTTGTAACAAGCCCTTCACAATATACTGATTTACTTAATGAATTAAAAAAATCAGGGACAGTTTCACTTGAAACAAGAAAAATGTTTGCAGCAAAAGTATTTGAAGAAACTGCATATTATGATTCTTTGATTTCTGATTATTTACGAAAAGAACTCACTGAAAATGATTTTCCTGAAAAATTAACAATGGGTTTTGAAAAAATTGCACAAACAAGATATGGCGAAAACCCTCATCAGCAGGGTGCACTTTACAAATCAGTTGTACAAGTGGGTTGTTGCACTGTTGGTACTGAACAAATTCAGGGAAAAGAACTGTCATTTAACAATTATTATGATATGAATGCTGCACTTGAACTTATAAAAGAATTCTCAGAACCCGCAGTAGTAATTGTAAAACATGCAAATCCCTGCGGTGTTGCAATTGACAAAACAATTTCTAATGCTTTCAAAAACGCACTGGAATGTGATGCCAAGAGCGCATTTGGAAGTATAATTGCACTTAACAGAACGTGTAATGTAGAAACTGCAAAACAGATAACTTCCTTCTTTAATGAAGTTGTGGTTGCTCCTGATTTTGATAAAGATGCTTTAGACGAATTCTCTAAAAAGAAAAATTTGAGAGTTTTGAAATTAGAAAAGCTAGGTTCTGATTCCAGAATGGGCTGTGTGGATTTCAAAAAAATTGATGGTGGAATTTTAATTCAGGATACTGATACTGCAAATACAACGCAAAAAGAATTACAGATTGTTTCCAAAAACAAACCTTCCGCACAACAGCTTAAGGATTTGCTTTTTGCATGGAAAGTTGCAAAACATGTCCGAAGTAATGCGATTGTTCTTGCAAAAAACAATGCAACTGTCGGAATTGGTGCGGGGCAGATGTCAAGAATCGATTCAACAGAACTTGCAATAAAAAAAGCAAACGGAAAAGAAAAAGGTGCAGTTCTTGCATCAGATGCATTTTTCCCATTCCGGGACAATGTAGATTCAGCAGTCAAAGCAGGCATAGTTGCAATAATCCAGCCAGGGGGCAGTCTTCGTGACGATGAAGTGATTCAGGCAGTTAATGAACACAAAATCCCCATGGTTTTCACAGGGAAAAGGCATTTCAGGCATTAGGGTGTTTTTTAAATGATAAAAAAAGTAGTTTTGATATCAATCGTTATTCTGTTGTTTGGGACAGTTCTCCTTTCAGGATGCACAAAGAAAACAACAAAATTGGATGAAAACAGGAAAATTGAAATAATTCAAATTCCAACAAATAATATGAACGAACCAATAGATGAACTGAAAGATTGTGCAAAAGAGGGGGCGCAGTTTTCAGAAGTTTACACAGAGGATTATCCTGAAACTTGTTGTGAAGGACTAACTAACTGGGAATCGGGAATGGACACAAGCATTTCAATTGCAGACGAATGCTATGCCACTGGTGCAATGGCGGGTTCGCCTGTCGGAACCTGTATAAATTGCGGAAATGGGGTCTGTGAAGACATTGAAGGCGTATGCAACTGCCCAGAGGACTGCAGTGGAAAAAATAAATCTGATTTTCTTAGTATTGAAGATTTTTGCCAGAGCGGGTCTTGGACCAGAACTTTTTCAACAGTATGTGAAGACGAAATTGAAGGCTTTCCAATATGCAACTTATGCACATTTGCATAATCCTTTAAATTTTGGAATTATCTTCAAACACAAACAATATGAAAAATGGTGATGCAACAGTGAATTTCTTTTCTTCTTAACTGGAGCTGTACATAAGATGCTTTTTTATTTTTTACACTTCTTATTATACTATGGCTGTAAACATAACACGATTCAAAAAATCAGCAGCCAATAATTGCCCTTTCAGCATATCATTCGAAAGATCACCCCACCGCTCTTGTTAAAATGATACAAGACATTAATCCGAATTACCGCGTAATTGAAACAAGAGTTTTCGGAATAGAAAAAATATTAATTCTTGCTACAAAATAAAATTCATTTTATTAAACCACACATTTTCCCTGTTTTGTGTCAATAATTCGTTTTTCAGTTACTATTTTGTGTATAGGTACATCATGTTTTTCACGGGGGATTTCATAAACAATCTGAAATTCAAATGCAAGTCCCACAGTTGGAATTGTAGGTTTAATTTTCAAAAGAAATTTATCATAAAATCCAAATCCATAACCAATTCTGTCCCCTTCACAGTCAAATGCAAGTCCTGGCACAATAATAAAATCAACTTTCTTAGGATCAAATTCTCTGAAGAATTCTTTTTTTGGTTCATAAAGTCCGCACTTTTTTTCTTCAAGTTCAGTAAATGATTTAATTTCAGATATTGAAATTTCTTGTTTTTCAAAATCAGTTATGGGAACAATTACTTTTTTACCCATTGCAAGTGTTTCCTGAATCATCGCACGAGTTTTGACTTCGCCTTTCATAGCAGCATAAAACATTACATTTTTTGCTTTTTTAAATTCTGACAAATTAAATAGTCTTTTTTTTATCTCGTGACTCTTGAAAGTAATGTCTTCGTGTGCATGAGCATCTCTTAACGCCATAATTTTTTCGCGTAGTTTTTGTTTCATTTTAAAGTCACTGAAGAACCTTTCACAACTTTGCCAATCACAAATGCTTTTTCATTAAGTTTCTGTAACTTGTTCATAATGTCATTAGTATCCTTTTTTGAAACAAACAAAACCAAACCAATTCCCATATTGAAAGCGCGGTACATATCCACTTCGGGAACATTTCCTTTTTTCTGCATGTATTTGAAAATAGCAGGAACATTCCACGAGTTCTTTTCAATTTCAATTCCAAGTCCTTTAGGCAAAACTCTTTTTGGATTTTCAATTAATCCCCCGCCTGTGATGTGTGCAATTCCTTTGATTTCAAATTTATTCATCAGTGAAATTACTGTGTTAACATACTCTCTGTGCGGAATCAATAATGCTTCACCGACTGTTGAATCTAATTCATCAATGAAATCATTTACATTTTTGTTTTGCATTTTAAAGAAAATTTTTCTTGCAAGTGAATAACCATTAGTGTGCAAACCATCGGACGCAATTCCAATCAGAACATCATTTTCTTTTATGTTTTTACCGGAAATCATTTTGTTTTTATCCGCAATTCCTGTGATTGCACCTACAATATCTGTTTCGTTTTTTTCATAAATACCTGGCATTTCTGCGGTTTCCCCTCCGAGAAGAGGAATTCCAAGTTTCTTACATGCTTTACTCATACCTTTTACAATTTGTTCAATCTGGTCAGGACTTATTTTTGATGAAGCAATATAATCAAGAAAATAAAATGGCTCTGCACCCTGACAAAGAATGTCATTTGCACAGTGGTTTACAATATCAATTCCAACAGTATCCCACTTGTTCATCATTGCTGCAATTTTTAATTTAGTGCCAACACCATCAACACTTGCAATCAAAACAGGTTCTTTAAATTTCATTAATTTTTCTGCACTGATTGCACCACCGAATGAACCAACACCCAATAACACATCTTTTGTAAAAGTAGAGTTAACATGTTTCTTTATTTTTTCAACTGCAAGATTTCCTGCGTCAATATCAACACCTGCATCTTTGTAAGTTGCTTGTTTTTTCAAGGGGTATCACTCATATGTTCTTTTTTCTTCTTTTTTGCCTAAGCATTCAAGTGCTTTACGGGCTAATTTCTTTCCGCATTCAGTTGGATATCTTCCTGTTATGCAGGCAAGACAAAGTTCATTTTCAGGAAGCCCAATTGATTTAATTAATCCTTTGATTGTTTGATATTTCAAAGAATCCACGCCAATTGCTTTTCTTATTTTTTCAATTGTTTTTTCAGGCAAATCCTCAAAACCAGTATCCTTCAAATTTTCTTTGTCTGCATAATTACATGCGATAAGTTCATTCATTGTTGACATATCAACTCCGTAAAAACATGGGCTCTTTATTGGCGGGCTGGAAACTCTTACGTGAACTTCCTTTGCCTTACCGTCCTTTTTTAATCTTTCAATAATTGCTTTTATTGATGTGCCTCTCACAATACTGTCATCAACAAGAATGATTTTCTTATTGCGCAAAATTGTTTTGTTAAGCATGAATTTATCTCTTACAAGATCATATCTTCCTGAGCTTTCAATAAAGGTTCTTCCAACATATCTGTTTCTTATAAGCCCCTCCATTGATTTCAGACCAAGTTCCTGTGCATAACCATCAGCAGCGGGTTTTGAAGAATCAGGTACACACACAACAATATATTCATCACTATTAACATCAAGCGGTTCATTTCTTGCGAGTTCTCTTCCTAATTCATAACGTGCTTCATAAACTCCGCGTCCGTCAAGAATAGATGCTGCACTGGAAAAGTAAACCCATTCAAACATACAATGTGCTGTTTTTTTATTTTTTGCATATCTTTCAACTGACACATCTCCATTTTCAATAAGTAACATTTCACCTGGTTTCATTGCAACAATTCCATTGTCGCTATAATTTTGAAGCGCAACACTTTCAGATGCTGCAGCAACAATCTCCGAGTTTTTAATATAACTCAAAGGCATTATCCCCATAGGATCACGCAATGCCACTATTGAACCCTCTGCATTCATGTATGCGATATTGTAAGCACCATCAAATTTCTCAGAGAGTCCTGCGAAAACATCTTTCAGATCTTTTTTATCTGAACCTATAAATGCTTTTGAAAGATAGTGCATTATAATTTCAGTATCTAATCCTAACGAAAGATGATAATTCCCCTTTTCAAGATCTTTTTTCAGATCAGAAAAATTAGCAAGATTTCCGTTAAATGCAAGAGAAAACCATTTCCATGGTCTCCCGTGTTTTCTTTCAAATGGCTGTGTACATTCTACTCCGTCAGAACCAGACGTTGCATATCTTGTATGCCCTATTCCTCTGTCGCCTTCAAATTTTTTGAACAATCCTTCCATTTTTGGCTTTACCCTATAATGAAAAACTTCGTTTACAGAACCCAATTTTTTGTAAGTATTAAGCATCAGAGCGCGGTCTTTATTATAGGTTGACATACCTGCACTTAATTGCCCTCTATTCTGCATCTGAAGAAGCATTTTATAAAGAAAAAAAACAGAACCTCCTGTCAGAGATTTATCTACGCCTTTTGGCAAATAAACTGCCGCAATCCCGCATTCGCTTTTCATTTCACTGCTCATTACTCACCACTAATGAACTTATACTTATTTTAATGCGCATTTATAATATAAAGATATGCGCCAAGCAGATGCTTAATTTCACTAATTCTAAGTTTCAAATAAAAGCATTTCCATATTTTTCTATTGTATACAGAAGGTGTTTGAAATCTGGAGTGTTGAAGTTTGCTATAGGCCTGATAAAAGAGATGCTTTAGGCCTGTCTGTGAAAGCAGATATTAAAGATGATTTAGGGCTTTCAGTAGAGTCTGTTTCTTTTGTGCATGTTTATACAATAAATGCAGAAATTACTGAAAACGAAGCAAAGAAAATTGCCTCTCAGTTACTTTCAGACCCTGTAATTCAGGATTATTCTGTTAATAGTCCTTTGAAAACTAATTTTGACTGGGAAATTACTGTTGAGTTAAATCCTGACGTTACTGACAATGTGGGGCTTGCAGCAAAGCACGGGATTGAAGATTTGTTAATTGGAAAAATGCGCGAAGATGAATTTGTAAAATACTCGCGAAAATATTTATTAAAAGGAAAACTTTCAGAAGACAAAATTAAAAGAATCTGCGAAGATTTACTCGCAAATAGTGTTATTGAAAAGTATTCTTACAAAAAAGGAAATGCAAAAGTGAAAAAATAAAAAAATGAAACCAAAAATGTGAAAAAAAAATGAGTGCAAAAATAAAACCAATAAAAATCACAACCAAAAGTGACTCTGAGCTTAAAATAATAAGCAAAGAAATGATTCTTTCACTCACTTTGGAAGAAATGAAAATAATTCAGAATCATTTTTTAAAACTTGGACGAGAACCAACTGATGCAGAATTAGAAACACTTGCACAGACTTGGAGTGAACACTGCAAACACAAAGTATTCAATGCAGAAATTACCTACACAGATGAAAACGGAAATACTGAAGTAATCAACAGCTTATTTAAAACATATATTAAAGCAGCAACAGATGAAATCTCAGAAAACAAAAATTGGTTAGTGTCAGTTTTCAAAGATAATGCAGGAATAATTTCATTTGACGATAAACACGACATTGCATTTAAAGTTGAAACGCATAATCACCCTTCGGCATTAGAACCTTACGGTGGTGCAAATACAGGAATTGGCGGAGTGATAAGAGATGTATTGGGCTGCGGTCTAGGTGCAAAACCAATTGCAAACACAGATATTTTCTGTTTTGGTCTGTACAACACACCTGCAGAAAAAGTGCCTGAAGGAATTCTCCACCCTAAAAGAATCATCAAGGGAGTACGTTCGGGTGTGCGTGACTATGGAAACAGAATGGGAATTCCCACTGTTAATGGTGCAATTATTTTTGATGAACGATATTTAGGAAATCCATTAGTGTATTGCGGTACGCTTGGAATAATGCCAAAGGGAATGCATGAAAAAAGTGTAACTCCCGGCAGTTTAATTGTTGCAATCGGTGGCAGAACAGGACGTGACGGAATTCACGGTGCAACTTTCTCATCAGTTGAACTTGATGAAGCTTCAGAAGTTTCAGCTGTGCAGATTGGAAATGCGATTGAAGAAAAAAAATTCACAGATGTTTTACTTGAAGCGCGTGACGAGAAACTTTACGAATGCATTACTGATTGCGGTGCAGGTGGCTTCTCTTCAGCAGTTGGTGAAATGGGTGAAGAAACTGGTGCAGTAGTACAGCTTGAAAATGCACCTTTGAAATACAAAGGTTTAATGCCATGGGAAATCTGGGTTTCCGAAGCACAGGAAAGAATGATTCTTTCTGTTCCCGAACCTAATAAAGATGAGCTTTTCAAACTCTGCGAAGATGAAGATGTTGAAGCAACTGTTTTAGGACATTATGCGGATCACAAAAAATTAGTTGTCACGTTCAACAAAGAAACAGCAATTGATTTGGATATGGAATTTTTGCATAATGGTTTACCTTCAAAAAAAATGACTGCAAAATTCACACCTGTAAAACACAAAGAACCTGTTCTCAAAAAACCAAAAGACCTGGGCAACACATTGAAAGAAATTCTTGCAATGCCAAATATTGCTTCAAAAGAAACAACAATTCGCCAGTATGATCACGAAGTGCAGGCAAGTTCAGTTCTGAAACCATTAGTTGGTGTGAAAAATGATTCCCCAGGTGATGCTGCAATAATAAAACCATTATTTGATTCCTACAGAGGAATTATTCTTTCAAATGGAATTAATTCAAAGTTTTCAGATATTGACACTTACTGGATGGCGGCATCAGTAATTGATGAAGCAATAAGAAACATAATTGCAGTCGGAGGAAGTTTAGAACAAATTGCAATCCTTGATAATTTCTGCTGGGGCAACCCTAATAATGAACAAAAATTAGCTGAATTAGTGAGAACTGCAAAAGCCTGTTATGATGTTGCGATAGTTTATGAAACTCCTTTTATTTCAGGTAAAGATTCATTCTATAATGAATTCATTCTAGGAAATAAAACAATTTCAATTCCTTCAACATTACTAATAAGTGCTGTTTCAGTAATGAAAGATGTGAGAAAAAGAATCACAATGGATTTGAAAACAGAAGGGAATTTAATTTATGTTTTAGGTGAAACTTCTGAAGAACTCGGAGCGTCACATTACTTTGCTCTAAATAAGACAATTGGAAAATCCGTTCCAAAATTAAATGCTGAAAAAGCAAAGAAATTATACAATGCAATTTCAAAAGCATCTGATTCTGAATTAATTGAATCAATGCATGATTGTTCTGAAGGTGGGCTTGCAGTTGCATTAGCAGAAATGGCATTTGCATCTGATTTGGGATGTGAAGTTAAAATAAATAAAATTCCCATCAACGGAACAATTGACAGAGAAGATTATATTTTATTTTCAGAATCAAATTCACGTTTTATTGCGGAAGTTAAGCAGGAAAACGAAAAAGAATTTGAAAAATTACTTTCAGGGAATGTATTTGCTAAAATCGGGCGTGTAACAAACTCCAAAAAAATGATTGTAAAAGGATTTGACGGAAAAGATATTCTTAATGAAGAACTTAAATGGCTGAAAAAAGCATGGAAGGAAACTCTAAATTGGTGAAAACTGAGGCTGAAAATTATGAAACCAAAAGCAATTGTTTTGAGAACTGCAGGAACAAACTGCGATCATGAATCAAAATCAGCACTTGAATTAGCTGGTTTTGAAGCAGAGCGTGTTCACATAAACAAACTAATACGCAAGGAAATTTCACTTGAGAATTATCACTTAGCAATGATTCCCGGCGGTTTTGCTGACGGAGATTATTTAGGTTCTGCAAAAATACTTGCAAATAAAATCAGATTTCGCTTAGAAAATGAATTTCCTGATTTTGTAAAAGATGGAAAATTAATTCTTGGGGTCTGCAATGGTTTTCAAGCATTAGTAAAATCAGGCATGCTTCCTGCACTTAATAATGAATACACAAAACAAACTGCCACAATTACATTTAATGATTCCGGACACTTTCAATGTGAATGGGTCAATTTGAAAAATGTAAACAAAGGAAAATGCATTTTCACTAAAGGAATTTCTGAATTATATGTTCCAATTGCGCATGGGGAAGGAAAGTTTGACCCAGGTGCAGACGAATTTTTGAAAAAAATGTATGATGACGATCAGATAGTTTTCAAATACGCTAACAACCCAAATGGTTCAATTGATGACATTGCAGGGCTTTGCGATCCAACAGGGCGAGTATTTGGATTAATGCCCCACCCCGAAAGAAATATTTCATATTTAAATGACCCCCGCTACTTTCGAAAAAAACCCGAAAAAGAAGAAGGTGCGGGAATGCAGATTTTTAGAAATGCATTTGAGTATGTGCAAGAAAATCTTATTTAAGCGCAGCGCCAATCGCAGTACAATACTCTGCATTCTTTGGGAAAATAGGTTTTAGATTAAAGATTTTTAATGCAACAGAAATTCGTTTTCTCACTAATTTGTTGTTTGCAACTCTGCCTGTGAAGATTATTGTTTTTGTGTTTTCGGATTTTGCTGCAAGGTATGTCATTACTCCGATTGATTCCGCAACTGAATTTATTAATGAAAATGCGAAATCGTTTTTTGAAAATTTTGTGCCCTTAATTTTTCCAAAGTTTGAAGCAGTTGCATCTTTTGGAATTATTCCTACATGTCCTTTAACAATATCCCCAACAGTCAAATCCAGTGAATTTTTTCCTTTCATTGCAAGTTTTTCAGTTTCTGAAACGTGACATTTCAAAACCAATTTTGAAATACCCTCAATCGTGCCCCCGCCAAGTCCTGTACCGCCAAGATGCACAGCTTTTTTACCATGAATTCTGATGAATGGCGTACCAGTTCCGATATTTGCAACAATAAAATTGTTTTTACCTGAAATAAATTTTGCACCTTCTGCAATTGAAGTAATTTCATTTCTGTGCTGTGCTTTAATTCCGAGAATTGTTTTTGGTTTAAAGGAACTGCCAGTGATTTTAATTTCAGAAATTTTAGAAACATAAATTTTATTTTTTGAAAGGTTTTTTTTCAGAAAAGTTTCAAATTTTTTAATATTAATTTTATTTTTTTGCTTAAGCTTTTCAGATTCAATGGAAAACTTATACATAATCTTTTTATTCTTCACTTTTTCCCCATTAAAAATCACAACATCTGTAAAAGATGCACCCGCATCAATTCCCAGAATCATAGAAATCCCATTGCAAGTCCCAGAAGTGCAATAACAACACCAGTGAAACCTTCACCTGCAATTAAACCTGCGGCAATAAGTCTTCCTTTCTCTACGAAATTTGCTTTATCTGCCCAAAGCCTAATTAGTCCACCAACAAACAACGGGAATGAAAGTTCAATTGGAACATACAACCCAATACCAAATGCAACTGTTGCAATTGGAGACAAATTCAGAAACATTAAAATAACTGCAATTAATGCACCAATTAAAATTCCTGCGAGAAGAATTTCCGAAAGTCCGGGTGCTTTAACAATTTCCGCAAGTGCTACTGCCTGAGGCGCTGGCAAATCTACACCGCCAAAACCATATGCCTGCTGTAATGAAATCATCACAAATCCAATTACTAATGCACCTGTCACAACCCCCACAATCTGTGCAATTGTCTGATTTTCAGGTTTAGTTCCGAGAATATATCCTGTTTTCAAATCCTGCATCATGTCCCCAGCAACACCTGCAGCAATACAAACAACAGCTGCCAGGAAAACAAAGAAAATTGCATTAAATCCAAACAGAAGTTTTGCAACTATCAAAACAATCATTGCGAAAATTTCCATTGGGTCAACATTCATTTCACCAGTGACTCGTGCACCAATATATGCCATTATGAATGCACCAACAATTGCAAGAATTGAAAGGTCAATTCGCATTTCAGTTATTATTGTAAAACTTGCAACTAAAACAATCAGAAGAATTCCTGTCCATTTATTATATTTTGAAAATGAATCTTTCCATGTACTGAAAAGATTCTTCAATTTAGGCAGTCCTCTCAGTAAAAAGTATGCAAGGCTTGCACCAATCACGACACCAATTCCCAAAGGTTTAGTAAATTGTGCTGCAGCAACAAATTTTGTTGCAAAAAATCCTGCTGAAACAAGATAAGGTATAATCAAAAAATATGAAAGCAGTGCACCCAAAAACCAGACACCTGTAAAAAGCGGACCAATAAGGAAACCGCCTGACAATGCAATTAATGAAATACTCATACCCCATGAATAAAGATTTGCTAAATCTAATTTTAGTGTTTCAAGATTGAAATAACTGGGAAACAATTTGAAATAATCTCTTGCTGCAGAAAATAATACACCAACACCAAACATTGAAAGCATCAGTTTTGCTTTTTTCCCGCCTGCGTCCCCTGCTTCAATTATTGCTGCAGCTGCGGCACCATCTGCGTAAGGAAGTTTTTCATTTTCAATCATTTCTTTTCTTAACGGAATACTGAAAATAATTCCTGTTACTCCTCCAATTAATGCAATTAAAGTAATATCAATAACTGAAACCTCAAAACCAAGAAGCCAGATTGCAGGAACAGTAAAAATAATTCCTGCAGCTAAAAGACCGCCTGCACTTGCCGCGGTTTGTGCAATATTAATTTCATTTTTATTGCTGTTTTTTAATAATGTAAAAATTCCTAATGCCATCACAGAAACAGTTGTTATTGGCCAGTATACTCCGCCAATTTTAAGTCCTGCAAAAGCAGAGTACATCGCAACTATAACAGAAAGAATAGCACCAATTAAAAGCGCTCTCAGTGAAAGCTCACCCATATTAATCAATAAACAATTAGGGCATGATGTTTAAAAAGCTTAGTATATGTCCCATCGTTATTCGTCATGATCTTCATCAAATTCATCATCATTTTCAAAATAAAGGTCTTTTGATGATTTTAATTTAGGTTTGTCACCGACGTAAACTACATTTAATTCAAGGTTACATTCAGGGCAGTTCATAACGTCCCCCTCATCATATTCGTTATAATCGACTTCAAATCGTTCTCTACAATCTGGGCATCTGACTTTTCTAATCAAAATATCTCCACCCCTGTGTGAGTTTATTATGAAATAATTTTGAAACCTTAATCTTTATAAACATTAAGGTAAGGGCACTAAACCCACTAAAAACAGCAAAATCAGGGTCATTACAAAACTTAGAAGTATTGGTTTTTTAGTCAGCACTTTGATTAGTTTGTAAGCATAGTAAAAATACCAGAGAATAACTGCAAATCCAACTAGGAAAATCATTATGAACCCAGTTACCATTGCGTCACTTATTTCCAGATTTGTTAATGTAGTGCTTCCCATCACTTGTTCGTAAGATGCACCATACTGATCAAGTACTTTCAAACTAGTTACTGTGTCTGCAGGAACCAGCATAATCAACGCAAATCCCAGAATTGAAAGAAGTGCTATAAAAACCCACAATACTGAAACTGCAGTCATCACTCCCCCGAGTTTGCCTTTCAGTTCTCTGCCCCTGAAAAGATAGCCAGTAAGATAAAAAAGAAGTGTTGTAATAACTAAAAGCACATAACCCTTAAGCACTGCATAACCTAATGCAAGAAAATCAATCATAAATCCATAATAAAAATTAAATAAAATCCACATCAAACTCGGAACTAAAACCAGGAACAAAGCCATTCCCATATTTGGCCTGTCAATATTGTCTTGGATTACATCACTTGGTTTGAAGATATTCAGATTCATGCAATATATTAGCAATTAGTGATATAAAAAGCTAATGGATTGTCATTTTCAAATGTTTAATGTTAGATATATCGTTTAGAGTCACAATTATCAAAAGTGACCCATTTTTTGTATTTTGGTTTCAAGATAATTACAATTATGTTCATTACATTTGATTTTCAATGGGATTCTTTTAGTGATTTTCAATCCATGGCCTTCCAGACCCACTATTTTTTGCGGGTTGTTTGTTAAAAGTCTTATTGTGCTTAATCCCAGTTTTGAAAGTATTTGCGCACCTGTTCCGTATTCTCTTAAATCATCTTCAAAACCAAGTTCGTTGTTTGCTTCAACAGTATCTTTGCCTTCTTCCTGAAGTTTGTATGTTTTAAGTTTGTTCATTAATCCAATACCGCGTCCTTCGTGTTGCTGAATATAAAGGAGAACTCCCTGCCCTTCTTTTTCAATCATTTCCATTGCTTCTTTCAGTTGCGAACCGCAGTCACATCTTTTTGAATGAAACACATCTCCTGTTAAACATCCTGAATGAACCCGCACTAAAACATTTTCTTTCCCTTTTACATTTCCTTTCACTAATGCAACATATTCTTTTTTTGAATTATCAGTAAAACCAATTGCTTTGAAAGTTCCGTGTTCTGTCGGGAGATTCACGCACACAATTTCTTTTACTGAACTTTCGGTTTTGCTGCGATATTGAATCAAATCTTTTATTGTGAGAATTTTTATTTTGTGTTCATCTGCAAATTTCTTCAAATCCGGAAGCCTTGCCATTGTTCCGTCTTTGTTCATTATTTCTGCAATTACCCCCACTTGTTTCATTTCTGCAATTTTCAGCAAATCAACTGTTGATTCAGTATGTCCTGCACGCTCCAGAACTCCATTTTCCTTTGCAAGCAGGGGAAACAAATGCCCTGGTTTTACTAAATCATTTTCATTTGTTTTTTCAGAAATAAGAATTTTGATTGTTTCAATTCTGTCTTTTGCAGAAACTCCTGTTGTGATTCCTTTTCCTGCGTCAACAGAAACAGTAAAACCCGTCTGAAATTTATCTTTGGGTTGTGTCATCAAATTCAGATTAAATTGTTCTGCAATTTTTTTGCTTATTGGAAGGCACATTAAACCATGCGCATTCTGAATCATAAAATTAATTTTTTCGGGAGTTGCTTTTTCCCCCGCAATTACAAGGTCACCTTCGTTTTCTCTTTCTTCATCATCCACTATAATGAGAAAATTTCCCTTTTGCAATTCTTCAATTGCCTCTTCTACTTTAATAAACATAAATGAATTAGCATCTGTGAATACTTAAAAAGTTTATGCGTAACAAAAATGAGTAACTAACCCCTTGGTATTCTTGGTTTTCTTTTTGGAAAATGTGGTTTTTCTTTGCCCTCTACAATTCTTTTTGCTTCTTCACTTTCACGAGGGTCTGTTGGACTTGTTAATCCTGCAACAATTTCTCTTGCTCTTGCTGTGCTCATTGTGACTGGCTCTGCAGGAAATCTTTCTCTTGACTTTTCCCTTTCAGTTTTAGATTTTTTAAGTGTTTCATTCAGCTCTAAAGCGCTATGCCTGCCTCCTTCGGTACTAAATATCCGCATTAACATTCCAGCATACATCAAAGCCACTGCTTCAGGAACTTTAAAGTGTTGTTGTATTAATGTCGTGGCTTCTGCTTCATTTTTAACAGTTGAAAGTTTTATGAAAAGTTGATGATGTCTCGCAGTAAGAATTTGAACTTGATCTAACAGGGGGAGTTTTTGGAAACCTTCTGCTCTTTTGTGTCTTTTTTTATGAAGCCCGACTTCAACAGAAAGTTTCTCTTCAGTAATTTTGCCACCAACAAATTTAAGCATTAAAAAATAGTTTCCCATATTACTGTGCGCTTGGTCTAGATTGTTTAATTTTGAATACACATTCTCATTTAATTCAACTACTGCTTGTTTTCTGCCTGTTTTTGTTGTTCTTTCCTTAACATTCCAGTGAGCAATTGCACTTTTGGGAATTAGCAAATCGCGAGAAATACTGCCTCCTTCGTGTGGATGTTTTGTTTTAGCAACACCAACTATTCTTTCTGCTCTTTTCCAGTCTTGATTACTTATTCTGAAAAATTGGTTATTAAAAATCTTAACATAAGGTTGCTTGACCGCAGTTCCCCGTACTCTAATTTTTTCGGGGTCGGTTAATACAGTTTGGGTAATCTGAAGATTGCAAATCTGATTTGGCTTTGCTTTGTTTGTGAAAGCTATGTCAGTGAAATATCCTTTCTCAAATTTTGCATTTTTCACTAATCCGAGAAGCTGAAGGCTTGTTTCTCCTTTAGTGCCTTTTCTGCTTGAAGTTTTTAGCACAAATCTTTCAATAAACTCCTCAGGCGTTTTGCATCTTTTCATTGCAGCTAAAAGTGTTAGGGACATAGAAAAAGTATGATTATACAACTATAAAAAGATTCTGTTAGTTTAAGGATAATTAGGTGCTTCTTCTGTGATGTTAATATCATGAGGATGCCCCTCTTTGAGCCCTGCGTTTGTGACTCTTACAAACTTTGCTTTCTTTTGCATTTCTGAGATGTTATGCGCACCAACCATGCCCATTCCTGCCTGCACGCCTCCCAGAAGCTGGTAAATCATTTCTTTTAATGAGCCTTTGTAGGGCACAATTCCTTCAATTCCTTCTGGAACTAATTTTTTTACGTCCATTGTTTCTTTTTGGAAGTATCTGTCTCTTGCACCTTCATCTTTTGTCATTGCACTGATTGAACCCATGCCCCTGTATTGTTTGAATTTTCTATTGTTCAGATAAACAGTTCTTCCCGGAGTTTCATCCGTACCTGCAAAAATAGAACCAATCATTACTGAACTTGCGCCTGCGCCAATTGCTTTTGCAATATCACCGGAGTATCTTAAACCCCCGTCTGCAATTATTGGCACTTTAGATTTTTCAGCTGCTTTTGCACAATCCTGAATTGCAGTAAACTGAGGCATGCCTGCACCAGTAATAACTCTTGTTGTACAGATTGCACCCGGACCAACACCGACTTTTACTGCATCTGCACCAGCGGAAATTAAATCATGTACTGCTTCTGCTGTTGCAGCATTTCCTGCAATAACCTGAATATTAAAATTATTTTTTAACTTTCTTACACCCTGCACAACTGACTTTGCATGTCCGTGTGCAGTATCAATAACAAAAACATCAGTATCCTGTTCAATTAGTTTTTTAACTCTGTCAAAATCACCTGGTCCGATTGCAGCACCAACTTTTAATCTGCCTTTTGCATCTTTCAATGCATTTGGATTTTCTGCGCTTTTCTTAATATCTGCAGTTGTAATCAATCCTTTTAATTCATTTTTTGAATTCACAATTGGCAGTTTCTCAATTCTGTGTTCATGCATAATCTGTTTTGCTTTTTCCATCTTAACTTCTTTATTAACAGTAATCAAATCTTTGCTCATAACTTCATTTACTTTCTTTTTGAAGTTAGTTTCAAATCTTAAATCTCTGTTTGTAACAATCCCGACTAATTTTCCTTTTGAAACTACGGGAAATGATGAAAAATTATGTAATTTTTTAAGTTCAAATATTTTTGCAAGTGTGTCTTCAGGTGAAACAGTTACAGGATTAGTTATTACCCATATTTCACTTCGTTTAACTTTGCTAACTTGTTCTGCCTGTTCTTCCGGACTCATGTTTCTGTGAATAATTCCAATACCGCCCTGCTGTGCCATAACAATTGCAGTTTTGTATTCAGTAACAGTATCCATTGCCGCACTTACTAAGGGTATATTCATGTCAATTTTTTTAGTAAGCTTGGTTTTCAAATCCACATCGTGGGGATGAACAGAAGAAGCCATCGGAATAAGGAGTACATCATCAAATGTTAGTCCGAGTTTTGTTTCACCGCGCATTTAAAACGCCTTTTACTTATACTTGTATATATAGATTTATAAATACTTTACCTAAAGTGTTATTGGGGTTAAAATAGGAGATTTTGAGGTTTTGTAATGCCGTCACTTGTTGTTGTTGGTGCCCAGTATGGGGACGAAGGAAAAGGAAAAGTAACTGATTTTCTTGCTGAAATGGTTGATTTAGTGGTTCGCCATCAGGGCGGAAACAACGCAGGTCATACAGTAGTGGTTAAAGGCAAGGAATACAAGCTTCATTTGCTTCCTTCTGGTGTTGTAAGAGGTAAAAAGTGTCTTATTGGCGCAGGAGTAGTGCTTGATCCAAAGGTGCTCCTTTCTGAAATTTCCCAATTTAAGGGCGGAAAAATTGATTTAGGAATTGACCCGCGTGTTCACATAATTCTTCCTTATCATCACTATTTAGATGGTGCACGTGAAGAAAGTAGAGGCGAGAATTGCATTGGCACAACCAAACGCGGTATTGGTCCCTGTTATGCTGATCGTGCAACAAGACAGGGAATTACTTTCGGGGATTTTACAAATAAAGAAATTTTCCATGAAAAATTCAAAATTGAATTTGAAAATAAGACAAAGGTTTTAGAAAAATTATATTCCATAAAAATGAAAAAAAGTTTCGAAGAATATTTTGAAGAATATTCTGTAATTGCAGATGCACTAAAGAAATATGAATTAGATGTGTCCCTTGAAGTTTCCAATGCACTGAAATCAAATAAAACAGTTCTCTTTGAGGGCGCTCAGGGAACATTTTTAGATTTAGATTTTGGAACTTATCCTTACGTAACTTCTTCACACCCTATTGCAGGAAATTTATTTGTTGGTGCAGGTGTGGGCATTCAGAAAATTGAAAGAGTTATTGGGATTGTAAAGCTTACACAACAAGAGTTGGTTCAGGTCCATTCACAACAGAATTAGAAGGCACGTTAGCAGAATCAATCCGCAAACGCGGAAATGAATATGGTACAACAACGGGGAGGCCAAGAAGAGTTGGCTGGTTGGATTTGGTTTTGTTGCGTACTGCGGTAAGACTCAATGGTCTCACAGAAATTGCACTTACAAAAATTGATGTTTTGGAAAACATGGATGAATTGCAGGTGTGCACTCACTACGAATGCAATGGAAAAAAACTAACTGAATTCCCTGCAAACGTAAACCTGCTTAAAGACTGCAAACCAGTTTACAAAACAGTCAAAGGCTTTGGAAAACTTTCTGACAAAAAGTCACTTGAAGAAATCCCAAAAGAAGCAAGGGATTATATTTCATACATTGAAAAAGAATTAAATGTGCCAATAAAATTCATTTCCCTCGGACCAGGAAGAGAAGATTCTATTTTGAAATAAAATAAGTGATATTTTTCTGATTCACTTCTTTTTCAACAAACTGCTTTTATAGTTCTCAGGTTCGAAAGAATTAATCCTCACAACATCTAATTTCCAGCCAAGAAGATTTGCTCTCTGTTTAATTGTTTCGGCATTTTCTTTCTGGTCATAACCAAGTGCAATAACATCAGGTCTGTAATCCTCAACAATTTTGAATTTGTTTGAATTCTTTAGTGAATTCCCTAACACAACAGAATCTGCAATACCCAAAGCTTCAACATCTTTTTTTCTCTGCTCTTCATTATGACGTGGGGGTTTGCCTTTAATTGTTTCAATAGTTTCATCTCTTGCAATAACAATAACTAAGTCAGTTCCAAGTTTTTTAGCTTCTCTTAAGTAGTGTTCATGCCCTTTATGAACCAAATCAAAAGAACCAAATGCTAAAACTCGTTTTTTGGACATGTTTATCTCACTTTAATACCTGTAAAAGAACACTTTTTTATATACTTATAGCTTCTTTAATTATACTATGATTACAGACCCAAAAGAAAAACTAGCGCTCATTAAAAGAAACACAGCTGAAGTAGTTACAGAACGAGAACTTGAAACATTAGTCCGAACTGTGGAAAAACCTGTTGTTTACTGCGGTTATGAGCCTTCAGGACCTGTGCATTTGGGGCACATGGTTACTATTTCCAAATTAATTGATTTTGAAAATGCAGGCTTTAAAGTAAAAATTCTAATGGCTGACTGGCACGCATGGTTAAATAGAAAAGGCGACTGGGATTTTATAAGAAACGCAGCAAAAGAATGGGAAAAAGCATTCAAGAGATTAGGTCTGAAAAATGCAGAATATATTTTAGGCAGTTCTTTTCAGATGAAAGAAGAATATATCACAGATGTTTTTGAATTAGCTGAGGAAATTTCAGTTTCGAGAGCACTACGTTCAATGCAGACTGTTGCACGGGAATCTGAAAATGCAAAAGCGTCTCAGATGATTTATCCTTTAATGCAGATTGCAGATATTAAACATCTTAAAGTAGATGCAGTTGAAGCAGGAATTGAGCAGAGAAAAATTTACATGCTTGCGAGAGAACACATTTCACGAATTGGTTACAAAAAACTTCCTTATGTTTACACTCCTTTAATTAATTCATTATTGGGTCCGGGAGATAAAATGTCTTCTTCAATTCCCAATTCAATGATTTCAACTGAGGATGATGCTGCTTCAATTAAAGATAAAATCAAAAAAGCATACTGCAAAGAAAAAGAATTAGACGGAAATCCAATTTTGGAAATTGCCCGCTATGTTGTGATGCCAAGAACTAAAGAACTGATAATCCCGCGACCAAAAAAATACGGCGGAAAATTAATTTTCACATCACAGGAAGAAATTGAACGTTCCTTCAGAGCAGGCGAATTACACCCAATGGATTTGAAAACTGCTGTTGCTGAACATCTGATTAAGATTTTGAAGAAGTAGTTATCACTGCAAAGCAATAAACGCATAAATCAATGCTTATTAAGTATTATGCTCAATGCATAATCTTTATATAGTTTAATGTACATTTAATATGCAGGTGATAACATGAATGTAAATCTTGGAATCCCTTATGAAGCAATTGTAAACAAAGCTATAGACAAGGGTTATGCAGGCAATCAAACAGAAGTTATAAGACAAGCCCTGCTTGCTTATGATAGAATACTGGAAGAAGAGGAAAAAGAACTTGTTGCCAAGGCAATTAAAATAGAAATGAGTGAAGTAAAAGCAGGTAACATTAAAACAAAATCTTTTGATGCAATGAAAAAAAAGTTCAAGTGGTAAAATGGAAGTAAAGATTCTTGAAACCGCTGAAAAAGAGCTTGAAAAAATAGTTAACCCCCTAAACAAGCAGTTCGGAAAACATATTGAAAAAATTGCTTCAAATGAAACAAGCAGACACCTGAAACATGGTTTGCAGTATTTCACCGAAAATGTTACAAAACAGGCTAGAATTGTTTACTATTTTGAGGAAAAAACTATTTATGTAATGCACTGCTTCAAAAACCACAAAGAATACGAAAGATGGTATAAATCATTTAAATAAGTTCTGGTTTTTTATTCTTTTGCCTCACTTCTAATTATAGCCATTATTGGCATAATGCGAACGACGTGAGCAAGTGCTACCGAAGGTGCACACGCACTCGCCGGGCGCTCGGCGCACGGGTACCGAAGTGGTTAAACGGGACAGACTCAAAAAAACTTTTAGAAAAAGTTTTAGCAAAAGAAACTTTTCAGAAAAGTTTCATCAAAACTAAAGCTTTATCTTTATTGAATTTGAGAGATCTGTTGGCTTAGTGCCTCCGTAGGTTCGAATCCTGCCCCGTGCATAGCCGGTTTCGTCCGGCTGTACCGAGATATGTGCACTGTTGCTTTGTGCAACAGCGCAGTAATATTTTTCGGAAACTGTGTCATAGCAAAAAGCGTACCCGATTTCTGCTTAGCAGAAATGGGCGCATTTCATCAGAGCTGAAATAGCGTGGCACCCGTACTCGCCGGACGTGACGGCGGAATCCTGCCCTGTACAATTTTCTGATTTATGAAGCGGTACGGATTAGCGAAATAGTAATTAGGGTTCGTGGGTGTGGGATTTCCTGTAGAATGAAAAGAATTAAATAAAAGAAGAACCACTATTTTTCTACTGAGTGAGTAATAAAATGCCTGCGAAAAGACCAAAGTACATCTCAAAATTTAGTGCAAGAAGGCGAAGAGCTAATACTGAAGCAAGAAAACAATTTCCGGAATGCGGAACCAAAGATGAAACATTTCAAATATTCCGCAATGCTTATCATGCGATAATTCTCGCTGAGGAATTCGGGGGGCTTAATTCTCCTGCAGTCAGAACAAAACTTCGTTTTATCCATCCAGAGGAACGCCTGCTTCTCCGAAAATATATCGCTAAAACAACCCGTGACCCAATTCAGCGGCGGATTGTTTGGGAACTTTTAAAGCTTGAGAAAGAGCGTGGCAGATATATTTATCCTGACTTCCCAGAAGTGAAACTAACCAGACCGGAAATTAATGCACTTAAAAAAGCACAGGCAGAAATTAATGAACATAAAAAGAAAAAGACTTCCACGCTTAAATTTAAAAGCAGATAAAGCGTATTCTATGCATGAGAAAAATATTTTTACTTTTGATAATTTCTTTATTGATTTTTGGATGTGTTGAAAATAATCTTCCTGGGAATGGAAGCGCAGATGATACGGATAATTTCATGAATGATGCGGATAATTTGGATAATGGGGCAAATGAAAATACAAATAACATTGGGGATGAAAAAATTAAATCTGATGATTTGCAGGATACTCCAAGTGGGGATGGGATTTCTGAAGATGAAACCCAGGACGAGGATATTCAAAAATCTGCGTTAATACAATTGAACGAATTCGATATGTTAGACCAATACAAAAAGGAATTTGTAAGAGATTTTGATATTCTTGAATGCCAGAGCAAAACTTATTTTACAGATGCCAGCATCACTGAGGTTATTGATTGGTATTATTCTGATCTGCCTTATACCTTAGTTTCAAAAGATGTTTTTAATCCCCCAGAAAATCCGGATGTTGAAATAGGGTATCTCGTTTTTAAAAAAGAAAATACAGGAATATATATAGATGTGCAGCCGGCTGAAACAATTCCTATAGCTACAGGCAAAACCTTAATCATCTATGCTGAATGCCCATGGGCTATGCTTAAGGAAGTGGTTGGTGATGTCAGCGGAGAGCTTGGTGTTGAAGGAGACATTGACTGGTCAGACGCTTATGTTTTTGAGGATCCGGAAGCTGATTTCTGGAAAGGAAGCGGTTCACCACCGGAAATAATAAACTATCCGCCATCAGACATTCTGAAAATATATGTAAAGAATGATGACGCTTATCTTTATGTTAAATATGAAGTAGCAGGACAAATACCTGCATTGCCATACAAATATGGTGAAGACACAATAAGGATATTTACATATTTTACGCTTATAGATAAGGATCAAAATCCAAGCACAGGAATTAAGAATGGGTATACTGGTGCTGACCTTGCATTGGATTTTTGGTTTGGTTCCCCTCCAGAAGCAAATGGCAAGATGTATTCATTAATCCAATATGCTTTTTATGATCCTGCAGGAGAAGAGGAGCTCGGCTCGTTCAATGATGGCGGAACTCTGATTGCAGGAGGATTAGGATATACTTATGTGGCATCAAAGTATAAACTTGCAGACCTGGGATTGAAAAAAGGCGATACCATCAATATTTTCCCTTTGATTGAAGTAGAAAGTGATTCCTACCATCACTTTGCCAGGGATGTATACAAAAAAGATGTTGAATGGACTTCCATAAACATAAAGTAACTTAGTTTAATAAAAAATAGAATTATTTAATTTCACTAGTGCTAGTTTAATCTCCTCAGGAGGACTAATTTCCTGTGAACATTCAAAGTGCTATACTTAAATTTAAAAGCAGATAAAGCGTATTCTATGCATGAGAAAAATATTTTTACTTTTGATAATTTCTTTGTTAATTTTGGGGTGTGCAAACAACAACCTGCCTGCAAATGAAAGCACAGATGATAATAATGGTTTAGATGTGCCTGATAACACTCAGGACACAACAGATACAGAACCTGATGAAGTAATTCCTGATGTAGAACCAGTGCCTAATATTTTTATTGATGCAAGTACTCCAAGCGGACCTTATAATGAAGGCGATGAATTTGATATTGAATATACTGTAGAAAATATTGGGGACACTATCAAAGGATACATTGTTAGTGTTTGTGAAAAAGCAGGATTTGAAGCAAAGTGCAGAACAAAAACAGTGAAAGATATAGGCACTCATAATTCATCATTAGTTAATTGTGATTTTACGGAAGAAGATGCAATTTGCGATGAAGAAACATTAGGCACTAATGGAATATACACTTATTCAGTTTTAGTTTATGATTGTGCAGATTTAGAAGACGCAACTGACATGGACTGTTCAGAAGTGGAAAAATCTGCAATTCCTGAAAGTGTTGAACCATTAAAAACATTTGAAAAAGAAATTGAAGTTGGCGGGGAATCAAATGATGATGAAGACTCTGATACGGATTCAGATAGTGGAACTACACAAGGTGCCATAACCGACTTCCGAACAATTGACCCAAACTGGAAATGTAATTTTATAATGGATTCAGAAGACCCAACAGATATTTGGAGATATTCAAAGTTAGATACAGATATTAGCATTGCATGTGGTAAGGCAATCTTAATTCAGGAAACAGTAAATCAGCCTCTGAGACCAGTATATAATATTTCATTTAATTATAGTGATACTTTCTCCGCACAATATGCAGGTAATGGTGAAATTATAATCAGTCACTTGGGAACTGCACAGTCTGCATTCAAAGATGTTTTAATTCATGAATTAACACACAGTGCATTAGACGAAATCCCATTGCCAGTCTGGTTTGAAGAAGGAATTGCCGAAAGAATGGTTGATTTAGTCAATGAGCAAGACACATCACTTTGGCGAGTTTACATAAAAGATATTGAAACATTAGATCCTTTTGATACTGGTGATGGAGTAGATAATTCAATTAATTATCGATATGCAAATTATACTGTAAAGAAATTTGTTGAAAAATACGGGTATGATGCATTAAGAGAGACTATTCAATTTGTTAAAGATGAACAGGAATGGGGAAACATAAACAAAAGAAACCAAGTTCTTGTTAATGCAGCAATTGACGCCACTGGCGATTCTTCAATCACACTAGATAAATTAGCTTATCCAAAAAACTACGAATAATTCAGAAACTGTTCAAAAAAGTTCAGAGAATTTAGAGAAAAGTGATACAATGAAATGTGCAAAGTGCGGTAAACCTGCAACTAAATATAATTCAAATCAAATTCCTGTTTGCTCTAAACACACTAAAGAAAAAATTACTGCCCCTAAATGCCCTAACTGCAAATTAGAAATGATAATCAGACAGGGAAAATATGGTGCTTTCTGGGGCTGCAAAGCTTTCCCAATGTGTGACGGGATTTCTAAAATTTGAAATTAGGGATTTTCTTTAAGAAATTTTGCCAAAGCATCCCTTCTTTTTCTGTATTCTTTTTCCATGTCTTTTTCTATAGGGCTGTCAGGATCTCCAAGTTCCATTTTTAACCATTTATTCAATTCATTCAAATGTATTTTTAACTGCCCTTTGCTAACTGCATTGAGTTTGTGCGTATCCATTGACTCTGCAATTTCTCCTGCAACCGTTTGGGCAATTTGTCGTTTGTCTGAAATGTGAAATCCGTGTCTATAATTCAAAGAATCAATAACATACTGCGGAAGTCCTGTCCTTGGTTTTGCGTTTGGTAAGTTTCTTTTGTTTGTTGGTCTTTTTGGTCCAGCCATATCAATCACTAAAATTATTGTTTTTGATATTTTTAAAGTTATTGATTACTTTGCTTCTGCTTTTGAATTGTAGATATTTGACTAAGATATAAGCAAAATAAAATAAAAAAATAAAAAATAGGTTACTGGTTTTAAACAAATAATTGATTAAAATTAGTAATTGCTGTCTCGTGAGGAATAATTTCCTCTTGAAGGTTTTTTGTGTTTTTGGTAGCATTCTCTACAGTACACAGGTCTTGTTCCGTCAGGCTTGAAAGGGACTTCTGTGTCCTTTCCGCATTCTGAGCAAGTTACTGTGAATGTTGATCTGCCAAATTGGTCTTTACTCATAATTTTTTTCACGTTTTTTATATTATAATCAATCCCCGTATTGTGAGGAAAGATTAGATATTACTCCTATAAGGGGTTTATAAAGGTACCTTATGGGTTTTAGCGTAATTACAACTAAAAAGCGCAAGCTTCACCTCAGAATATAACACAGGCATTTAAAAAAAGAAAATGTAATATTTAAACAATGCCTAAAAAAAAGAAAGATGTACATTTTGGATTTAAAGCGCATACTGGGGGCGAAACTTTTGGATTTTCAGACCGCCCATCTAAAAAAACTAAAACTGTAATTTTTGAAGAGAGCAAAGGCTGGAAAGGATCAGAAGGACCATATGCTATTGAAGATTTGCCCAGTTCGGATGAGGGGTTAAGTGAATTTCAAAGAACTCAAAAACAATATATGCTAAATGCTTTAGAAGATGGCAAAAAAATAATGGCAGCAGAAACTATTTTTGATAAAAAAAGAATGAAACAATATGTTCAAGTTAGTAAAAAACTGGAACTTGCACAGCAAAAATTTCATAGTACTCCGAATTTACAAAATGCAAAAGAATTTTTCAGAGCAACTGCAGAATATCACAAATTAAGACACAAAGTAATTCGTGAAACTGTTCACAGAGAAGAAAAACCATTAGAAGCCCCTCATTTTGGATCAATGCATTCATTACTTTTAAAAGAATTAAGAAAAGAAGAAATTGATACAAGTTATGAGGGCGAACCAATGCTATGCAATTGGCAGGATTTTATCGTTAGGAAAATGCTTATAGGCGAAAAAAGCGCCAAAGTAACAGAAACAGAGTACAAAAGAGCGTATGTTTCCTATTGTATGCTATATGATTCAGCAGTATTTAGTGCACTTGTTGGGCAAAAAGGCAAACCAGTTAACAATAAACAATTAACATTCAAATCATTAGCAGACAGAGTTTTAATAGGAAATCTAAGTGAAATCCAACTTGATAAAATAATAAACTCAGGAAATTTTAGACTTGTTTTTGAATATAATGGTCTTTCGGGCACCCCAACACGAAAAGATATTGAAAAATTTTTAGATAAACATTCTACGTTTTGGAAACGTCAAAAAATAATCACAGGAAAAGAAAACCCTTTTTAGAATTAAAAAATAAAAATATCAAATTTTTCTTAACCATTGTAAATATTGTTTGTGGTTGCCTGCAAACATTATTCGTCTATTGTTATTTTGTTCTTCAAAACAAATTCTGTGTTGCCCTGCTTCAACAACAAAAAAAGGGAATCCGTGTCTCAAATGTCTTGCAGTTTTTAATGTTTTAAGACTTTGGATTTTTTTCCATATTTTATGTTTTTCTGATTTGTCAAATTTTAAGAAAAATTTATCCCAACCCTCAACAAATTCTAAGTTAAACAAGTTAATCACTTAGAATCCATATTTTTTCTTTACACTTGCTTCGTTAAACACTTTGCGTTTCTTAGATTTGACATCTTTAGAAATTTTCTGCATTTTTTTCAGAGCAAGTTCATCTTCCAAATCCTTCAAATCTTTAAATACTTTATATTTCTCTCCAAGTTCAAGAATACCAGCTCTAATAATTTCACTTTTATTTTTGTACAAACCGCTTTTAGAAAGCCTATCCAATATCACTTCTTGACTTCCTTCAAGTCTAACCAGTGTTTCACTCAAAAATAATCACCTATCATAATGATATACAAAGAAATATTTAAAGATATCGATTCAAAAATAAAACGCAAGGGACGAGATTCGAACTCGCGCTTCCCGAAGGAAACGGGCTTAGCAGGCCCGCGCATTAAACCACTCTGCCACCCTTGCACAACCCGATTGCGTACGGGTACTCCGCGTGCCATTTTCAATGGCACTGTCATCATTTCTGATTGCGTAGATTGGATCCGCAATTCCGCAATGCAATATGTGTGAGTTTTCGTTTGACTCAAACCCACGATAATATATCATAAATTAGAGAAACTAATATAAAACGCGCCTAAGCTTATTACTTCAAAAGTCTGTTTTGTCTGTTATGTGCCTGCTGAGTGTTATGAGGCCATTTAACCTTCGGAATTGCAAACTCTGAACCGCGTTTCTTTTTCATTCCTGTCCATAAATCACTGAATGCCATATTAATATTGTATATTATGATTATTTAAAAATAGCGTGAGAATTACACTGACATCTTTTTTTTCTTTCGTCCAGAACGAGCTTTTAATTTTTCTTCCCAATCTGGTCCGAGAATTAATGAATTGAAAGGATGCGCAATTGCTTTTGCAAATCTTTTGTGAATTGGTTCTCTTGGCTTAGGCATAATAGAAATTAAGTCATAGATGTATTTAAAACTGTCGTTAAAAAACTAAAAAAAGAAACGCCTTGGCCAGGATTCGGACCTGGGACCCTCCGGTTAACAGCCGAATGCTCTACCGCTAAGCTACCAAGGCAGAAAAAGTTTACAGAATAATTGTCGGTAAATTATTTAAAAGCACGTGTTGCATAAGCAATGAAAATATACATTAGAATGCAATGTTAAAACACTCATTCCCCAGACTTATGAAATTCCATCTTTAAACACTGGTTTGCAAATCAAACCTGAAAAACCATATTCTGCACTTAATAAAGTTAAAAAAGCCCAGATTACGCTTTTTTTCAATTTTTTTACTGGTTAAGGCACTTAACAATATGAATTTTGATAGTATTGTGTTATATTGAATTATACATAATAAACAGAGTGTTATAAGTGCTTATTTAGAGCATTTGAGTGTTATAATTCTCCTATACATAAAAAGGAACCTATATTAAGGAGTTTAGGGGTTATATATTAGCATAAATTAATTTTATTGATTTATAACGAAGGGGTGAGATTAGATGAAATCAGTTATTGAAAGTGCAATGGACAAAGAAACTAAGAAAGAAGAAGATAGACTCGAAGATTTCGGAACTCCAAAGATTATGGTTATTGGAGCCGGTGGGGCAGGATGTAATGCTGTTAACAGACTAGCAAATATGGGTATTTCGGGTGCCCAGCTGGTTGGAGTAAACACAGATAAACAACACCTTGCAATAATCAACGATGAGCTAACCAAAATTCTCATTGGTAAGGCAGTTACCAGAGGATTAGGTGCAGGGGGCTACCCTGAAATAGGTGCTAAAGCAGCAGAAGTTTCAAGAGCTGCATTAGAGGAAGTTTTAAGCGACGTTGATATGCTTTTCATTTCAGCAGGTATGGGCGGAGGAACAGGAACAGGTGCAGCACCAATAATTGCAGGAATCGCAAAAGAACAGGGTGCAATTGTAATCTCAATTGTTACTTATCCGTTTGCATTAGAAAAAGCAAGATTAATCAAAGCAGAAGAAGGAATTGAAGCATTAAGACAATATTCAGATACTGTTGTTGTAATTGATAACAACAGATTAGTTGAATTAGTTCCTAACTTGCCAATTCAGGATGCATTCAAAGTTGCAGATGAAGTAATTGCAAGAACTGTAAGGGGAATTACAGAAACAATTACTCAGCCATCATTAATCAACTTAGATTACGCAGATGTGAGATCAGTTATGAGCAACAGGGGATTAAGTGTAATCGCAGTTGGTGAATCAAAAAGTGTAGACAAAGTAAACGAAGTTGTTGAAGACACATTGAAGAATGCTTTGCTTGATGTTGACATTGGCGGAGCAACTGGTGCATTAATCCACATTACAGGCGGACCTGAATTAACTTTAGGTGAAGCAAACGCTGTTGGTGAAATGTTAACAGAAAGAATTGACCCTAAAGCAGCAGTTATCTGGGGTGCAAGAGTTGACCCAACCTTTGAGAATAAGATTGAAGTAATAACAATCTTCACAGGTGTAAGTTCACCATACATCAAAGGTCCAGCTTCAGACGCTGCAGGTTCAAGCAAGTCAAGATATGGTTCAAGCTCAAAATACGGTTCACGCAATGACTACGGCTCAAGAAGCAATAGCGACTTAGATTTGGATTTCGTAAGATAAATCCAATTCTTCTTTTTCTTTTTTTTATTTATTTTTATTTCACAAAAACAGCGGAAGCGCATTTATCAAAAGCAAAAGAACAATAATTGCAAGTGATACACGTCGGATTGCTTTATCTGCATCTTCATCTGAAAGATTCAAAAAACCAATGTATGGCAAAACCATTATTTTCAGAATCCTTCCGCCATCAAATGGTTCTAAGGGTAAGAAATTAACAATTGCAACTAAGAAACTCAAAATGAAAAACCAATTAATGAAACTGTTTAATGGCGAAGCAACTGCTTTGTAAAGTTCAAAATCCTCAGGCGGAATATAATCTTCGTTTTGTTTATCTTTGATCTGGAAACCAAGATAATTTAATTTTCCTTCAGGTTTGATATTGAATATTTCAGTAGTGCCGTCTTCTTTTTCCATTGTCAGAGTAAATTCTTCAGTTTTAAAACGAGAAATTATAGTGGCAGCCTGCGTTGCAGAGGAAACCTTCTGCCCATTCACCTCACGAAGAAGCATACCTTCTTCTAATTTCCCAAATGCAGGAGCTTTTAAAATATCTCCACAGAAATCAAATTCTTCCTCTACACTGGAAACAACAATTCCTTCATAACCTTCGGCCTTAATTTCATTAAGCCAAGGATCAATCATTGGTTTTTGAATTGCAATTAAAAAGACTAATACCAAAACAAGAACTGCAAACATTGTGAAAAGATTTGCCATTGGACCTGCAGCAAAAACTTTCAGTGCTTTTATTGGTTCTGCTTTTTTCACTTCTTCCTCATCAGGTTCTACAAATGCCCCTATTGGGAGAATTCCCAAAAGTAAAAGCCCGCCGGATTTTATTTTCAATCCAACACGCCTCAAAACAACTCCGTGCATACCTTCATGTAAAATTAAAATAATCAATAACGAAAGCCAGCCGTGCAATGGAACAACAACAGGCATGTTTGGTATTTCAACACCGGGAATTAATGGTGCAACTCCAGGACATACCTGTCCACCAGTTCCCTGTGCAACATTTGTCATTATATAAATCGCATAACCAAAAAGCGAAAATACAATAAATCCTGCAAAACCAAAAAATGCAAAACTCAGAGACAAATGAAGTGCATATTCTGAAATAAATGGATTTGAAAGCATCAGTAAAAAGAAATTTTCATAAATAAAATACAAAATACCTGCACTAATCAGAAACAAAGGCAATCTAATCCAAATTTTCCTGCCTCTGCCATACATATAATCTACAGCAAAAGCACCAAAACCAAAAACTAAGCCAATTCTTGCAAAAGCATCAATCAATCTTCCAAATACCATGAACTTATCAAGCCAGGGAATAAATTTTGTGGTTTTTATCATTGATGCAATGTAATATGTTTTTGCTTTGCCAGATCGTTTTAGAATATAGGTAGTTACTAAGCAAAAAATCAAAAACGCAAAAACCCAAAGTATCCACTCGGGAATAATCTGTGTTATATTTTCAAACATTTAATCACGCAAATTTCACTGTTCATTTTGTTGTTTTCATTTTATTAGTTAGATTGTACTATTTAAAGTCGTGTTTTATTCGCTTTCCTTTTTACGTTTCATTTTTTTCATCAGCATATCTTCTAATGTCATTGATTCATTTTCACTGGATGAGTAATCTTCAAAATCCTCGGCTGAAATTGTTTCCATTAATTTAATTTCGAGTATATTTTCTAACTTTTTAATTAAATTATCACTGGGTTTTAATGAACCTGATTCAAACCTATTAACTTCTGATGCTTTAGTGTATAATAATTTACCGAGTTCCTCAATTGTCATGTTTCTTTTCTCTCTTGCTTTCCTAATTTTTTGCCCAAAATCCGAAACTAATACATGTTCTGATTCAGGAAATTTTTTCATCTGAATTTGCGGGCGGTATTGCTGAACCTGTGATTGAGCAAATGATTTTTTTGGTTTAATATTTTCTAAAATTGGTTTTTTGTTGGTTCCATAATTTGAACAATTTTCACATGCAATCAGATCTGAACCCTCAAAATTCATTTTGAAAAATCTTCCGCGTTCAGTTCCGCAGATTTCACATTGCATAATAGGTTTAAAAAGAATCTTTTTAATAAATTACCTGTATATTTAGTCATTATACTACACGCTTAAGGGTGTGAATAATGGAAAATTTGCCTTCAAAAATCAACAAAAAAAATGCATTAGATCTCTACGATTATGTTTTTACATTAGAGGAACAAGTACGCACACTTGAAGAAAAAAACCGAATTTTCAGAAATGAGACAGATTCACTTAGAATGAGATATGACAAATTAATGGCAGAACATAATGAAATTAAAAAATCACCGTATGTTCTTGGAACTATTAGAGAAATGCTTGGTGATTCTGCAGTTGTCAGAGGTTGGAATAATAACGAACTAATTATTGATGTACCTGAAAAACTAAGAGAGGATTTGAACATTGGCACACGAATTGCACTTACTCAAAGAGGCATGGGTATTATGAAAATTTTGCCCAAAACAAAAGACCCGAGAGCAAAAGCAATGGAAATTATTGAAAAACCAAAAATCTCATTTAAAAATATTGGCGGTTTGCATAATGAAATTCTGGATTTGCAGGAAGCAGTAATTCTTCCGTTAACAGAAGGTGAAAGATTTAAAAAATTAGGAATTGAGGCACCTAACGGAATTTTATTGCACGGTGCACCTGGAACAGGAAAAACAATGCTTGCAAAAGCACTTGCACATGAAAGTCACGCTACATTCATAAGTTTAATAGGCTCAGAACTCGCAAGAAAATATATTGGTGAAGGTGCAGAATTAGTAAGAGATGTTTTTGCATTGGCAGAAGAAAAAAAACCTGCAATTATTTTTATTGATGAAATTGATGCAATCGCATCAAGGCGAATAGATGAAGGAACTTCAGGTGACAGAGAAGTTCAGAGAACAATGATGCAGTTACTGAATGAAATGGACGGGTTTAAAGAAAAAACCGGAATTAAAATTTTATCTGCAACAAACAGAATTGACGTTCTGGATGCTGCAATTCTAAGACCAGGACGATTTGATAGAATTGTCGAAATACCACTTCCAGAACTTGAAGCACGAAGAGAAATTTTCAAAATCCACACAAGCAAGATGACACTTGCAAAAGATGTTGATTTAGAAAAATTTGCAAAACTTACTGATGAAATGACTGGTGCGGATATAAAAGCACTATGTACAGAAGCAGGAATGTTTGCATTACGCGAAGAAGCAGATGAAATTACAAATACACATTTCACAAAAGCATTAGACAAAGTAAAAAAACTGGTTTTTGAAGAACCACACCAAATGTTTTCCTAATTTTAGGTCCAGTCGCGCATGCCTTCTTTTAATTTTTTAGTCCTGTGTTCATCAAACTTTTGAAGTAGTATTTTCTTTTCTATTTGAATTATGTCAGGAGAGTAGCCTCTTTCGTTGAGATGATTATGAAAAATCCTGCTTGCACCTTTTCTTGAATGACCTAAATCCGCAATCATTTGCGAAAAAGTAGTTATTGGTATTCCTGCTTTTTCAGCGCGTTGTTTGTGTCTGTAAAATGTATTAGGCAAATTATCACCAATAAAAATAAGACGTTGAAGTTTAAAAACATTGCAATTGAACAGAAAGAAATTGAGCGAAGAAGGTCAGACCTTCTTCACAGCTAGAGATCGAACTCGGATAAGAATTGGATAGGCTCACCAGTCCGAGTTCAAATTGGGCTAAAATTAACCCAATATATTATGCGACATTCAGACTATTTAAAGGTTTTGCCGGATAGTGTTAGTATGGGAACTGCAATTGGAGAACTGCTTGAAAAAGAAGAATTTTCATTAGAGTATCTGGAAGGAAAACTCGTTGGAGTTGATTCATTTAATATTTTGTATCAGTTTCTTTCCTCAATAAGAAGTTATGACGGAACTCCTTTAATGGATTCAAAAGGACGCGTAACATCACACATAACAGGACTTCTTTACAGAACAACAAACCTCTTACAAAAAGGAATAAAACCAATTTTTGTTTTTGACGGCGAACCGCATATACTGAAGGAAGAAACACGCAATGAAAGAAAAAAAATCAGAACAGATGCAAAAGAAAAATATGAACAAGCAAAAGAAGAAGGCGACGCGGAAAAAGCAAAAAAATATGCACAGCAATCCGTACAATTAACTTCTGAAATGATAGAAGAATCAAAAAAACTTCTTCAGCTGATGGGGCTCCCGGTAATTCAGGCACCAAGTGAAGGCGAAGCACAAGCCTCACACATGGTTGCACAGGGAAAAATTTATGGCTGTGTTTCACAGGATTATGATTCATTACTTTTTGGTGCAAAAAGACTTCTCAGAAATGTCACTGTGACAGGAAGAAGAAAACTTCCCGGAAGGAATGTTTACATTGATGTAAAACCCGAAAAAATTGAACTTGAAAAAACACTTCAGAAATTAGGGATTACAAGAGAAAAATTAATTTGGATTGGAATTTTAGTCGGAACTGATTTCAATGAAAAGTTTCCTAAAGTTGGTGCAAAAACAGCAGTTAAATTAGTTCAGGAAAATAATTCATTTGAGGACATAATAAAAGCAACAAATCATACACCTGATTTTGATTATAAGGAAATTGAAGAACTTTTTATGAAACCGGAATTCACTGATGATTACAAAATTGAATTCAATTCACCTGACAAAGATGCAATAATAAAATTCCTTTGTACAGAACATGATTTTTCAGAAGAAAGAGTTTCAAGTGCGTTAAAAAAAATAGAAACAAAATTAGAAGAAACCGGAACTCAAAGCACACTGGATGCTTGGGGTTAAATTAACAGAATTGCACCTGCAAAAATAAGAACTAATGAAATCAATTTTCTTAACAGATGTTTCTTTTCAAGTTCTTCTTTCAAAATATCTGGTCTGAAAATGCTTATTATCAGAGCAAAAAGAAAAACAAATGCGGGCTGTACAGAATAGATTAGTGATATCAAAGTTACTGAACCTAATGCGAGAGCAAAGAAAAAAATAAGATACGCAGATGCGCTTGCACTTTCTGCAATAAAAGAAACTGGAATGATTTTTTTGTTTTGTTTGAACATTGATAATGTTTCTTTCATTTGCGGAAGCAAAATAATTAAGATTATCAGAAAATAGAACATTTTAAGCCAAACAAATAAAGTTATAAAATCAGTAAATGATAAAGTGAATTTTATGATAACATCATAAATTGCAAATACTAATGAAGCTATAATCATGAGAATTAACTCTTTCTCAAAAAGTGAGCTTATTGTTTTTCTGAAAGAAATCAGAAAAACACCTGCAAAAACAACAAAAAATCCAATGTATTGCTGCAGTGTTAATATTTCGGACAGAAACAAATAAGCCAAAATCAGAACAAAAATAGGGTTAATCTGAAACACGAGCATTGCTTTTGAGACTTCTTCTTTCTGCAGAGCTTTAAGATAAAGCAAAGTTCCGCTTACATTCAAAACAGCCAAAATTAATGCAATTAAAATAATCTCAAAATCAGGAAAATTCAAATTTAAATAAATTTGGAGCAGTACAGCAACTGAAAAACTCACTATTCCGCTTATGAGCATATAATTAATTGGTTTTATTCGATTAGAAACAACGTATTTATCAACAATATTTACTGCAGCCCAAATTACAGTAGCTAAAATAACAAGATACAGCCAAAGCATAAAATCACTCTTTTAAAGGAACAAAAACAAATGCTCCAAGTTCATAAGCTGTTCTTTCCTCAAATTCAGAATTTTTCTTTTCAACAATATGCATAAACTGAGTATGGAAACTGCCTACAGGTGCAACTAATTTCCCGTTTTCAGCAAGTGATTTTTTGAGGTTTGCAGAAATTTCACTACATGCACATGATATTAAAATTCTGTCAAAATTTTTTTCTTCAGGAAAACCTTCCTGTCCGTTTCCGTATGTTACACAGATTTTTTCGTATCCTGAGTTTTTCAGGTTTTCTTTCGCAAGAGAAACTAATTCGGGCACAATTTCAATCCCAAAAACTTTTCCTTCTTTCCCTGCAAGTTCTTTCAAAAGAACAAGAACATAGCCGCAACCTGAACCAACTTCAAGAACTTTCATCCCTTTCTGAACATCAAGCAGTTCCAGCATTACTGCAATTGTTGAAGGCTGGGAAATGGTCTGCCCATAACCAATTGAAAATGCAGAATCAGCATAAGCATAGTCTTTCTGATGTTTGGGAAAGAAATTTTCCCGCGGAATGTTCATAAAAGCATTTACAACTGAGGAAGATTTTAAAACACCGGAATTTTGCATGGAAGCAACTAATTTTTTTCTTTTTTCTGAAAAATCCATTTAATCAGTCCTTTGATTTTTCTCTTTCCTTGATCAATTCAAGTAATTCTTTGAACCTTGAGAATGAATCTAATTCTTCTTCCTGCACAAGTGCAGAACCATCAATGTTTTTTCTGGAGAATTCTTCTTTAGTGATTATTACTGAATGGGTTCCCAAAGCATCTTTTGCCTGCCGCATTATGATTGCTTTTCTTTTGATTTTAATTTTTGATTCTTCGGGGGAAATTATTAATTTATCATCAGGATTTGAAATCACTTTGAATGGTGCGTGTTTAAACTCCTGCATTTTGAAACCTAATGCATGCATTTTTTCAAGAGCTTCGTGTTCAGGTTTATCTGAAAATAAATGTGCTTTGTCAGTAGATTTGTCTGAATTTAACTTGTCCAAATCAAATAAATCAATTTGCCGAATGAGTTTAGTATTGAAATAATCCTCCAGTTTACGTGCAACCTGCAGTGATGCTTTTGCACCATGTTCATATCTGTTAAGTGACTCAGGTGTTGTACCAATATCAAGGGCAATTTCACTCATTGGAATTTTTTTCTTTTCTCGGAATTTCTTTAATTTTTCAGAATCTAATTCTACAATATCCCTGCCCTTAAACGAACTGACACTTGGCATATTTCCCGTGAGAAAATCAGAAAATGTTTCAATATTCAAAACTGAAATCCCATATCTGTTGTAAATTGCACTAGTCTCAAGAGTGAATTTTTTAGTTTTTTTACCAATTATCAAAACTGAAGAATTGAAAATCTCACCTAATTTTTCAAGCTCGTCTGCATGTTCGGGTCTTAATGAATCAACATTATCAAACACTTTTATAAGAAGTGAAATCCCCTTTCGTTTAGCAACTAAATCAAAACATGTGTTTGTATGCATAAAAGAGCTCACGCTGAATCCATGTGACTGTAAAAGCGAAATTACTTTTTGAAGTACTATGTTTCTTTCATCAGACATTCTGCAACCTCTGTTAAAGACTTAGCTTCCAAATCTGCTTTGAAATTGATTTCACTATTAAACCATTTATCTCGTTCTGTTTTAAAAAACACTGTTTTCATTCCGAGTTTGTGAGCAGCCATAAGATTTCGTTTTTGGTCATCTACAAAGAAGGTCTCTTCTGCTTTTGCATTTAATTGTGAAAGTGCATATTTATAAATTTTAGAATCTGGTTTTTTCATTTTGCAATTCGCACTTATAACAATTGAATCAAAAAGTGAATTGAAATCATACTTTTCAATTAGGTAATCTGCCCAGCTTCCGACAAAATTTGAAAGCAGACTTAATTTGTATTTTGGTTTGAGTTTTTTTAGCATATGAAAGTCATTATTGATTTCAAGTGAATCTAAAAACTTATTTTCTGTTTCTTTCCAGTCTGAAACACCTTTCCAAAAATCAGCATCTGAAATTTCGCCAACTTTAGCAAGCTGATATCGTTCAATAAGTGTTTCATAAGACACCTGTTCCTTAACAAAAGGAATCAGACTGAATGGAATTACTGCACCTTCCTTTAAAACAACTCCAGCCATATCAAAAATGACTGTCTGCATTTAAACCCCTACAACGCCCATGAGGAAACCAATTAATGCAGTAAACATAGCAGCTTTTGTCAATGCAGAAAAACGAGAGTAGTTTTTACTGTAAAGCATAACTAAAGAAAACAAAAATAAAACATTTGCAAAAGTTACAATTGCTATTGATAAAAGATTGCCATATGAATAGAAAACAAAGGGTACATAAACTAAAATTATTGCAATAACCAAAAATGAAGTAATCATTGAAACAACTATTTTCTCAGGAAGAATCATTGGCAGAGTTTTTTTGAACCCAAAATCATTTTTTAAATCATCAAAGTCTTTTCCAATTTCACGTGACACATTTGTAAGCATTGCAACTAATGCAAAAAGCAAAACAGTTAATGTTAGTTCAAAAGCAGCAGCACCAAAAATTATCGTAAAACCAGTTGCAGCTGCAACAATCCAGTTTCCAATATATTTGTATTCTCTCCATGATGCAGAATAATGAATGAGCAAAAGTGAAAACAAAAATGCAATTGCTAATGTTTGGGGGTTTATAAGTGCAGCAAATGCATTTCCGGAAACAAAAAGAAAAACAGCGAGCATTAATGCAGTTGACGCATGAATTTTTTTGCTGGGAATAGGTCTTTCAGGTCTTAACGATTTATCTACATCTCTGTCAAAGTAATCATTAATTACCATTCCGCCTGCAGAAACTAAAAGTGCAGCCAGCATTGCAAAAAGAACAATAAAATTAAATTCAATTGTTCCTGCAGCGATACTGTAACCTACAAAAGCCCCAAAGGCGGCCATAAGAGAGTTAATTGGTCGTATAATTTGGATGAATGGGTGCATTTTAATCCCATTACTTAGAGCCGGTTTTTTTGGTTTTATGCTTAACCCTAAGTCTTTTTGTGCCGCATTTTCGGCATTTTAATGGTTTCTTGCCTTTACTGGAACGGTTCTTTGCATTGCATTTCATGCAAATCCAAACGTTCTCAAAAAGCCTTTTGTCAGCTTCTTCAAATCTTGCCATAGTGTGTCACTTTTTACTGTTTCCAATTTATTATTGTTAATAATGAAGATATAACCTATAACATTTAAAAGCTTACATTTCATAAAGTATGTTCAATATTTGCCCCTGTAGTGTAGCGGCCAAGCATCCTGCCCTTTCAAACCCGCTTTCGAGCGGGTGGGCCGAGATATGTGTGTTATTTCGTTTTGACTCAATAACACGATAATATTTGAAATCATATCTTAGGCTTTCGAAGACAGGCGGTGACCCGGGTTCGAGTCCCGGCGGGGGCAATTAACTTTTTATTTTTCTTAATCGCTGAAACTCTAAAATTTAAATAGTATTTATACGTTAAGTGTGACAGCTAATTTTCAATTATTTTAATACTCACAAGAAATGGTGAGGAAGATGTTGTTGCTATTTTAACTGCCATGCGTTGCACATCGCCGCCGGTAACTTCGGGACCACCTGTGTATCTGAGTATGCCCCCGCCATCGTTAAAAAACTGCATTGCAGGCGGTGCATATCTTTCTTCATTTGTTATTGTACCCCCGCCATATCCAACTACAGTCTGTTTGTATTCAACTCCATAAACCATATCCAATACAAAAACTCTTGGGGCATCTTTTAAAAGTAAAAATTCTCTTTTTTCACCAACAGAAAGTTTTTCATAACCACCTGAAATTAAATTCAAATATTCTGTTCTTTCTTTATAATTCGTGCCGCAACTTTGATATTCTATTTCTGATTCAGCAGGTTTTTCTGTTTCAGTTCCGCAGTCATTATTATCTGTACAGGTTCTTGTTCTTGTTCGTGACTGTTCTGAATTAACACATGTACTCCATGCACTCCATGAACTCCAGCCACTGCAGTCCCAATCTTCAGTACATGGTATCTCATCTAAACATTTAGTTGGGGCGCAACCAAATTCACAAACTTCAGAAGAGGCATAATCACAACTTCCGTCTGAACAGGAGCCAGTGAAATATCGTGTTTCATTATCACAATATGGTTCACAACTAATTCCTTCACATGGATCGCCCTTACAAGTTCCAGACTCACATCCGAATATACAATTTACTTCAGTATATTCGCACACAGGAACTCCAGTTTCTGAATAGCAAACACCATTAATATTTTTTGTGCTTTCATCTTTGCATCCATCTTCGCATATCACGCCGTCACAGGGATCTGGATTACATAATGCATTTTCACAACCAAATTCACAATTTTCTGTTGAGTAAGTGCAAATAGCATTATTACATATCCCATCATATTTTCGATCATCAGTATTTATGCATTGATCTGGGTCGCAAACCACGCCCTGACAGGGATCCTCATTACATAAACCATCTGTACAGCCAATAACGCATTCTTTTGTATCGTAATCACATGAACCATCTACGGGATTGCAAACGCCATTATATTTTTGATTGTTGTCCACATCACATTCATTTTCACAAACTACAGTTTCACACAAATCGGGTTCTGATTTGCATTCTCCATCTTCACAACCATAGTCGCAATCCATATCTTCATAATGACAAAAACCATCTAGTGGATTGCATTCACCGTCATAATAGAGCGTATTCACGCCCGCACCACAATAATTACCTGTGCAGGTTACACCATCACAAAGGTCTTTAAGCTCAGGAAAAATATCGCCGCCGAAATCATCATATGCACTAATGATTTTATCCTCACCAGTTTCAGATGTGGATTTACCAAATCCGCCAAGATTAGCCATAATGGCAATTAAAATTGCAACAACCAGAAGCGCACCTGCGATAAGCAACAGATATTCCATTGAGCCCTGTGCTTTTGAAAATTTCATGAAAGTATTACACTTTTGTTATTTAAAATGATTTCCATTCAAGCAAAAAAGACCCTAATCAGAGGCAGACACCTGTACTGGCAAATCCAAACTAATATAAATCAGAATAATGTTATAATTACAGTTAAATTGCAATAAATATTGCAAAAACTTAAAGGAGGTGAAACAATGGATTTATTTTCAAAAAACGGATTGCTAGTGTTCGGGGTGTTTTTCATTGCAACAATGGCGATGGCATTTGTACTCATGGACAGTTATGCACAGAGTAACTTGACTGGTCAAGGAATTCAAACAGGTTTCTATCCCAGCTCTGTTCCAGTGGAACCGCCAACTAAAGATTGTCCAACTGGCATTTGGAATTTCTGTGGAACTGACGGAGACACCTGTGCTGCATATGAAGAGACATACGGTGGTGACAAAGCACAGGTATTTATAAAATGCGATGGCGGAAACCTGATCGAACAAAGATACGGATTTTACAAGTGTAACTTAAATCACAGACTAATGACGTTAAATCCGGTAAGTGAGAGATGTGAAAGATCTTGTGGACAATATGCAAAAATCACAGTATTAGAATACTGTGAAGGCGGCTGCAAAAGTGTAGATGGTGTAGCAGCATGTTTGGAGTATGGTCCGTGCTATGGTCTAGAAGGATATGACGGAAAATCCGGTATGTCACTGGTGGATCAGGCAAGATATCTTGCAGATATAGCAGTAAGAACAATGACAGGCGATCCTGGACAGCAGTGTCAGATGTACAACATCGTTTGGCCAGTATTCCTTGCAAATCCGACAGAACTTCTAAAAGTAGTAATGTTAACGGAATATAACTGTGACATAGTACCTGACAAATTGCCAGCAGATTGGAAGGACCCGTGTTAATGACATTTCAATTTAAAAACTAGAGGATTAATTTCCTCCTTTTTTCTTTTTTTTATTTTATGGAAGCATTAAATATGACTTTAGACATTATTGAACCATGAAAGACTGGTTTGGTATTGCATTGCTTTTATTGATTTTAGTTAGTGGCTGTACTACGCCAACTTACCCTGTTAAGGAAGAACCAGAACCAGTTTGCGGAGATGCAATAACTTATGGTGTTGATGCACAAGGTGCATGCGCTGAATTTCCAACAACCTGTTTGCCTGAAGGTTACACTAAAGTTAATGAATGCATTAAAGTTTGCGAACCAAAATGCGATGATAAATGTCAGGGAACAACATTTCTCACTGAGGGTGAATGTGAAAACGGAGAATGCATTTACAAAAATGTTAAAGAAAATTCTTTTGAATGCGGTTATGAAAAAATATTTGACGGTGAAGTGACATTGCAATACTGCAATTATAATGAATTTTTTGATAGATATAGTTTTTTCCTTTCAGTAAGAAGTACTGGTGAAATATTGGCAAAAGCAGGTTCAAGTGTTTGGTTGATGACTCCAGACATTGATAAAACAAGTTACCAGCCAATTTCAAAAGAATATGCGCAGGGAATTTATTGGTGGCAGGATGTTTTTAGTGACAAACCATATAGGGGTCGAACATTTAACATCACAGGAGAAGAAGAATTCAAAGAATTTGATTATAAATTTATTTACTGCGAATTAGAAAATAATCTTTATGACAAATGTGATGAAGAAAAAGGTATAATTTTGTACACTGGAAATACTGCAGATTGCAATATTGTCAAATATTAATAAATTCCAATATCCGATTTCTAAATCAAATTTTGCTTAAAATTTGCTAAAAAACCACACACAAAATCATTAAATAATAGCGTGACAATAAATAATACATGAACCAAACAGATAAACGATACCTGTTAGTATTGATTTTTGGGACCATGCTAGCAGGATTAACTGCACTAATTTCACTAGGTTTTAATGGCAAGGGACCATTAGGCTCTGCTTTGAGCTCATATGTGCCCCCTGAAGTGACAGTCATTAATTATATTGGACTAGCACTGGGTGCAATCATTGTAATTGGCGGGTCAATCTTTTTCATCAAAAAAATCATGGACTAAGCAAATAGAAAGCTTTTTTAGTGTTTCAGCACTACGTATATAGGGGAAAAATAATGAATAGAAACACAATAGTCATAGTTTTACTTTTAGGGATTCTTTTAATGTCTGGTTGTATAGATAATACAACAGAATACCCTACAAATACACCTTCGGGGACAACGGATTTTGTTTCAGTTAAATTCATAATTGAAAAAGACAATGAAAATGTGATTGTAAAAACAGTCCAAATTGAAAAGGGCAAAACAGGTTTAGACGCAATGCAGGCATCAGGAATTGAATTCGCTTCAACTACTTATGACGGAATGGGCACGTTCATAGACTCAATAATGGGCGTATCTGGAGATGCACAATATTATTGGGCATTATATGTAGACGGGAAGTACGCAGAAGCCTCACTTGACAATTACACACTAAACAACGACATTGAACTCAAATGGGTTTATGAAAAAATCGATTTTTCTGAATTTGAATAATTCGGCAATAAACGCAATCTTGGGAAACAGGAAGCTTTATAAAGGCAGAGAGAAGCAATATATACATATTAACTCTAATGAGTGAATTGGGGGATAAAAAAATGATCTTCAGTAAAACAGTGAAACTTTTGATTGTAATAACAGTACTTGCAGTTTTAATGCAGACTGTTTCAGCATACACATCAGTAACTTACGCAAAAGACGGAACATACATGCAATACACAAACACTAAATCAGGCGACTATTCATGCTTTTACGGTGGATGCACAACTGGATCACGGGGCGTTTATGATAATGTAATTGTTGGAAAAGAAAATCCACATACATATTATTATCAACCAGGAACCAGCTATTATTATCCATCAGGGGGCAGTAATTATTACTCCTATGGGGCTACCCATTACACAAGTCCTACTTACTATTATCCTTCATATGGATATTATTACTATCCTGCACCAGTGTATAATTACTATTACTATGCACCCTATACCTGGAGATATGGCTATTACCCCTATCCTTAGGAATTAGGGGATTCCTTTTTTAATCTTTCTAATAATTTAAATCTTACTAATTTTGCATTATATGTAAAATAAGGTGAAGTTTATGGGTACACGCTCTAAAGACAGTTCCAGGTTCAAAAAAACCAAAGCTCGACAGCGCTGGAAATGGAAAAAGAAAAAGATGCGAAAGAAACAGCGCAAGAAGAGATACCTGAAGAAGAGAGCTAAGTCATAAAATCAGCTTATTTTTTATGGCGACAATAAAAAGATTATTATAAAACCCAAAATAAACAGCAAATAATGCACATAAACCAAACGATACATCTTTTTCATATTCATTCCTTGGGGTTTTTTTAGTGACGTCCAATACAAAGGAGTTGCAAGTAAGGACAGGATTACTAACCATGCAAAACGCAGGGGGAGTTCACCCAAACTTTCAAGCGCAGGGAAAAATGTTTTCAACTTTGAATTCAATGTGAGAAAAACAAATGAAAGTCCACCAAGTCCCATTACAATATAAGTTAAAATTCGCAGATTTCTTTCGCCAAATAAAACTGCTGAGTTTCTGTAACCTGATTCTGCTTCATGTTTTTTTGAACCAATTTTATAAAGTGTGTAACCGCCAAACTGCAGACCAACAACAAATAAAATAATCAAAATTGGGGCGTTAAATGCAGCAACAAATAAAACCCATCCTGCGTAGAATCTGAAAATTGGATTTACCATTGAACCTGAAATCAAATCAAGGATTGGGCGTTTTTTGAAATTAAATGGTTTTGTTGTGTAAAGAATTTGATTTACTAACATTGCAATTAGACAATAAAGATAAAGAAAATTCATTGTAATCTGCATTATAAAAATTCCAATTCCAAACGAAATTCCAATTAAAAGAATTGCAAACATTAATGCAATTTCAGGTAAAACTTTTCCTGAAGGAATCGGTCTGTATTTTTTCACATCATGTTTAGAATCTTTTTCCCAGTCAGTGTAATCATTCAAAGTATAAAGTCCGCTCCAGAGAACTGCAACTCCAACAAAACCCAAAAGAAACAATTGCAGATCTAATGTGAGATTAAATGTATAGGCTACAACAATCACAGCAATAACCATATTCCCGAAGCTTTTGCTCCACTCAAGAGGCCTCATCAAGTGAAACAAACCGTGAGTTTTTTCATAAATTCCCATTTCAATCAGCTAAAATATGCGTAAACCTGTTTTTAAGGTTTTTTAGAGTTGTTCAAATTATGGAACCTGGAACTTTTAATGAGATTGAGCTTATTGTGCATCCTGGCTACCATATTATTGACAGATTTGTAAAAAAGGTTGATGCTGCGAGAAAAGAAAACTACGGGGAGTTTAGAGAAATAAAGTTAAGCAGGGCTGAGATTGAATTTCTGAAAAAACGTTTTGCAGAATATGGCCGGCGTATTCTAGAGGCTGAAAAAAACCCCAACAGGATGGTAATTGTGATAAAACCAAGCGACATGCCAGACACTTTTGAAGAATTGAGTGGAAACATAGACCCGAAAATCAGGCAAGGAACTAAAATGGTAATGAGACAATTAAAGAGGTTCTCTGATTTTGCAAAAAAGAGATTAGAAGGAAGATTTTTTGAGATTGATTGGAAAATAAAGAAAGAAGATGCTTTTGCAATTGCCCCGCTTTTGTCTAAAAATGTTAAAATTTATGCGTCCGGCGAGTATAAGAATGACTGCGTAACAGAAGGGGCGCAAACACTTGAAATTTTTCTCAGGGCAAAAGGCAAAAAACCGCAAATTGTTTGGAGAGAGGGCAGGGTTACGAAAAACTCAGCAATCCCGAGTGCATCCCAAAGAAGAAAATTGCAGGAAGAGAAAAAGCGCAGGAAGCTGGCTGAAAGGAAAAGGCGCTTATAGCAAAAGTCACATTGCCCAAAACCTTGCATTTTGGATATGTTTAAATAAAACTTCAATCATAATTGAAAACATGGAAAAGAAATTAATTTTCGGGATTCTTGCTATTTTTGCAGTTGTTTTATTGAGCGGGTGCATTGAAGAAAAACCTCTTGCTAATAACACAATAACGGACAATACGGTAACAGGAAATGAAAATGTTTCAATGGATTTTTCTTCGGAGCCTTGCAGTGAGGATGTGGACGCTTATGACCCCTCAATTCCAAAAGTTATAGAAAAAAATTGGGAGGATAATTCAACATTAAAAGTCCGGGCTTATGTGAGGACCAACTGTGCGGAGGATGTTCTTAACGGGGATTTCAAAATTGAGGAAAATAAAATAACTTTAGTCTACGAGGCTTCAGATTGCATGGAAACCGAAATGGGCTGTGCGGAATGCGACTGCGTGCATGAAATAAATTACACGTTCAGCAACATTGCAAAGAAAGAGTATGAATTTGAGATTGAAAAGAGTTATGAGCCCGCAAATGAAAATGTCCGGATGGATTTTTATGCTGAGCCCTGCGATCAAGACATAAACCCCTACGACGAATCAATTCCCAGGGTGCTTGAAACTAACTGGGCAAATAATTCAACTTTGGAAGTGATGGTACGTGTTGCAATAAATTGCGCAGAAAGCATTTTGAGCGGGGATTTTGAGATTGAAGGAAATAAAATAATTTTGAGTTATGAATCAACTTATTGCGGGGATAACGAAGAAGGCTGTACTCTGTGCAACTGCGCGCATGATTTGATTTACACATTTACGAATATTGCAAAGAAAGAGTATGAATTTGAGATTAGTGAGATAAGCTAAAAACAAAAAAACGCGCCCGAAAGTTTTATAAAAGAGAAAAACATTAAGTAATATAATAAGTTAAATGTGATTTCGATGGCATCAAGAATACGTGCAATTATTAGGGAAACAAATCTTACCAAAGCTCATTTTAATGCGTTTCATAAATTTGTTACAAATGCTGGAGAGAAACTTACAGGAAAAGGAATACCTTGTAGGAAAAATTCATCTTTTCAAGTTATAAAAGGCGAACATGAATTTAATAATGCAGCAGAATTGAAGTTACTCAATACAGCTCTTCCCGAACTTGAGAAACATGGTTTTTTTGTAGATAATTTGCCGCCAGGATATATGACTAATCCCTCAATAGTGAAACGTAGCTTGAGACCCATTTGGTATGAATCTTTGAACAACTGGAAAAATGCTGGAAAAGCACGTGAGAAAAAGAAAAAATAGCTAACACTAAATTTGTTCTTAACTCAACGAAAGCTTTATAAAGAAAGGGCTGACTTATTATATAAGTAATTTTATTACAAGTGCTTGGGAGAAGTTTTAGGCACGTCTATTTGTCAGCTACGAACCGTAGTTGATTTGCATTGTTATTTGCCCGATAGTACCCGTTCTGGCGTTTTTTTCGGCAGCAGGGACTAAGGTGCAAACGTGAGTATCAGAGCTTTTTCTGGTATGATTTAGGTTTATAGGTTTGAGGAATTTTGACAGTCAATGTCCTTATTCCAATTCCATTTTTAATTAGTGCGATTAAGTTATGCAATGCGGCAAATACAAAAATGCATAACATCCGATTCCAGCTGATCCTGCTGGCGGATACTGCTATCGAAGTTCGAATTAGACATGCAAGTCTTATGAGCAATCTATGGTGTTCATGGCAAACGGCTCAGTAACACGTAGATAACCTAACCTCAGGAGGAGGCAAACCCGGGAAACTGGGCTTAATTCTCCATAGGAAATTGATACTGGAAGGTTCTTTTTCTCAAAGGATTTAATCCATGATTTAAATCCGCCTGAGGATGAGTCTGCGGTGGATTAGGTTGTTGGCGGGGTAAATGCCCACCAAGCCTAAGATCTGTACGGGCCTTGAAAGAGGTGGCCCGGAGAAGGACACTGAGATAAGGGTCCTAGCCCCACGGGGTGCAGCAGTCGCGAAACCTCTACAATGCACGAAAGTGTGATAGGGGAACTTCGAGTGCGCTCTCTGAGTGCTTTTGCCAAGCCTAAAAAGCTTGGCGAATAAGTGGGGGGTAATATACGTGCCAGCCGCCGCGGTAATACGTAACCCACGAGTGGTATCCACTAATATTGGGCCTAAAACGTCTGTAGCCTGTTTTGTAAGTCTTTTGTGAAATCAGCCAGCTCAACTTGTTGAATTGCAAAAGATACTGCACGACTCGAGGCCGGAAGAGGTAAAGGGAATTTCAGGGGTAACGGTGAAATGTTATGATCCCTGAAAGACCACCAGTAGCGAAGGCGCTTTACCAGGACGGTCCTGACGGTGAGAGACGAAAGCTGGGGGAGCGACCAGGATTAGATACCCTGTTAGTCCCAGCCGTAAACGATGTGGACTAGGTGTCCTAATACCTAAGAGGTATGGGGGTGCCGAAGCGAAGGCGTTAAGTCCACTGCCTGGGGAGTATAATCGCAAGGTTGAAACTTAATGGAATTGGCGGGGGCGCACTACAAGGGGTGGATGCTGCGGTTCAATTGGATTCAACGCCAGATATTTTACCAGAAACGACAGCAGAGTGATGGTCAGTCTGAAGGGCTTACCTGACGCGCTGAGAGGTGTTGTATGGTCATCGTCAGCTCGTACTATGAAGCGTCCTGTTAACTCAGGCAACGGGCGAGACCCATATTCTTAGTTGCTATTGCTCAATTTGGGTAAGCACTCTAGGAAAACTGCATGTGTAAACATGAGGAAGGAATGGGCAACGGTAGATCTGTATGGCCCGAATTTTCTGGGCAACACGCGGCATACAATGGTTAATACAATGGGCTCCGACTCCGAAAGGAGAAGGTAATCTCCTAACATTAACCTTAGTTCGGATTGAGGGTTGTAACTCACCCTCATGAAGCTGGAATCCCCAGTAATCGGAAATCACTATTTTCCGGTGAATAAGTCCCTGCGCCTTGCACACACCGCCCATCAAGCCAGCTGAATGGAGTTTAGATGAATTGCACTCAACCGAGAGTAATAATTCTGGGCTCTGTAAGGCGGGCTAAGTTGTAACAAGGTGTCCGTAGGGGAACCTGCGGACGGATCACCTCCTATATTGAATAACAAACGTTATTCATTTTTGGAAAGGCTTGGCTGTCAAACCTTTAATAACCTATAGACCAAAAAAATGACTCGCGGAACACCCGTGATAATGCGAGCACAAAAGTGCGAGCCAGTCCCACTACAGGTGGGACCCGCACCCGCCGGGCGTTCGGCGGGCTCGTAGCTCAGTTGGTAGAGCGCTGCCCTTGCACGGCAGAGGCCACGGGTTCGAATCCCGTCGAGTCCAAGTCCGGTTTCGACCGGACGTACCGAGATATGTGCACTGTTGCTTTGGCAACAGCGCGGTAATATATTTCGGAAACCGTGCCACAGCACAAAGCGTGTGGCACCCGCACTAGCCGGGCGTTCGGCTAAGGATATTTACAACATTATTAAATTTTTTAGTTGTTGCAGGTTGTGAGATTTTTCACAACTCAAGAGCAGAGATTTTAGGATAAATCTTCATCCTAAAATTAGTGACGCGTACATTGGGAAAGGTCTAACAGACATGTTTTTCTGTGTCGTAATGAGTTATACCTTGAGAAAAAAATCGTTAAGCCACTTAGTGGATAACTAGGCTCAAGCAGCGATGAAGGGCGTGGCAAGCTGCGAAAAGCTCTGGCGAGACGCATGCAGTCTTTGAGCCAGAGGTTCCTGAATTATTCCGTAAGGAAAGCTGACGCGGTGAATTGAAGCATCTTAGTAACCGCAGGAAAAGAAAACAATCGTGATGCTGTAAGTAAGAGCGACTGAAAACAGCATAGGGCAAACTGAATCCCAGTTAGCAATTTCTGGGAGATGTGGTGTGGCTGGTTAAAACCAAAAAGATTAGATGAAGTTCTCTGGAAAGAGATACCATAGAGCGTGATAGTCGCGTAATTGAAAACTTAGAGGTTTATTGTCAGTACCTAGAGTAGTATGCATTGGTTATTGCGTACAAAGCAGGGAGCATTAACTCCTAACCCTAAATATGACTTGAGACCGATAGTTCACTAGTACTGTGAAGGAAAGTTGAAAAGTATCCCTAACGGGAGTTGAAAAGCACTTGAAACTAAGTGGTTATAGGCTGGCAAGGCGTTAAAGAGAAGATGTTCTTTGAAGTGAATATTGGAAACGATGGGAACGAAAAGAACGGATCAGCGTTTTGTCATTCGTCTTGAAACACGAGCGAGGGAGTTTACGGTTGTGGCAAGGTTAAGTCCATCATGGAAATAACCAAAGGGAAACCAAATTTGCGCAACTTCGGTGAGGCAACAGGTATGAAAGTGCCTAAGTCACAGCCGTCAGACCCGAAACCGAGCGATCTAATCCTTAGCAGGGTGAAGTCCCCCATCCGGGGGATGGAGGCCCGAAACTAGTGTTAGTCTATCTGCTTAGGTGACTTGGGATTAGGCGTGATATTCGATTCGCGCTCGGCGATAGCGGGCTCCTCCCAAAATAACTCTAAGGTTAGTCTGGCTTGAGATAGTCAATGGTGTAGAGATACTGATTAGAAAGTACTTGGAAGAAATTCTGAGCTTTCTTGTCAAACTCCGAAGTTATTGACGTCTTTGAAAGCTGGAGTAGGGGCCGCGGGGTAAGCCCACGGTCCGAGAGGGGAACAACCCAGACCATGGTTAAGGCCCTTAAATGCTGGTTAAGTGTAATGTCGAAGGATGTCCTTGTTCTTAAACAATAGGGAGGTTGGCTTAGAAGCAGCCACCCTTTAAAGAGTGCGTAATAGCTCACCTATCTAGAATAAGGGTTCTGAAAATAATCGGGGCTAAACCAGCTGCCGATACCATGGGGCACCCTCAGTAGAGGGTGATCCGGTAGGGAAGGTGTTCTGATAGGATAGAAGCAGGTTAGTAATAACCTGTGGACCTGTTAGAAATATGGATCCTCGTGCTAGTAATAACGATAGAGTTGTGAGAATCAACTCCGCCGAAAGGGCTAGGGTTCCTTAGCGCTTATCATAAGCTAAGGGTTAGTCGGTCCTAACCTATCTCTTAATTAGAGAATAGGGAATGGGAAGCAGGTTCATACTCCTGCACCACACAAATACTTTTGGTAACAATAGTCAGATTTCTGACACTTCGGGCTAAGCAAAGTTCTCTTGTCTGGGAACTTAACTGGAATAAATCTCTGGAGAAGTGTAATACTGAGAAAGAGATTAAATCTAGGAATAGCAGCAATGTTTTGCCGAGGCCGGGAGTCCTTGAAAAGGAAATCTGGATGAATTTTGTGTGACCGTACCGAGAACCGAGAAGGGTGCCCCTGGCTGAGAAGGCCAAGGCGTATCAGGGTAACTCCATCAAGGGAATTCGGCAATTTAGCCCCGTATCTTCGGTATAAGGGGTGCCTGCAATTTGTCATTGCAGGTTTCAATAACAAGGGGAGTCCGACTGTTTATTAAAAACACAGGTCCCTGCTAGCCAGTAATGGTGTGTATAGGGGCTGACTTCTGCTCACTGCCAGTACGTGAAACTCCAGTTCAATGGAACTAAGCGCTGGTGAAGAGCGGGCCTAACTCTGAGGCTCTCACGGTAGCGTAATACCTTGCCGGTTTATTGCCGGCTTGCACCAACGAAGTAACGAGATTCCCGCTGTCCCTGATGGGGGCCTGATGAACTCGCTGCGCAGTGAACATGCTGCGGACCTCTAGCGGGAAGAGAAGACCCCACGGAGGTTTACTACAATCTGATGTTGGATTGTGGTTTTTGGAATGAAGCGTAGATGGGAGACTTCGAAGCAATTTCGCAAGGGATTGTGGAGTCGCCAATGGGACACCATCTTTTAGAAACTACAATTCTTACCTGCAAGGGAACAGCATTTGACGGGTAGTTGGACTGGGGCGGTACGCCCCTGAAACAGTATCAGGGGCGCCCAAAGGTCTGCTCAGGCGAGTCAGAAATTCGCCATAGAGTGTAAAGGCAAAAGCAGGCTTGACCGTGTTTCACATAGCAAGAAACGCGGATTCGAAAGAAGGGCTTAGCGAACGTCAATGTGCTCTTTAATGGAGCCTTGGTCTTACAGTGAACTTACCCTGGGGGTAATTGAGTGGTCGTGAGTAAGAGTCCACATCGACCTCACGGTTTGCTACATCGCCGTCGTCTCATGGCATCCTGGCCGTGCACAAGCGGCCAAGGGTGGAGGTGTTAACTCATCAAAGCCATACGTTAGTTGGGTTGAGAACGGTGCGAGCCAGTTTTGATACTATCTGCTAGGGGTGTCGTTTGTCTGAGGGGAAGTTCCAGTCAGTACGAGAGGAACGCTGGGTCGTAGCCACTGGTGTACCAGTTGTCCGACAGGGCAATGCTGGGTAGCTACGCTATAATGGATAAGAGCTGAAAGCATCTAAGCTCGAAGTCATCCCTAAAAATAGACAAACATTTCTGAAATCTTTTCTTCCTCGGAAGCGAAGGTATAGGAACAAGAGCACCGGTAAAAGACCGGTTAGATAGGTTAGTGATGTAAGTTAGAAGCTTCGGCGACTAATTAAGTCTACTAATACTAAAAGCTCGAGGGTTTTTTTCTCATTAGTTCTTATACATAGAAAAACTGTCTGGACTTAATTTCCAATGTACGTAGGGGACTCTGTCCCCTTACAAACCCCTGAAATTTTTTAGGGGTTTGTGAATTACTTTTTTTAAATGTAAAAACGTAAAATATGAAAATACAAAATCTAAACATCCGACTGCAAAAAGATAATCAAAATATTACTGCACTGTCACAGACAGTGCTACATGTGTTCACATCCGGAGCGCCGAATAGTTAGTTTTAAATACTACAAAAACATTAATTTGTCAAATTATATTCATTAAAGGAGGAATCGGAATGGCAAAAACGAACATTAAATATCCAAGCAAACAGCAAATGTTAATCGTTTTCGGAACAGTGGTAGTTGTTTTGATTATTGCAGCTGTGATGGGTTATATTTAACCCAAAATTTATTTTTTACAACTCTAAATTTAAATACTAGTTTCGGCTTTTCATATGTGTATGAAAAAAATGTTTCTGCTTATTGTAGTTATTTTACTTGTCCAGCCTGTTTTTGGATCTATTGATATTTTTGAAGGACCCTGTGCAGGGATGATTGATTATGACTGCGTATCTTACTGCAAAAATCATCCTGAACTTGTGAATGAGTGTAATTCTTTTTATTCAGATCAGGACTGGTTTATAAATAATGTTTCCTCACCAAATGAAGGAAATACACAATCTAAAGAAATAAGTGTAAAAATAGAAGTAATTCCTTCCAAAATTATAAAACCTTATTCCACTCTAGAGAAGATTTTATTTCACTTTTTTTTTGAAGATGGTTCAAAAGTAAATCCTGAAAATATAAAATCAATAGAAGTTACTGCATTAGGTGAAAATTACAATAAAAATGATTTTGAGATTGATGAAACAGAAAATGCCCTAACATTGAATCTTAAAAAACAATTTCTTCCAAAAGAGTTTGTAAAATATATGGGAATGGGTTTCAATCAGGATTCATATTTAAGAATAAACCAAGTAGAAGAAAACTCAGGAGGGCGATTATCTGGGGGGGAAACAGCAAAATTTGAATTTGACCCAGATGCAGAAAATTTTCAAATTGTTTTAAAACAATGGCAGAATGTGTGTTTTGGCACTCAAAAAAAAGTTGAATTCTCATTACTTTCAGAAGGAGAAACTCTTGAGGAAATAAGAACAGTTATATTTGAAGTTGATGGTGATTTCCAAACTGAATGTGATTTTTTAGAGGAAAAAAGTTCTGATGAAATTTATAAATTCAGCTGCAGTGTTCCTATTCCAAAAGAAACAGAAACCACCAGTACAGAAATTATGTATGGGATTTTAGCTGAAGCAAGAGTACAAGGGAAAAAACAAGCCGCAATTGCTGCAACTAACTTTGAACTTTCAAATGATTTAAGATTTGAGGCAATTTATCCTGAAAAAGGCAGTTCAATGTTGCCATCTGATTCGACAGAAGCTTCCAAATTAAAATTGTGGATTGAATGTTCAGAGTCTTCAGACCCGCTGGGAGTTGATTCAATTATTGCAGAAGTTAATGGAAAGGAAGTTATGCTTATTAAGAATGAACGTGAAGGATATTTTGAAGCAGAAAATGTTTTCGCAGATATTGGAAATGGTGAGTCGTTACAAGTTAGTGTTTCTCTCAAAGAGGATTTTTTAGGAAATTATTTTGATTACGAAACAGTTTTTGATGACAAACCAAATGATTTTGGTTTTAATCCAGAACAATTTAATGGAAATCAGCCCAATGAAGGTTTCCCTTGGGACATTATCATTATTGTTGTTGTAATTGCAGTTGCAATACTTACAGCTACTTTCTTTCTAAGAAAAAAACAAGATAATATTGAAGAACTAACAGAAAAGAAAAAAGAACTTGAAGGACTCATAAAACAGATTGAAATTGAATTTTATAAACGAAGAATTACTGATGTGGATTACAAGAAAAGACTACTTGAATATCAGGAAAAATTGAGATTTATAGACGTTAAATTAGGACTTAAAAAACAGAAATAGCAACTTTTAAATACTCTGCATAACGCAATATGTAGGAGTAGCAGGTGAGTGGCTAACGGTTCTTTGTGAACTGAGGAAAGTCCGTCCAGCTCTTTAAAATGATGTTCCTGAAAGGGAACCCAGGGGAACAGAAACGAACTTCTCCAGAATTACTATGATCAAAACTGAGTTTTCTGAAAGAAGATGAAACGGCCCTTGGTTGAAGTGTCAAAGCTTCAGAGCTGCAAGCATTTAAATGCGCTTAGGTGAATGCCACGGAAACAGAAGACGGCTTACACCCTGCTGCTCTTTTTTATCTCTCTGATTCTTTTTGAATTTTGAGATTGTATAATATATTTAAATACTCTCAATTTCTATTATAGTGCAGGTGTAAAAATGATAAATAAAGCAGAGCTGAAAAAGACATTTACTAAGGACTGGAAGAAACATTATAAGGTTCAGTTTCTGATTGATAAAGGTTTCAAAAGAAAGCAGTGTAAAACCTGTGGAAGCTGGTTCTGGGCATTAGATGAAAGCAGAGATGTCTGTGCGGATACTTCCTGTGTTGGTTATCAGTTTATTGGGAAAGGAACAAAACATTTTTCATATGTAGAAACCTGGAAAGAAATTGAAAAATATTTCAAAAAAAGCGGACACACATCAATCAAAAGATATCCCACAGTCTGCAGATGGCGAGATGATTTATACTTTACAAATGCATCAATAATTGATTTTCAGCCTTATGTTGTAACAGGAGAAGTTGAACCTCCCGCTAATCCTTTAATTGTTCCGCAAACAAGTTTACGTTTTAAGGATGTTTCAAATGTTGGTGTTACTGGTGCACACTACACATGCTTTGTGATGTTTGGTCAGCACGCATTTAATACAAAAAAAACAAAACAATTTTACTGGAAAGATGAAGCATTAGAACACGATTATAATTATCTATTGAAAGTAATTGGCGTTAAAAAAGAAGATTTGGTTTTCAAGGAAGATGTCTGGGCAGGTGGAGGAACATTTGGCCCCTGCATAGAATACTTTGCAGAAGGAGTGGAATTAGGAAATTGTGTTTTCATGCAGTTTCAGGATTTAGGAAACGGAAAATACACGGAATTAAAGAACAAAGTTGTTGATATGGGTGCAGGTTTGGAAAGACTTGCATGGTACACTAACGGAACTGCAACATCTTATGATGTGACTTATGGAGACGTAATAAAAAAGATGTTCAAAAATGCAGATTTGAAAATTGATAAAAAATTATTTTTAGAATATTCAAAATTAGCAGGTAAACTAAATATTGATGAAGTTAAAAATATTCATGCAGAGAAAGAGAAGATTGCAAAACAACTCGGGGTTTCATATGATGAGCTTTACAAAGGTGTTGAAAAAATTCAGGCACTTTACTCAGTTGCAGATCATCTAAAAACAATTCTTTACACAACAACAGATGGAATGCTTCCAAGCAATTCAGGTGGGGGATATAATCTGAGAATGCTTCTCAGAAGAGTTTTTGCATTTGATTCTGAATTGAAACTTAATTTAGATTATGATGATATTATCAGAAGACATGCTGAATTACTTGCCCCATTAGATGACACTGTTTTAGAAGGTGTAACAACTTCAGTTGCATTAGTAAATGAGGAAGAAAAGAAATTCAAACAAATGAAGGAAACTGCAGGAAAGAAATTATCTGTCGTAATTGAGAATGCAAAGAAAGGCAAAGAAATTTCACAGGACGATTTAGTGAAATTCTACGAAAGTGAGGGAATCCCTCCAGAAACTGTTCAGGAACTTGCTAAAAAATCAGGTGTTGAAGTTTCAATTCCCGATGATTTTTATGGTATGATTGCCAAGAAAGATGAGAGAACAAAAAAGAAAATATCGTACGGATTAGAGAAATATCCAAATACACAAATGTTATTCCACAAAGACCCTTACATTAATGAATTTACTGCAAAAGTTTTAGGAATTGAAGGAAACGCCTTAATTCTTGACAAAACTTTGTTCTATCCTGAGTCCGGAGGGCAGGCATCTGACTTTGGAAGCATTGACGGAATTCAGGTTTATGATGTTCAGAAGGAAGGCGGGATTGTTTTACACTTTGTAAAGAAAATAGAGAATTTTAAAAGAAACCAAAATGTATATGGTGAAATAGATGCCCAAAGAAGGCTTGCATTAATGAGACACCATACTGCAACTCACCTGCTGAATGCATCTGCACGTGAATTACTTGGAAAACACATCTGGCAAGGCGGTGCAGAAAAACAGCACAATAAAGCACATCTTGACATTACGCATTTCAAGAAAATTAATGAAAAGGAAATTAAAGAACTTGAAATTTTAGTAAATGAAAAAATACTTGCAAATATCCCAATAACAACAGAATTACTTTCACGCGACAAAGCAGAAAGTAAATATGGTTTCAGAATTTATCAGGGTGGCTTTGTCCCGGGAAAAGAACTGAGGATTATTAATGTAAAAGGTATTGATGTGCAGGCATGTGGCGGAACACATGTTACAAACACAGGGCAAATTGGATTCTTTAAAATAATTAAAAGAGAAAGTGTAAAAGATGGAGTGGAAAGAATCACTTTTGTTGCGGGAATGCCAGCTCTTCAGTATGTGCAAACCAGAGAAGAACTAATTTCAAAAAGTTCTGAAATTATGAGCGTACCTGAACAAATGTTAGTTGAAAGCACAAACAGATTCTTCAATGAGTGGAAAGAACAAAGAAAGAGAATTGAGGAGTTACAAGCAAGATTAGGACAAAAAACAGTTGAAAATGCAAATGTTTCAAAAGACGGACACATTAATCAGATTCTCCCCTCATCAGATCCGAATGAATTATTAAAAATGGCACAGCAAATCACTAACACAAACAAAAAAGCAATTGCAGTTCTATGTGATGCTAACGGAAACCTTGTGATTTTACGCGGAAGCGAATGCAAAAAAAGCGCAAAAGAAATTTTCGGAAAGATTGTTTCACAATGCAAAGGTGCAGGTGGCGGAAACGATAAAATCGCACGCGGAAGAATCAAAGACATTGAAAAATTTAAGAAGCTCATTAAGTGATTACATGAGTTTCTTCAGAAGACCAATTCTTACAAAAAAAAGAGAAAAAGAACTTACCCATTTTAGAAAATACGCAATCAAAGCACTTCACGAACTTGAGAAAAAAGAAACAAACCATTCAATAAAAGAACTTTACCAAGACATGGCAAATAATATTGAAAAAACTCCGCTTATGTTTTATGATGCTCAAAACCTGCGTTCAAATGTTTACAGAGTTGGAAACAGAGTATTTGGTTCAGTAACCAAAGGCGAACATGTGAGACAGATAATGGTTTACCAGCAGGGCCCTGTGAAATACATCAAAAGCAAAAACTACATCAACCTCCCTGCTGAGCACATCTTTGGCGGAGACAGAATGAGCATGGATGGAATTTTCACACTCGCACATGAGTATGGGCATTTTCCAAAAAGGCATGTGGATGTTTTCGCAGATGCTTATTCACTAAATGAAGAACAAGCAGAAGAGCTCCTTGCAGACATCCTATCCGCAAAACTCGCAGTGAAAATGGGCTATCCAAAATCACACGTTCTGAAGCATTATTTAGGGCGTGAGATTGTATACGGCACATTCCCATTCAGGCAGTTCATAAAAGATGCTGTGAAATGAGTTGAGACGCTTTTAAAAGTATTTTCCATCTCTGATATTTGAAAGTGAGAAAATGAATTATCAAAAAATAGAGCAAAAATGGCAGAAAAAATGGAAGGACGAAAAGCTATTTGAGCCGAGCATAGATGCAAAGAAAGAAGGATTCTATGTTCAGGTTGCTTATCCCTATCCAAGCGGTGCAATGCACATAGGCCATGCAAGGACTTATACTGTTACAGATATCGCTGCAAAATATCACAAACTGAAAGGATTTAATGTTCTAATGCCAATGGGCTGGCATGTTTCCGGAATCCCAGTAATTGCAACTGTGGAACTTATACATAATAAAGATGAGAAAACTCTCAGTAAAATGAAAAATGTTTTTAAAATTCCCGAAAAAGATTTAAAAGAATTAGATACACCTGAAGGATTTGTAAATTACTTTGTGAATAAAGCAGAGTATGGTTACAAAAACGGATTTGGGATTTTAGGTTTTGGAATTGACTGGAGAAGAGAACTTACAACAGTTGATCCGCAATATAATAAATTTATTCAGTGGCAGTACAGGAAACTTCATTCAAAGGGGCTTGTTGGGAAAGGGACTTATCCTGTAAGATATTGCCCGCATGATGAAAATGCAGTTGGTGACCATGATTTAAGTGAAGGCGAAGGTGTAGGAATTCAGGAATTCACTCTTTTGAAATTCAAATACAAAGACATGTTTATTACTGCGGCAACACTACGTCCGGAAACTGTTTACGGGCAGACAAATATCTGGGTAGATCCTGAAACAGAATATGTTATTGCAAAAGTTGATAATGAAAAATGGATTTTAAGTAAAGAAGCATCAGAGAAACTGAAATTCCAAAATAAGAAAATTGGGATTGTTGGAAAAATTAAAGGAATAGAAATGATTGGTGATAAAGCTGAAGCGCCAATGATTCACAAAGAGCTTCCGATATTTCCATCTCACTTTTGTAATCCTGCAATTGGAACAGGAATTGTTACGTCAGTACCTAGTGATGCACCAGATGATTATATTGGACTTAAAGATTTGTGGGAAAATGAAGAAGAATGTAAAAAATATGGTTTACGTGCTGAAGATGTGAAAAAAATTGAAATAATTCCAATAATCACTTCTGAAAAGTTAGGCGATTTAGCTGCAGTTAAAATTGTTCAGGAAATGGGAATCAAAAATCAGAATGAAAGAGGAAAACTGGAAGAAGCCAAAAAAATTGTTTACAAAGAAGGCTATCATAAAGGTGTGATGAACAAAAACTGCGGAAAATACGCAGGAATGAAAGTTGAGAAAGCCAAAAACACAGTTAAGAATGAAATGATTAAAGCAAAAGAAGCAGATTTGTTTTATGAATTAGAAAATTCAGTTGTCTGCAGATGCGGAACAAAATGTGTAGTTTCATTACTGAGCGATCAATGGTTCGTAAAATATGGAGATATTAAATGGAAAAAAGAATCTGAACAGACTTTGAAGAATATGAAAATTGTCCCCGAACTTTTCAGAACGCAGTATGAAAATGTTTTTGGCTGGCTCGAGGATAAGCCTTGCACGCGTGCAAAAGGATTAGGAACTAAATTTCCATGGGATGAAAACCAGATTGTGGAACCATTAGGAGATTCAACAATTTACATGGCATATTTCACTATAAGCCATATTGTGAAAACAATTGATGCAAAGAAATTAAATGACGCGGTTTTTGATTATGTGTTTTTGGGCAAAGGAAATTCCGAAAAGATTACAAAAGAAACAGGGATTGAAAAAAAGAAAATTGAACAAATGAGAAAAGAGTTTGATTACTGGTATCCATTGGCATTTAATGTGAGTGCGACTGAACTGATTCCAAATCATATGAGCTTTTCCATTTTCCAGCATACTGCAATTTTTCCAAAAAATAAGAGGCAACGGGGCACTTTGAATCTGGGGATGCTGGTAATTGAAGGGCAAAAAATGGCTTCGTCTAAAGGAAATGTTGTTTTGGTAAATGATATCTGCAAAGAGATTGGAACAGATATGCTGAGATTCTTTTTGATGAATTTTATGGAACCATGGATGGAAGCAAACTGGAAACAAAGCGATGTTGAAACAGGATTAAAAGCAATGAATAATTTTATTGGGAAATTATATGAAACTGCAGAGGAAGTTAAAAATGCAAAAGTAATTAATGAAAAAAAACTTTCAGAAGCAGATAACTGGATTTTAAACCAATTCAAAATCAAAAAAAATTGTGCTATTGATGCTTATGAAACAATGCACTTGCGAAGTGCGATGCAGGAACTTGCATTCAAATTCATAAATGATTTGAAATGGTATGAGAGACGAACAGACGGCAAATTAAATTCAGAAATTATGAAAAAAATGATTTCCGAATGGACAATTTTAATGTCGCCAGTAATGCCTCACATTTGCGAAGAAATTTGGGAATCATTAGGAAACAAAAAATCAGTTTTTGAATCAAAATTACCAAAAAAAGAAAAAATAGATGACAAAATTGAAAAACAGGAAGAATTGCTGAGAGAGATTCTTACAGATGTGATTGAAATAAAAAAACTCTCAGGAATTGAAAAACCTAAAAGAATAGTGATTTACACCTCTCCAAAATGGAAATGGGATGCAATTAAAAAAATTGCCGAAGTAACAAAAGATCGACCTGATTTTGGAAAAGCAATGAGTGTTGTAATGAAAATACAGGAAGCGCGTGACGAAAGAAAGAATGCAGAAAAATTTGTGAAGGCTTCAATGAAAAGAGCAGCACAGATTGAAGGATTAAAAGAAATGGATGAACTTAAAATAATTGAAAACGCAAAAACATTCCTTGAAAAAGAAACTAATTCAAAAATAGAGGTTTATTCCGCAGAAAAACCAAAAGAAGATTCTGCTAATAAAGCAAAAAATGCAATGCCTCTAAAACCTGCTATTTTTATTGAATAAGAATTTACATAAGAAATTATTTGGAATTTACTTCTAAAATATTAGGGATATCTGAAAGTTTTGAAATGAGAATATTAGTTTTATTTGCACTATCAACTTCTGCAATGATTGATGACCTGAGCATGTCTTTTCTGGGAAATTCTGAAAGAACATATTTTATATTAATGCGTTCATCTGCAAAAACTTTTGTGATATCTGCAAGAAGACCTATCCTGTCACGTGCAGAGAGTTGAATTGTAACTTCTCCAAAATTGCAATGATTTTTTGTAGTAAATGTTGGTTCAGTCACACCAAGTTTTTTTTCAATCTCTTTTTTTGTTTTATTTAATCTTACAAAATCAAGCCAATGTTTATTTACTGTGTCGAATTCAGCAAACATCAATTCTATTTTATCGCCTTCTTTAAGATTATACCACAAAGGCACACTTTTACCATTTACACGTGCACCAATTGATTTATTTGCTAATTCGGAATTAATGAAATATGCAAAATCTAAAGGCGTGGAACCAAATGGAAGATCCAGTACATCCCCCTCATTTGTAAAAACAGAAATAGTATCGCGTAATAAATCAGTCTGCAATGTTTCAAGAAAACCTTCACAAACAGCATCTTCTAAAATATATTCTAAATTATAAATTCGTTTTCTTACAAGATTGTACATTTTTTGGGGGTCATAAATATATGCAATTACTCCTTTTTTTATCAGATTGTCCATTTCTTCTGTTCTTATTGAAATTGAACACTGGCTGCCGTCTGAACCAATTACATTTGTGGCGATTAATTTATCCAAACCAGAGGGATTATGTATTTTATCAGTAAAATTATTAGGGATTGGGAAATAAAGCGAATGCAAAATTCCCAAAACATTGTAACAATCCTCTACTTTTTTTGTTTTAATAACAAGAACAGAACAATCAGTAATGGACTCCAGAGGATTTCTCGCCATTTTACGTCTTATTTGATAATTACTTTTTTCATGAATTTCAAAACTTGCATTTTTTCCAGTTTTTTTTATTGCGTCATCTAATTTTTCAATCATTTTTTTGAATTCAATTGCTCTTTGTGCTCGGAGCGGGGCAATTTGTCTGTCAACAATTGCATTAAGCTCAGGTCTTGCAACTGGAAAAGCTAATTTTTCAATTTCATTTCTCATTGAGTGAATTCCTAATTTGTGAGCCAATGGAGCATACACATCTAATGCAAAATTTGAAATTTGCTTCTGCAATTCAACAGGCAAATATTCAATAGTTCTAAGATTGTGAATTTTATCTGCTAATTTAACAACAATAACTCTGAAATCTTTTGCAACAGAGAAAAGCATTTTTTGTAAAGCTGAAAGTTCCTTGTCAGTTTTTGAATGTGCTGTAATCTGATCAAGTTTTGTTACGCCTTCAACTAATTCAGTTATTTCTTTTCCAAATTCAACTTCAAGCTCTTTTTTTGTAACAGGTGTGTCTTCCAGAACATCATGCAATAAACCTGCTGCAACTGATTCAGGACACATGCCAAAATTAGCAATAATATATGCGACATTGTAAGGGTGAATAAAATATGGTTCACCTGACGCTCTTTTCTGATCTTTATGTGCATTTTCAGCAAAAAGATATGCTTTTTTTATAAGTTCAAGACTCTTTACATCAAAATTATAGAACTTTCTTTCCATAACAAAGACTAAATTTTCTAAGTCTGGTTTTTGTTCAACAACTTCTTCCAGATACATTTTTGTCACATTTCCTCAGGTAAGTTAATATTTAATAGATTCAAGCCTATTTTAAGGATAATTGAAACTCCTAAAACAAGCCCTAAACGAGCTATTCTAAGCTGTTTTTCAGAGTTAATTACCTGTGTTGAGTGATAAAATGAATTAAACGCACTTGACAGCTCTAAAAGATACTGGCATAAATTATGTGGTGACTTTGAATCTAATGTGAGATTTACAGCAGATTCGAAACCTGCAATTAATGAAATTATATTCTGTTCAGGTTCTGAATTGAGCTGTGAAAAATCTGCTTTTTTGAAATTTTTTTCGTTAGCTTTTCTAAGTATGCTTTTTGCACGTGCGTAAGTGTAAAGTAAATAGGGTCCTGTTTCGCCCTCAAATTTCAAGGAATCTTTCCAGTCAAAAACAATTGTTTTTGCATTATCTCTGTTCAGCATTCCGAATTTAATTGCAGCAAGTGCAATCTGTTCGGCAGTTTTTGAAATCTTTTTTTCATTCCAATCAGAGTGTCTTTTCTTGGTTTCCTTGTAGGTTTGAGCATACATTTTCTCAAATAACTCATCATAAAGAACAACTGTTCCTGCACGGGATGACATTTTACCTTCTTTAAGATTCAAAAGACCATATGATACATGCTGGGTTTTTGCAAAAACTGGTTTCCATTGTTCACCTAAGATTTCAATTGTTTTTATTAATTGAGTGAAATAAAAATTTTGCTCATCTGCAACAACGTTATATGAAATCTCAGGTTTGTATTCCTGCTTTTTCATTTTTGCAAGCCCCAAATCTTTTGTGGAGTAAAGAGGCATTCCGTCACTTTTGAGGAGAAGGAATTTTTGTAGTTTGTATTTTTCTAAATCAATTATTAACGCGCCATCACTTTCTTCAATTAACCCTGATTTTTTAATTTGCTTAACAATCTCTAAACCTGGTTTTTCAGTTTCACTTTCAAAATATAATCTGTCGAATTTGATTCCTAATTGTTTGTAAATGCTGTCAAAATAATCTAAACTCCATTTTCTTGTTTTTTTCCAGAGTTTCATAAGCTCAGGATTTGAGTTTCCATACATTTCAGAAACAGTATTACGCATTTGCTGTTCAAGAGTTTCTTTTTCAGGTGATTTGTCAATTCGTTTGTTTGCATCAGTGTAGATTTCCCCGAGCCATTTGCCTTTATTATATTTGATTTCTTTTTCCTTGTCTTTGTAGAAGTTGTCATAAGCCCACAAACACTTTGCAATATGCGGGCCTACATCGCCCTGAAAATTTGCGCGTATCACTTTATAGCCTTTCTTTTCAAACAAGCGGGAAAGCGTTTCTCCAATTGAGAGATTTCTTATATAACCAATATGAAATGCTTTGTGAGTATTTGCCTGACAGGATTCAACAATTATTTTTTTTCCTTTTCCTTCTTTTGAGTCGCAGAATTTCTCTTCATCATTTAAAACCTGTTCAAGTACTTTCTGAGCAAACATCTTCTTATTCACAAAAAAATTCAAATAAGGTCCCACAACCCTTGATTCTTCGATGGATTTAGGCAATTTTAGGGTTTTCTGTAAGGAAACAGCTATTTCTGTGGGGTTTTTGTGCATAATAGGGCTCAATTTAAAGCAGGGCAGGGCGTAATCCCCCATTTTTCGCTCTGGGGGACGTTCAATTAACGCTTTTATCTCATTCTTATTCATTTTGCCTTTAAGTGGGCCTGTTAAAGCAGTTATAACTGCATTTTTGAAATAATCCATACTAATCCCCAACTTTCTGAACTCTGCTCAACGCTGTAGAAAGTATACTATGTTCAAAGTTGTTCTTTAATGTTTTTGTATGCTTCACGGAATGGGATTCTAGAAATTTTAAAATTAGTTTGTTTTCTTTATTCTTTTTAATCTGAAAACGTCTTCTCTTTCCATTTCATCAAGACGTAATCTGATGAATTTTGCGCTTGCAGTCATTTCAGGAATCACTTTAAACTCAAGTGCGTTTACTCTTCTTTTGGTTTTGTCAATTTCTATAAGCATTTTTCTGAGTGTTGTTTCAATTTCTGCAGCAATGATTATGTTCTTTATTACATGTTCATATGCTTCTGCAGTATCACCAACGTAAGCAGAAGTGCCGATGATTCCATAACCTCTTTCATAGGGAAGCTGAACACGATATTCACTATTTACTTCAGGTACGATTACACCCATTACTGCTTTTGTTTTTACATCAACTTGTGATTTTTGTTTCAGTGCAAGTGCTGCTGATTTCACAACAAGTGTTCCTTCAACTGCACGTGCAAGTTCAACAGTATTTTTTGCTTCAATATAGGAATCCTGAAGTAGTGACTTACTTTCCTTTGCTTTCTTTAAAACCTCAAAGAACTCTTTGATTAATCCGTCACGTTTTCTTTTTAAAAGTCCGTGACCAGATTTAGCTAATTTGATTTTCTTATTGAGTTTGATTAGCTCAGATCTTGTTGGTTTTACTTTAGCCATTTAATCACATTCAAATTCAGTTTTTTTCTTGTCACTTTCGTTTTATTTTCACTTATTTTTCTTCTTTGGTTTGTTTCATTTCCAATTATTTCTTTTCTGAAGTTGCTTTCTTGTCCTTCCCTAAATATTTTTCAATTAATGAATCATCAATTCTTGTTAATTCACTTCTTGGAAGGATTTTCAGAAGTTCCCAGCCCAGGTCAATAGTGTCATTTATGTTTCTGTTTTCTCTTTTGCCCTGAGTTACGAATCTGTTTTCAAATTCTTCTGCAAATTTCAAAAATTTCTGGTCACGTTCACTCAATGCTTCTTCACCAACAATTGCAACAAGGCCTCTTAATTCACGGCCCTCTGCATAAGCAGCATACATCTGATTTGAAACTGCTTTGTGGTCATCGCGTGTTGAATTTTTTCCAATTCCTGCATTCATTAATCTGCTCAGACAGGGAAGAACATCAATTGGTGGGTAAATTCCTCTCATGTGAATGTCACGTCCCAAAACAATCTGGCCTTCGGTAATGTAACCAGTTAAGTCTGGAATTGGGTGTGTAATATCATCACCAGGCATTGTAAGAATTGGGAACTGTGTTATAGAACCTTTTTTTCCTTTAATCAAACCTGCTCTTTCGTAAATTGATGCTAAGTCTGTGTACATGTAACCTGGATAACCGCGTCTTCCCGGAACTTCTTCACGCGCTGCACCAATTTCACGTAATGCTTCGCAGTAATTTGTCATATCTGTAAGAATTACAAGCACATGCATATCCTGAGTGAATGCTAAGTATTCAGCTGCAGTTAGTGCCATTCGCGGAGTTACAATTCTTTCAATAGCAGGATCATCTGCTAAATTCAAGAAGACAACTGCACGTTCAAGTGCACCTGTCTGTTCAAAGTCATTAATGAACTGCTGAGATTCTTCATTCGTAATTCCCATTGCAGCAAATACAACTGCAAAATTTCCGCCTTCAACTTTAACCTGACGCGCGATTTGTAATGCAATGTCATTGTGCGGAAGACCAGCTGCTGAGAAAATTGGTAATTTCTGTCCTTTAACTAATGTGTTCATTCCATCAATTGTTGAAATTCCTGTCTGAACAAAATCTTTTGGCGGACTTCTTGCATAGGGGTTAATTGCAGCACCATTTACATCTCGTTTTTCATCAGGAATTATTTCCGGACCATCATCAATTGGTTTTCCCAAACCAGACATAACTCTTCCGAGTAATTCTTTTGAACAATTAAGAGTGACTGTTTTTCCTAAGAATTTTACACCAGTTTTTGCATTTATTCCGGAAGTGCCTTCAAAAACCTGAACAACAACAATATCTTTTGAAGTATCTAACACCTGTCCGTTTTTTGTTGAACCATCTGGAAGTTTAATTTCCACAAGTTCACCATAACCTACATCGTGTGTTTTTTCAACAAACACAAGCGGGCCTGCAATTCTTGAAATTGTTTTGTATTCTCTCATTTGTCATCACCCCTTAAGCAGAAATCTTTTTGAATTCTACAGTCATCTCCTTTGAAATTTTTTCGATTTCTTTTTCGAATTCCTTCTCAGGAATTGACCAAGCTTTTGTAAGCTTTGCTTTTGAATTCATGTTTACAATGCTGTCAATTGCTACACCTGCATCAATTGCAGTCTCTGCCTGATTTGAAAAACTAATCATTGACTTAAGCATCCCGTATTGTTTCTTTAATGAACAATATGAATCAACTTCATGGAATGCGTTTTGCTGCAAAAATCCTTCTCTCAAAATTTTTGCAGTTTCTAAAGTTAATCTTTCTTTTTCCGGCAATGCATCTGAACCAACCAACTGCACAATTTCCTGCAGTGCGGATTCTTTCTGCAAAATCTGCATTGTTTTTCTTCTTATTTCTGGCCAGTCTTTTCCAACATTGTCAACATACCATGAACTTAAGGTTTCAGAGTAAAGACTGTATGACTCCAGCCAGTTAATTGACGGGAAATGTCTTCTCTGTGCAAGCTTTGCATCTAATGCCCAGAACACTTTTGTAATTTTTAATGTGTTTTGAGTTACTGGTTCTGAAAAATCCCCTCCAGGAGGACTTACTGCACCAATTGCAGTTACTGAACCCATCTTGCCTCCGGAACCTAAACATTTTACACGGCCTGCACGTTCATAAAATGCAGAAAGCTTCGATGCCAAGTATGCGGGATAACCTTCTTCACCTGGCATTTCTTCAAGCCTTGATGAAATTTCACGCATTGCTTCTGCCCATCGTGAAGTTGAGTCAGCCATTAATGAAACATCATAACCTTGGTCTCTGAAATATTCTGCAATAGTCATTCCAGTGTAAACAGATGCTTCACGTGCAGCCACTGGCATGTTTGAAGTGTTTGCAATTAACACAGTTCTTTCCATCAATGGTCGTCCTGTTTTAACATCCATTAATTCAGGGAATTCTGTAAGAACTTCGGTCATTTCATTTCCGCGTTCTCCGCATCCAATGTAAACAACAATTTCAGCGTCACTCCACTTTGCTAACTGCTGTTGAGTAACAGTTTTACCTGAACCAAATGGCCCTGGAATTGAACCTGCACCGCCTTTTGCAATTGGGAACAATGAATCTAAAATTCTTTGTCCAGTTATCAAAGGAATGTTTGGTAGGAATTTTTGTTTGCTTGGTCTTGGTTGTCTTACTGGCCAAAAGTGGCTTAAACCAAGTTTTTCACCTTTTTCCAAAACTGCAACAATATCACGCACTGTAAAGTTTCCAGAACTGATAGATTTAATCTTACCTGAAATCATTGGTGGAACTAAAATTTTGTGAACAATGTTGTGGGTTTCTTGCACTGTTCCTAAAACATCTCCGCCAACTACTTCATCGCCTTTTTTTACGGTTGCTTTAAACTCCCATTTCTTTTTAATATCAAGTCCGGGAACTGAAGCACCTCTTAAAATAAAATCTCCCATTAACTCAGTTAATGCGGGAAGTGGTCTTTGAATTCCATCATAAATAGTTGTAAGCATTCCAGGTCCTAACTCAATTGATAATGGCATACCTGTATTTTCAACAGGTTCACCTGGTTTCAATCCAGTAGTTTCTTCATAAACCTGAATTGTTGCTTTTTTTCCGTTTATTTGGATTACCTCGCCCATTAGTCTTTCTTTTCCGACTCTTACCAAATCATACATTCTTGCATCTAAATTATCTGCAATAACGACTGGTCCGGAAACTCTGTATATTTTTGCTACTTCCATAAGTCAACACCCACACTCCTTTTGATTAAATCTCTAATATCCGTCTGCTCGCCTTTACTTGACACCTTTACAACAACCGGCGTTACTAACTTCTCGAGTTTTGTTTTTGTTCTATGTAAAAGTTTGTTGTAACTTTCATTTTCCATTACAAGAATGCCTAGGTCTGAATCTCCAAGTGCTTCATCAACTTTTGAATCTAGTGAACCTTCCGAAACAAAAACTTTCTTAACTCCGGCAAGTAAAAATCCTGTTACAAATTCATCATTTCCTAAAACTGCTATTTCCATCACATACCACTTCTAATTTTCATCACATTTAATTATCACATTTACAATACCAACTGCGCCTCAATTGTTTCTACAGATAATCCTGCATGCTTTCCTCTTGCAATTATTCTTAAATTTCGGATTTCGTTTTCTTTTGCAACGAAATAACCTAACACAGGTCTGATGTTTTTCTTAAATTCATGAACCATTTTCAATGCGCCCTGAACTAGATTTTTTCTGAGAAAAATTCTCTTCTCAAGTTTTTCCAAATCCTGAGGAACCTGAATTAATTCAGTTCCGCCATCAATCCAATAATTATAATCACCCAACCGTTCAGTACGCAGACTATTGAGTGTGTTTATTGTGTTAATTTCTTGTACAATATATTTTTTCAGTTCTGGTTCTGCGTGTTCCAAGACA
>JAZDFD010000027.1:0-3050 GCA_043808155.1 Candidatus Iainarchaeum sp.
AGACGAAAAAGTTTTTACAGACATATCCTATCTTTGTTATAACCAGAATTATTATTCGCCATGCGTAAATCAAGAACCCATGCTTATTTCTCATCTGAAAAAAGAATTGGAGAAGGGCATTCAAAAAAATGTTGATGGGTGCTTTGATGAATTGACTTTAAATTTAGACAGAAGAGGTTATGTAGTTGATGCAACCTACAACGGATTTAAACTGGACTTTGGGAAAAACAAAATTATAGTAAATATCGATGGGAAAATTGTACTGACTAAATCAGGTGAGACAACTTCGCAGGAAAACTTGGAAGTTGCCATCCCAAGCAGATTTTATGATTTGTCCCTGGTTGTTCAGGAAATAGTAAGTCAGGAAGCGAGATTTTGCAATTTTGAGAATTTGGGTTTTATGGTATTTTATCCTGAATTTAACATTGAAAGATTTAGAACAGGCGATGGGACGACAATTTACACTGTCCAGCATAAAGAGAGTAAAGAAAAATTTAAATTTGCAGTGAGAGGTTGTGTGATACCTCCGGGATTTTAAGATGAAAAAAAGTATTTTGTTAATTAGTGCTGTAATGTTTATGATTTTTTTAATGGTGAATTTTCCAGTTTCAAACAGTTATTTTCTTGAGAAAATTTTTGGAGAAGAGAAAATTGTCTCGGCAGAAACTCTGAAGTGCTGTCCTGAAACAGAAGACGACGCGATATGCCAGGATGTTCTTTCGCAGGAGAGATGCACTGTTGGATTATTACCGACGGACTGCACAAATTCCGCAGACTGCAAAATAGGATGCTGTGTTGATGGAGAGGAAGGGCTGTGCTCAACTCGTTCTACAAAATTCAAATGTGAATCTGACGGAGGAATTTGGAAAAATGATGAGTCTTGTTTAATTCCAGAATGCCAACGGGGATGCTGTATTTTAGAAAATGACGCACAATTTGTTACAGAACAAAATTGTGAAAAACTTTCTTTAACTGGTGGTCTTCAAAAAGATTTTAGAGATATAAGAAATGAAGTTGATTGTCTGGAAACCGTCGGAAGAATTTCAGAAATATTAAACCAGCAATCCAAGAAAAATACTGGATGTGTTGATGAAGACGGAAACAAAAGAAAGAATGGGGAAAGCTGGTGTGCTTATGATGGGTTTATCGGCGAGGGAAAAGATACTGTTGGGAGCAGACATTGGAAACAATCTTGTGTTGACGGCGAGGTGGTGAATGAGGGTTGCTCTGATTACAGAGGGCAGATTTGTGTTCAGTCAGAAATAATAGAAGGTTCACAAAAATTCTCAACTGCGTCTTGCATTATGAACATGGCTCTGCAGTGTATAAAATATAATGAAGACAGCAATATGAAAACAAAATGTCAGGAAGACAAAAGCTGTATGATAAAAAATGTGAATGTTGATAGTGGTTTCAAGTTTGATGTTTGTGTCGGGAGATATCCTCGTGGTTTGGACTTGGTGGATACTTCTGGTGTTGATGATGCCCTGTGCTCTCTTGCAAATCAAAAGTGTGTTGTTACTTATCAAAAAGATTCTTTTGGAGAGTGGGATTGTGTTAATAACTGCAACTGCAGGGAGAAAATTTTCGCAGAACAGATGAATGATTTTTGTGTTTCTCTCGGGGATTGTGGAAGTTATGTTAATTATATTGGAAAAGGAACAGATAATATTAAAGTTACAAATGCGCCGTCAGTTTCAGGAGAGAGGTATGCAGATTATGCAGAGAAAGTTCCAGGGCAATTTGCAGAGTCTCCTGATTTGAGCAAATATTTAAATTCTGTCGTCGGAAACTCAGAAGAATTTGACGTCACTAAAACAAGTGATTTCACAAAAATTGTCGGATATTTAGGGCATATTGTCGGAGGTGCTGGGACTTTGGTTAAAGCAGCAGTCTTTCTAAATCTTGGAGCTCTTAGTGGAACTACTGTTGAAGGAACCAAGATTGCAGCATCACTGACTGCTGTAACAGAAACAACAGCTGCGGGAGTAACTACAACAACAGCAACAACTCTCGGAGCATTTGCAGGTGCTGCAACAGGAGCAAGTATTGGAGGAATGGCAGGATATTATCTTGCAAAAATATTAGGGCTGCAAGGAAGTGCCGTCGGTGCAATGGCTTTGGCAGGAGCAGTTGCAGGAGGAGCATTAGGGTATTCTTATATAACAGGGGCTTCTCTTTTTTCAAGCACTGGTCTTTTAGGTCTTAGTGCATTAGGATGGACAGCAGTAGCAGGATTAGTTTTTATGGCTTACATTGCAATCATTGGCTGGGGGAAAACAAAGCAAGTGAATGTTGAGTTTACATGCATGCCTTGGCAGGCGCCGACAGGCGGAGATGACTGCAAGAAATGCAATGAGGATAATTCAAAGCCATGCACAGAATATCGATGCAGTTCTTTGGGGCAGGCGTGCAAGTTGTTAAATACCAACGAGGAAAATCCAATATGTGAAAGCGTCAAATATGAGCCAAATCCACCGGTGATTTCATTAGGAAAAGTTTTGACGCAAGATTATAATTTTTTGAATGAAGAAGTGAAAAGAGTTGAGATAAGAAAAACCGACGGAAAATGCATTCAGGAATTTACTCCTGTTTTGTTCACGCTGAAAACAGACGAGTTTAGCCAGTGTAAATATAGTTTTGGGAAAACAAATGTTTATGAAGAAATGGGGGAGTATCCATTAGAGCAGAATAGTTTTAGCGACAATCACACTTTTGCATTTTCAATTCCGAGCATAGACAGTTTAAGCGTTTATAATGTTACAGGAAATTTGAAAGAAAAGTTTGCAAATTTAAATATGTATATTCGGTGCCAGGATTATCACGGAAATTTTAATATAGATGAATATGTAGTGAATTTTTGCGTTAATTCAGGACCAGATACAACTGCAGTTAATCACCAGTTGACTATTTTTAATCCTAAAAATAATGGGTTTTTAAAATATCAAACAACGCAAAAAGAAATAAGGATGTGGGTTAATGAGCCGGCAGAATGCAAATATGATTTTGTTGGGGGAAAGAATTACGACGAGATGGCGAACACGATGTCC
>JAZDFD010000028.1:0-81869 GCA_043808155.1 Candidatus Iainarchaeum sp.
AAATGTCCGAATACTCTCCAAAATGTCCGATAAGTGTCCGATAAAAATGTCGCGAAAGCTTTGAAAATGTCGCGATAATGTCGGGAATGATACGCTAGCCTCAAAAATGGTGCGCAAATGGTACGCAAAAATAAAGGCAGAAAAAGACTTATTGACAACAAAAACAAAGCAATTGTAAAAGAGGCTCAGGAAGCCAAGCAGATTATTCAGCAGCTGAATATTTATATTGCTAAATTAGAGCCGAAGAAAGAGTATAATTTTGCAGTTTATAGATAAGAAATCCATTTAAAAATATTTTGAAGTTGTCATCTTTATACATAAGTTTTGTTTATGCTGGATTAATGATCAACTATATAAGAAAGAAGAGTAACAACCGTTTTTTAACCCAAGAAAATATATTTAAAGAACAACAGCACTTTTAATAGCATGAGGAAACTGTTATTTCTTTTGATACTACTTCTCCTTTTTACAACAGCGTTTGCTATATTTGCTCTAAGCCCTATTGATGAAGTTACAACAATGCTGAGGCAGATGGAAGGACAGTCGGGGATATTTGCAAAAACCTCAAATATGCCCCTAAGTGCAGATTATGGCAAAGTTCTTTCAAAATCACCCCTCACTGAAAAAATTAAATTAAGTGAGAAACAGTTGTGTTTGAGTTTGGGCAATTTTGAAGGCAGCGCAGATTGGAAAAAAGACAAAACAGAAATAAGCTATGTTGGAACACAAGATATTTTTGTTAATTTTGGAGTATTTTGTGATAAGAGCAATACCTTTAGAGAAAATATAGAAGAGGGCAGTAAAGGTGTGCTTAAGGATGAATATTTGAATGAGTGCACACTCCCAAAAACTGATGAAATATTCTGCATTGTTGCATTGATAGGTTCAGAGCAGGATTATAGTAAGGGAGTAGGGGCTTTCACTGATTTGGCTGCAATTGCACTGATAACTCTGCTTATTATTTCATTAATACTCCTAATTTTAAAAATAAGAAAAAGACTTTCAAAGATAATTTATGTGTTGAATTTAATTTTACTATTGCTCGTTCTTTCACTAATCTTTTTTAATTTATACAAGTTCATTCCCCTCTTTGCCCAGTCTGCTGTATTTGTGGTTCTGATTCTTTTAATTGTTGGATTGGGAGTTGTGGGTTTGTTGAAGCGCAGTAAAGATGAAACAAAATTAATAAAGTGGCTTTCTTGGGCTGTTTTAATTATGGATGTAATTGTCTGGCCTGTATTGCTGCTTAGTGTTATGCAGGTAATATAGTAAGTCTGTTTATCGGTAAATTCAGCACCCAAAATACTCTTCCAATGATGTACTACCATTGTTTTAATGTACCAAAAGCAGTTTAAATAAAAAAATGACAGTACATATATGACGCAAGCAATAGTTGCAATAACATTATTTGTCTCATTACTGTTGCTTGCAGGATGCATTAACTGGAATACTGAAGTGTATCCGGCAACTTCTGCTTTTCCACAAATCGCAGTAGATTCTCAAGATAATGTTCACATAATTTGGATGGATAATAGAGGCAGGGGAGAGTATCTTTCTTCTATTTGGAGAATTTATTATAGTAAATTAGACAAAGATGGAAAAATCGTTATTGATAATAAAATACTGACAAATCCTGAATCTTCGCACATCTACAGGCATAACATCTGGGGCGGCATTGACTATCAAATCAAGTTAGGTTCACAAGATAAAATCTATTTAACTTCTAAACTTGGTTATATGGAATTAGATAGAGAGAAGGGCATAATTGTTGGGGAAGAAAAAGATTTTGATAATTATGTAATCATGGGACCTCTTGATGCAAAACCAGACAGATATAAAGAAATAGTTCATGGAGGATATAAGATGGAGGAATTATTCCAAATTGAGGACGCTGAAATAGACACATATAACAATTTTCACTTAGTTTGGAGTTATTGGGCGGGAGAGGTTTACTATAAAAAATTGAATGAAGAGGGGAAACTGCTAGTTGGAGACATGATAAAAAACGAAGGATTAAAGCTTGAAGGCCATACTGGGGAAAGTAAATGGACTGGCTTTGAGGCAATAAAATTGAAGGAAGACAGAAGTTTTGTTGAAGGTAATCCTAAAATTGCATTAGATTCTCATAATAATGCATACGTAGCTTGGCGAGATAGCAGAGATGATAAAGACCAAAAACACCCCCTGACTGCCAAAATTTATTACACAAAATTAGATACTACTGGCAATACATTAATTGACGATACCGCCCTAAACTGCAAATATTATTATTCTGATGTATCAGAGTTTGTGATAAAAACAGACTCTGCCAACAATCTTCATATAGCGTGGATAGCTGATAACAGCAGAATTTACTATGCAAAATTAGATAAGGACGGGCAAATCTTAAATTATTGCAAAAAATTAAATAAATATTCAGGGGATAAAGCTCATTTGGATATTTCAATGGATTCCAAAAATAATATCCACATAGTTTGGGAATCTAAAAATAACATTTATTATATGAAGCGTGATAGTTATGGAAACACTCTAATCGAGGAAACGGTAATTAGCACTGCTGATGGTTTTATTTCATCTAACCCAAAAATAGCCATAGATTCACACAATAACATTCATGTAGTCTGGATGGATCAGAAGGATTACCCAAATGACAAAGGCAGTGATCCCAAAATGTATAGCGAAGGGTTTTATGAGATCTATTACAAAAAATTAGATAATCGCGGCAATACCATAATCAGCGATAAAAGATTAACTCCAATTAATGATAATGTACTTATACAGTTTGATTAATTCCGAGTTGGGCATTTGTACAGAAGCCTAACTAAATTGAAAGCTTTAAATGGGATTCAATAGAGAATATATGTTAGAGGAGTTGATTATGAGGAAAATTTTGCTGGGAATTTTAATTTTTTTAGTTTTTTTAGTCGGATGTGTTCAATCAAACGATAACGACAAAATGTCTGAAAATTTTAAATTGTGCAGTGATAACTCTGATTGCATAGTAGATAGGGGTAATTGCTGTGGTTGTGGTAGGGGCGGAATAGCAACTGCAATAAATAAAAATTTTTCAGAGGAATGGCACAAGATTCTTGGCAACTGTATGTGTCCTTCTGTGGAGTCAAATGATCCAACCTGTAAAGCAGAGCCAAAATGTGTGAATGGTAAGTGTGTTCTTGTCAACGGCATCTTTATTTATGAATAATGCAGCAAAAAACAAAACAAATATATACACCTATAGACATTATATAGCACTATGCCATACACAAAAGGTGTTACAACCATACAGATGAGCCCTCAAACACGGGATAAACTCAAAGAATTGGGAAAAAAGGGCGAAACCTACGAGGACATTATTCTTAAACTGCTTAAATCAGCAAAGAAATAGGGTCTCTTAGAGCGATGTTTTGATATGTGGGACGTCTTACTATTTGAGATACAAAAGTTATCACTGAAACAATAAGGAGAACTTGTTTGAGTAACAACTACGAGTTATCACTGGGATATATTTAAATAGGTTATGCAGTGATAACTTTCTATGAGCCATTTAAGTACACGTACAGTTAAGGGGAAAAAATACAACTATTTAGAGGAGTCTTTTAAGTTCAAAGGAAAATGGGTAAAAGAAAGCATTTATTTCGGGTCTGAAAAGCCTTCGCTTAAAAAATTGTTAAATGCGGTTGAAGAATTGAAAAAAAAATGCAAGAAAAAAAACCATTTAGTTTTGGTGCCTCCTTTAACTGAGTTTATCACAAACAAAACAGCGGAAAAGCTTCAGAAAGCAGCGGAAAATAAAAAAGATTTTATAAAAAAACTTTCTAAAAAACAAAAAGAGGAATTCATTAAAAGAGAAAGAATAACTTTTATAACAGATTCAAATGCGATTGAAGGAAGCTCACTAAACTACAAAGAAACAGAGGAAATACTTTCACATGAAAAGCAAATAAAAAAAGCTGAAAAAAAGAACATTATTATAACAGGAATTGACAGAGAAGAACAAGAGGCATTAAATCTGAAAATGTGTTTAGACAGATATGATAAATATATGAAAATAAACTCAAAAATCTCTGAAAAAATGATTCTTCAACTGCACTACATTCTGCTCGAAAAAATTTCAGGGTTTGAAAAATACCAGGGTATTTACCGACCAGTTCAGGTTTATATAAGAGGCTCAACCCACGAATTTCCTTTACCGGAAAAAGTGCCAAGCTTAATAAAAGAATTAATCAACTGGCTGGAAGAAAATGGAAAAGTTGTCCACCCCGTAGAATTGGCCGCAAAGTTTCACACAAAATTTACTTCAATTCACCCTTTTGCAGATGGAAATGGGCGAATGGCACGATTGCTGATGAATTATGTGTTGCAGCAAAAAGAATTTCCCTTCACAAACATTCCCTTAAAAAGAAGGCAGAACTACATGAAAACGCAGGCAGCCGGAAACAAGGGAGATTACAAGCCATTCACAAAATTCCTGTCAGACGAAACAATAAAACAGCATTCAAAAAGTGAATAATTCAAACGAAACACTTAAATATAAGTTTGTATATAGTAATAGTAGCAACCTATAGTAGCTATAGGGTTGCTACTTGGAGCACCTCTTCGGGAGGGGGGATTACTAATTCTTAAATAGAATAAAGACATAAATGATACTGAAAAGACTGCCGGACGGAGAACGTGAATGGAAAAAAAATATAAACCAATTTGGAATCTGACACTTCCTTTTTTGAGGAAAGGAAAAATGAAAGACTTTGTTGTTCATACTGAAGGTGTCGTAAGAGCCATGGAATTACTATTAGAAAAAAATCCAGCCGATAAAAATATTTTGATCCCTGCAGCAATTTTGCATGATGTTGGATGGTCGGAAGTGCCTAAAAAACTGCAGAAAAGTAAAGCAAAAAAAGACAGAGAAAAGGCACTGCACGCACACCTAAAATTGGCGCCACCAATAATTGAAGAAGTATTAGCAAAAGTGAGATACGACCCGCAAAAAATCAATAAAATCATCGAAATTGTAAACGCGCACAAATTTGAAAACCCAACAGAAATTGAAAAACAACTGTTAATAGATGCGGACACAATGTCAGATTCTTTCAAGGAACAATTCTATAGTGATGTCAAAGAATATAAAACAACACCAGAAAAACTATATCAATTTAGAAAACAGAATAGATTCTATACAAAAACAGCAAAAAAATTATTTAAAACAGAAATAGAAAAAAGAAAAAAAGAATTCAAAAAAATGAAAAATGAAGAGGTTAACTGAAAATGAAGTCCTACAAACCACACCCTACTAACCAAGCACCAATTCCCAAATCAGGGGGGGAACTTACACATACATTCTGTTAGGATCTGTGTTTCTGTAAAGTTCCTGAATCTGTGTGTTGTTGCTTCTGCCAACACTGTCAAGCATTTGCTTTTCAAGAGCATTTGTGCATAAGCTTACTGCTTTGCCTTTTCTTCCCTGCCTCGCAGTTCTGCCAATCCTGTGCAAATAAGTCTCAGTTTCCGCGGGAAAATCAAAATTAACAACAAGTTCAATATCATCAACGTGAATGCCTCTTGATACAACATCTGTTGCAATGAGCATTCCGCCTCTTGAGCTCTTAAATTTGTCAATTATTTTGGTTCTTATATTTTGTGATTTATCACCATGGATTGCCAAAGTTTTTACACCTTTTTTTGAAAGCTGTCTTTCAAGCCAGTCAACTGTTCTTTTAGTTCTGCAAAAAACAAGCGCTTTCTGATTGCCATTTGATAAGACTTTCATTAAAGAGTTGATTTTATTCCTTTGGTCAACCATTACGCAAAACTGTTCCACTTCCTGCACGGGTGCATTGTTTTTGCTGAGGTCAAAAAACACCTTGTCTTTTTTCAAATGTCTGTCAACTAAATGTCGGACATCACTTGGCATTGTTGCAGAAAAAAGCAGTGTCTGCCTTTCCTTTGGTAAAAGTGAAATGATTCTTGCAACATCATCTCTAAATCCCATGTCAAACATTTTATCAGCTTCATCTAAAACCAAGAAACGTGTTTTTCTAAAATCAACCATGCGTCTTGCTGAAAGATCCAAAAGTCTGCCGGGCGTTCCGACAATAATCTCAGGCCCGTTGTCAAGAAATCTAGCCTGAATGTTAAGACTCTGACCACCGAAAACCGCAACAGCTCTTATGTGGCTTCCGATTGCAATTTCTCTTATTTCTTCTTTTACCTGTGTTGCAAGTTCTCTTGTGGGAACCACAATTAATGCAGAGAATCTTTCCCCCTGCTTGATTTTTTCAATAAGTGGTATTGCAAACGCAGCAGTTTTTCCAGTGCCTGTCTGACTTTTTCCAACAACATCCTTACCCAAAAGCGCTTCAGGTATTACCATTTCCTGCACTTTTGATACTTTTTCAAAACCCTTGTTGTATAGAGCGTTGAGTATTCTTTTGTTTATATTTAGTTCTTCAAATTTCAATTTATCACTTACTCCAATTATAAAAAATAGAAATAGCGCTATATGCGTTAAAACATCAGTGTTTTTCAGTTAAGAAAAAATAGTGTTATTTCCATCTTATTTTTTTGTATCTAATAGTATATTTGCATTATTACCATATAAAAGCCTTCGCATTGGCAAAAATCCAAAACATGGGGCTTTTTTTCAAAAAAACACGCTGAATAAGTGACATCAAAAAACTTCAATGCATTAGAAAAATACCACTACAACAACGCAAAAACCATTAAACTATTTATATATGTTATTAGCACAATATTGTGTAAAGGGAAGTTAATCTATGATTGAGAATTTTTTTCTTGAACTCGCGGCAGTAATTATAATAGCTACTTGTCTTGCTTTTCTATTTAAAAAACTAAAGCAGCCAATCCTGCTTGCGTTTATTTTTGCAGGCATTCTTCTTGGCTCTTCTTTTTTGAATGTAATTAGCTACAAAGAACTGCTACATGTTTTTTCGGAACTGGGAGTGGCTTTTCTGCTGTTTCTTGTTGGAATCAATCTTGATTTGAGGATTTTCAGAGAAATAGGGAAAACATCAGTTATAACTGGAATCGGGCAAATCATTTTTACTACAATTATCGGATTTGGGATTGCGTCACTTTTGGGCTTCGGGTTAGTGGAATCATTGTATATAGCAATCGCACTAACATTCAGCAGCACTATCATAATTGTAAAACTATTATCCGATAAGAAAGAATTGAATTCATTGTATGGAAAAATATCTATTGGTTTCCTATTAGTACAGGATTTTGTTGCGATTTTGGTTCTTGTTGTAATAGCATCCTTTTCTTTTTCAACTGACTTAACAAGCCAGCTTTCCTTGCTTGTTTTGAATTTGATTATACTGTTTTTGCTGTTTTTCATCGCATCCAAGTTTTTGGTTAAAATAATATTTAATGCGCTTTCCAAGAATCAGGAACTTCTTTTTCTTGGGGCTATTTCCTGGTGCTTTGCTTTTGCGTCAGTAGCCATTTTTCTTGGTTTTTCCAAAGAAATTGGAGCCTTTCTAGCGGGAGTTTCAATAGCATCTCTCCCGTATTCTTATGACATATTAGGAAAATTAAAGTATCTTAGAGATTTTTTCATTGTACTGTTCTTTGTTGTTCTGGGCTCAAATTTAGTATTTGCAGCTTCCGATATAATTTTAGTCCCGGCAATAATACTTTCAATTTTTGTTCTTGTAGGGAACCCTATAATTGTTTTTATCCTGATGGCTAAACTTGGTTACAAGAGCAGAACATGCTTTCTTTCAGGTCTGACTGTTGCCCAGATAAGCGAATTTTCCTTAATACTCATTTTCTTGGGGGCAAAATTAGGGCATGTTTCCAATGAAGTTGTTTCAATAATAACATTGGTTGCAGTTGCAACCATCAGTGTTTCCACTTATCTTATCATCTACAATAACCAATTGTATAATCATTTGTCTGCTTTTTTGCCTTTTTGGCGAAGCAAAAAATTTTTTGAAGATTCTCTGCACATTGTTGAAGATAAAGAGTATCCTTTTGTTTGCCTTGGTTTTGGAAATACGGGCAAAAGAATTTTTATTGATGATAAAGCAGATAACAAAGATGTGCTAGTTGTTGACTTTGACCCGAGGGCATTAAAAGAGGCAGGCAAACTAAACTTTCATACTCTTTATGGTGATGTGTATGATTTGGAAACAATTGATTTTATTTTAAAAGTAAAACCCAAAGTAGTTATTTCCACTGTGATGAATGTTGATTCAAACATTGTCCTGGCTAAAAAACTATTGAAGAAAAATAATAACACAATCCTTATTGTTCTGGCTCACGACGTGTATGATGCGAAAAAACTTTCTGCAGAGGGCATAGAATTTGTGTTAGTACCTTCAATTATTACTGCTGACAAAGTAAAAACCATTCTGCAAGACATTAAAGCAGGCAAAAACTTTGAGCTGAACTGGTTAAAAAACACGCAGTTTAATTATGAGAACAAGTACTATTCGAAATAGTTTGATTAGGAGTTTTCCTTATCACTTTTTTATTTTCTTTTTTAAGTTACTACGCATAAGTGGAATTAACAACACAGATTGGTTTTAAAAGAGAATTATTTTTCTGATATATATGGATGCAATTATTTTTGGATTACTATTAGCATTTTTTGCAGGTCTAGCCACGACAGTCGGCGGTTTAGTGGTTTTTTTTATAAAAGAACCTAAAGACTCTTATCTGGCATTCTCACTTGCATTTTCAACAGGCGTTATGATAACAGTTTCGTTTATTGAGTTACTCCCTGAAGGAATTAAAATTCTTGGTGAAAGCCAGGGGCTTATTATCTTTTTTGCAGGAGCGGCATTTGCATTTGCAATAGATTATTTTTTGCCACATAGTTTCATTGCAGAAAAGGTTACTAAAAAACAGGTTTTTGATTCAAAACTAATGAAAACAGGTGTGTTTGTTGCAATCGGATTAGCAATTCACAATTTCCCGGAAGGCTTTGCAGTTTTTGCAAGTAATTTACATTCAACAGGCCTTGGGATTACACTCGCAATTGCGATTGCACTTCATAACATTCCGGAAGGGATTGCAATTGCAATTCCTGTATTTTTTGCAACAAAACGCAAAAGAAAAGCATTAAGCCTTGCATTTTTTGCAGGTATGGCTGAACCAATAGGCGCATTACTCGCAATGTTAATTTTGCTTCCGTTCCTTACACCTACAGTTATTGCAATCAGTTTGGTTTTTGTTGCAGGCATAATGGTTTACATATGTATTGATGAATTGTTACCTGCGTGTTATTGTCACTGCAAAAGTGAAAATTCACATTTAATGACTACTGGTTTTCTTTTAGGCAGTATTGTAATGGGTGCAACACTTGTTTTGCTTGCATAAAAAGTCAATATAATTTATAAAGACTTCTCCTGACTAATAATAAATTCAAACAAAGTGTGAATTCAATGAAAAAAATTATTTTTATTTTGGTGTTATTTTTAATTTTCAGCGGATGTGTGGAACAGCCTGTTGAAAATAATGAAATTATTAATGAGCCTGTTGGAAATGAAGGACCAGAGAACACGGTTACTGATAATTTTTTAGAATTGTTTTCACAGACTCCAAATTTTAAAGCAGTTTATGTTATGACAAATAACGGAGTTAAAGGTGACGGCGGGCAAATAGCAATTTACTACAAAGACGGAAAAATAAGAAAAGATATACTGGCAGGGGACGTTTTACAGCACACTTGGATTCTGAAAGACAAAATCGTGGTTTGTGTTAAACCCGGAATACTGCCCGAGGCATGTGAAGAACAGACAATAGAAGACGCGGAAGAATCAGATTTAGAATTATATGCTTTGAAAGTTAATACTGATTTGATAAAAGAAACTCCTGAAAAATACACAATAACTAAACTAGGTTTAAGAAAATATTCAACTGAGTTTGGGGAATGTTACAAATTAGAACACACAATAGATGATGAGAAATTCACTTCTGAGTATTGTGCAACTGAAGACGGTATTATCTTATACATAAAAACTTTGTCTGAAAATACAGAAGGCTTCCTTCTTTCAGAAATTGAAGCAGTTGAAGTTTTAAGAGAGGTTACTGATGCTAATTTAGAACCGCCGGTAATAAAAAATACAGGCACAAACGATACAAATAGTAACTAAAATCTGCAATTAAAATTTAGAAGTATCTAAAATTTTTGCTTTTACACCTGAAATTTTACTGAGGTGTATTTTCAAAAGAGTGTTTTCTTTTTTTGTGCCTGTAAGCTGTAAAATAATTATTCCTGCGTTTGCACACATTTTTGTTGATTCATGAAGACCTACTCTCGTTTCAATACCGCACCCATATTTTGTGAGAACTTTCTGGATTGAAATTGCAGATTTTTTCCTGTCATTTACTTTTACAATCATTACCTGAGAAAACATTTTATCGCCTCACAAAATAAACAAATGATGCAATGCATCCGCCTAAAATTGCTGTTGTAAACTGAAGAAGTCCCATTGCAGTAAGGAAAACTTCAGGAACTAATGAAAAGTAAAAGAGTGCTAATGTTACAGAAAATAAGAAAATTGCTTTTGCGAAGGATGCAGTTATTAATGAAACAAAGTAATTTTTCTGCATGTTTAATTTCAGTCTTTTAATTGCGTAAATGAAAATTGCGTTTGCAACCCAAATAAATGGCATGAGATACAACAAATAGAAACTTAATGGTCCGAAAATAAAGCCTGTTAAAAGAGCAGCGATACTTGGGAGTATAATTAACGGAAGAAGTTTTTTGGTTCCAAAATACAAGGCACCTAAAACCAAAAATGCATTAACAAACGTGCCCACGATTAGCTGATTTGGGAGGGTATTTACGTGTCCCAAAAGTAATGGGAACATAAACACTGCTGACGCATAGAGCAAGAATTCAAGATTTTGAAACTTGTGTTTAAGTGTTAGTTTATTATCAAATATCGAAATAAAATTATTTGTAGCCATGCACACAATAACATCAAGCTTTTATATAATATTTTCCTTATATTAGCCATGGGATTTAATGCAATCTTAAAAGAGCAGGAAATTGGGAACAAGATATTAATCGCCCAGGTAGCGCCTTCAATAAGAGTTTCAATAGGCGAAGAATTTGGAATGGCTACAGGCACAATAGTTACAAAGAAATTGGTCGGGGCGCTCAAAAAAGCTGGTTTTCATTATGTTTTTGATACTGCAACATCGGCAGACATTGTAACATTAGAGGAAACACAGGAGTTTATTGAACGTAAAAAAAATGGCGGTCGCTTACCAATTTTCACATCATGCTGTCCTGGTTTTGTGAGTTATATTGAACATGCACATCCCGAATATGTTGATAATCTTTGTTCATGCAAAAGCCCGCAGGAAGTAATGGGTGCACTGATTAAAACATACTTCGCAGAGAGAAAAAATATTGACCCAAAAAACATATTTGTTGTTTCAATAATGCCCTGCATGATAAAAAAAGCAGAAGCAAGACGACCTGAATTAAGATTTGACAGAATACCTCATGTTGATAAAGTTTTAACAACAGTTGAGTGTGCAAACTTTCTGAAAGAAAAGGGAATTGATTTGAAAAAGGCAGAAGAGAAAGATTTTGATTCGTTATTGGGAAAATCAACTGGTGCGGGAAATATTTTCGGTGCAACAGGCGGAGTTATGGAATCTGTTCTGAGACTTTATTCAAGTATGAAAGACAAAAAAATGGGAAAAATTGAATTCAAAGAAGTTCGCGGAATGGATGGTGTTAAAGAAGCAACTGTTAAAATTGGAAATGAAAAAATAAAAGTTGCTGTAATAAACGGACTGAAAAATGCAGCACAGATTTTGAATGATTCTGAAAAATTAAAAGAATTTGCAATTATTGAATGTATGGCTTGTGCAGGCGGGTGTGTTGGTGGTGCTGGTCAGCCAAAAACAACTATTGATAAAGTTGATCTGAGAAGAAAGGCACTTTACAAAGTAGATTCAGAAAAGAAGGAAAGAACATCCAGTGAAAATACTGCAGTTAAAAAATTATATTCAGATTATCTTGAAAAACCCGGAAGCGAAAAAGCAAAGAAATTACTTCATACAAAATATCTAACATTCTATGAAAATTGAAATTCGGAAAAATGAAAATTACGTTTATTTCATTTTATTTTTTGTTCTCGTTATGATTTTTGCGTTTTTTTAGGAGTAGGTATATGTTGGTAGGAGAATAGCCTGTTTTTTCTGCGATTTCAGAAACAGTATACATTGGCGTACCATCATTATTTTTCGTATTTGCTAATTTCGCCACATAGTTCTGTCGGTAGTCTCTTTCAATTTCTGCTTTTTTTAGGATTTGACTCACTCCTTTTTTAGTTATTTCTGTCATTCTACCTATTTCTTCCAAAGTATAGGTTGGTTTTCTTGTTTTTATATTGTGTAGTGAGCCGAGGCGGATGATTTCTTCTGTTTTTGGATTTGGTTTTCTTCCTCTTAATGCTAGTCTTTTAATTTTTGCGTTTTTTAGGATTCGGTATATGTTGTTAGGAGAATAGCCTGTTTTTTCTGCGATTTCAGAAACAGTATACATTGGCTTACCATCATTATTTTTCGTATTTGCTAATTTCGCCACACGGTCCTGTCGGTAGTCTCTTTCAATTTTAGCTTTTTTTAGGATTGGGACTATTTGACTAGTGGAATAGCCTGTTTCTTTTGCGATGTCTGACAGTGTATGGGTTGGTTTTCCTTTTTTTACATCGTGTAATGAGCCTAAGCGAATTACTTCTTCTTGCGGTGGGATTAATTTCATTGTAGATCGGGGTGATTTGCGTTGTCTTTTAAATCCTTCTTTAAATAGGATTTGCCTTACTCTTTCGCGAGAGATGGGGGGGGATACCATCCTGCCTATTGTTGCATGAGAATATTTTGGTCTTTCTTTGCTTATGTTGAATATTGAATTCAAGCGAACTATTTCTTCGTTTCTGGAAAGAAAAATTAATTCACGTATGTTAAATTTTTTATATATTTTTGGTCTTATAGGCACATAATATTTATGTTTTGAAATTATTTAAGACTATCTTTAAAAAAATAAAAAAAGGAATCTGGAAAAATTATTCCAGAGTGTAAAGAACTAATCCTGACCAGACTTTTGGATAAAAGAAAGTTGAGTTCTGAAGCATTTTCTCGCCTGTTCCGGAAACAGCCCCTAATTCCTGAACAGGTAACTAATAAAAATAAATGATTTAAAATTATCTCAAATCATAAAGCAGAATTGCAAATATAAGATTTATTAATTAATCCCATAATAAATTATCTACGAAAATAGGGGGCTGTGATAATATGGATTTTGAAAAAATAGGTTTGCGAGTGCCTAAAATTTTACTTCCAAAAAACGGGATTGACATGACAAAATGGGCTGTGATTGCCTGCGATCAGTACACATCACAAAAAGAATATTGGGACGAAGTTAATAAGTTAGTAAATGATGAACCATCAACATTACATTTAATATTTCCCGAAGTTTACTTGGAATCAGAAAAAAAGAATGAAATAGTCTGTAACATAAACAAAAATATGGACGAGTATATTGAAAATGGAACTCTTATTGAACAAAAAGAAGGATTTATTATTGTTGATAGAAAAACACCATCATGCGAATCAAGAAAAGGGATGATTGTTGCCTTAGATCTTGAAAAATACGATTACAGAGAAAATTCTCAGACTTTAATAAGGCCTACAGAAGGAACAATTGTTGAAAGACTAAAACCAAGAATAAAAATAAGGGAAAATGCAACAATGGAATTGCCACATATTATTGTGTTGATTGATGATCCTGAAAAAACAGTTATAGAACCGCTTTTTGAAAAAAACCTTGAAAAAATTTATGATTTTGAACTGATGATGGATGGCGGGCATATTAAAGGATACAAAGTGGACGATAAAGATACAATCAATCAAATCGCAAATAATCTTGAGAAGCTTGCGAATCCCGAAGCATTCAATAAAAAATATGGCGTTTCAGACAAACCTATTTTGCTTTATGCCATGGGTGACGGAAACCATTCGTTTGCAACCGCAAAATCAATATGGGAAAAATTGAAAGAAGAGAAAGGTGGATTCGAAGCAGTAAAAAATCATCCTGCACGTTATGCATTGGTTGAAATTATTAACATACACGATGACGGAGTTGAAATTGAACCAATTCACAGAGTTCTTTTTAATATAAATCCCAATAATGTGCTTGAAGCAATGAAAGACTTCTATGAAAAACAAGGTTCAGAAGTCACATACAAAAAAGTCGGAACATTTGATGAAATGAAAAAAGCGACTAAGCAATTAAAAAATCAAAATACGCAGGTTATTTCATTTGTAGCAGGAAATGAATACGGCGTTATATCCGTGAACAATTCACAATACAATCTGGAAGCAGAAACAATAGAAGTATTCCTTAACAGTTATGTTAAGGAAAACAAAAAGGCAAAAATAGATTATATTCACGGAGATGGTGTTGTAACTGATTTGGGTTCAAAACCAAATAATATTGGGTTTTATCTCCCCGACTGGTCAAAAAGTGAAATATTCAAAACAGTGATTTTCTACGGAGTATATCCGAGAAAAACTTTTTCCATAGGACATGCAGGGGATAAAAAATACTATGTTGAATGCAGAAAAATAGTGTAACGTCATATTACCGAGAAATGCCATCAACGTAAATTATATTAAAAGCAACAACGTATTATGTGACATGCACAAATATGAAAAAATGGCCATAATTCTTGTGGCTTTGATGTTTTTAGGCGCATTTATAGTCTATCCTATGCTCCCTGAAAAAGTGCCGATTCACTGGAATATCAAAGGCGAAGCAAACGGATATGGCGATCCTTTAGTCGGAGCGTTTATGTTCCCACTAATCGGGATTTTCATGATTCTTCTTTTTTGGTTTATTCCAAAAATTGCAGTTTTCAAAGAGAATTTGAAAAAATTTGAAAATGAATATTATTTGTTTGAATTGTTTATGATTTTGTTTTTTATCGTAATGTTCAAACTAACTTTGCTACCGAATTTCGGATTTGAGTTTAATATGTCATGGGCGATTATGCCTTTGATTGCAATTCTGTTTATTTTCATAGGAATTATAATGCCAAAATTTAAGAGAAATTTCTTTATGGGCATTAGAACACCATGGACAATTGCAAATGATGTTGTCTGGGAAAAAACTCACAAATTAGGCGGAAAACTTTTCATTGCATTGGGTGTGATTTCACTTATTGGTTTGATTTTACCTGATTTATTTTTGTACATATTTGTAGCGCCAGTTCTTTTGGTAGTTGCAATTTTGTTTGTTTATTCTTATTTAGAATTTAAAAAAATCAATGGCGGACATGTTCAGCTTTGAACAGAGGGGTCTTAACATGGACTTGAAGAAATTTTTAATTTCAGGAATTTTAGCAGGAATTGCAATTTTTATAGTTAGTTTTATTTTTGATTATCTTGTCGGAATGTTTTTCCCTTATGACAGTTTCACATTGGGCGGGATGCGTGCAATGGAAGACCCGATGATGATGTTTTTCTTTTTGAATCCGTGGGTTCTGGGATTTTCAATGTCAGCAGTATATCACTATGTGAAAGATTCATTCAAGGGAACGACTATGCAGAAAGGAAAATCATTCGGATTGTTGGTGTGGTTAGTTGCTGGTTTGCCAAGTGCATTCATAGTGTACACAAGCATGAATTATCCTGTCAGATTTACAATAAGTTCAATTTTTGGAAGTCTTTTGTACATGGTTGCAGGTGCAATAGTAATTGCAAAGTTTATGGAATAACCATTAAATAAAGAAAAAAGTATAAATAGACTTTTACACATAGGGTTACTGTATGGCTTCGAATCTATTTCCCACAATTAAATTCTCAAATGGAGAACTTGTGATTTACGGATTTGCACACGGGTTTTCAATAGAGGGTGCCACGGGACTGGAAATAATATCACGCAGAGTAAAAAATGCATTGAGGACTGCTTCCAAAAAATTCAGTCCAGACGATTATTTTATTGTGGAGGGATTTGATCCCGAAATTTATGCAAAAGCAGCTTCAGAAACCGAAATGCGTGATATGAGAGAAGGCACAATTGATAATATGGCCCCAATTGTAAACCCACTTTTGCCAAAAGACGCAATTGTTGAATTTCCAGAACATTATATTTTTGATTTATCTGGGGGAACAGATCCTGGTGGAATAATGGAACGGAAACTACTCGATATCATTGCTGAGGCGACAGGCAAAGAGCTCAGCTCTGGCGGTGAAGTTACAAAATTAAAAGAAGGTGATATTTTTCAGGGCAAACAAAAGGAAATTGAACTATTGGTAAAAGCAGGGTTTGACAGAAAGGCTGCAAAGACATTTATTGAAAGCAGAACAACATTTAGAAGTCTGCTTCTCAGTGTAATTGCCAGAAACAGACAATTGGCACTTGGAGGAACGACCAGGTTGTTTTGCGGTTTCGTTCACTCATCAGAAATTGAAGCATTTTTAAAAAATCCAAAAATGGCAGGCAAATATATGGAAAAATGGGGATCGGTAAATAATGGCTTGTTTTCTGAAATCTATGGTCATGTTAATCAATCAAACAATGTAATTGATAGATATTTTACACTGCATTCCAAAGGCCTTGAACCAAGAGAAAAAGGTAATTTGATGAAATTCTGCTCATTAGACCTTGAACAGAATTATCTCGAACATGTAAGAACGAATGCTCACAAACCAAGACCCTTTGTAGGTTTTATTGATATACCAAGATTCCGCAAAAGACCAAGATTAAAATAAACTAAAAATAGTGATGGGTTTTGATTTTTAAATCTTTCCAAACAAAATTGATTAAGATGTTTCTGTGCGAACACAAAGTGTGAGCACGTCCAACCTTGTGTTGGACACAAGCTCGAGGATTGAGCCTCGTGCCCTTGTAGTCTAGTGGTTAGGATGCTGCCCTGTCGAGGCGGCGACCCGGGTCCGAATCCCGGCGGGGGCGTATAGTGCTGCCGAAGGTGCACGGATTGCCAACGAATCCTTTCGTTGCGGCGGGGGCGTATAGTGCTGCCGAAGGTGCACGGATCTCCACCGGATCTTTCCGGTGTGACGGGGGCGCCAGCATGTTTGGAAGAATGACTAAAAGGAAATATTTATTAGTAGAAAAAACATTATTTTAAGAATGAGGTGATTTTATGAAAAGATTTTTGATTGTTTTGATGTTGCTGATGCTTTCAACAACTGTGTTGGCTGCACAGCAGGGAAATCATAATGGAAATATGCTAAATGTTGGAATTGAATATAAAAATTTCAACGGATTTATGGATTATTCACATTTAGGATTGGGCAATTTGCCAATATATTATATTGGACAGAATATGAATTATAGTATTTCAATAGAAAATGGTAAGAACAACAAGTACAATCATTTAGTGATGTTAGTAACGCACAGAGAATATGAGTCTAAGGCGTTGCAGCCAAATTCTGAAATAGATGAATTTTCAGGGTTGCCTTACCACAATAGAATCTATCTTGAAGATTTTAGAACTTCGGAGAAATTTGATTTAAGTTATTGGGTTCCATCTAATGCAACTCCTGGTGCAGGGCAGACAGATGTTATAATTTACAGAGCATATGATTGGACTAGCGATAATGAAGGAAATGAATGGAGTTATGGACGGATTATTCTCGAGAGAACATTGGGTTATTTTTGTCCTTAAAGGGAATTAAGCAGATTTAATTCCGCTTTTCGATTATTTTTGAGTCTCATTCTTAAATATTTTTAAGTTTATTTAATACGTGAAAAATATGAAAATCCCAGCAGCAAAAAGAACTGAGAAACTGACTCATGCAATAAGGGATGTTGTTACTTTAGCACAGGAAGAGGAAAAGAAAGGAAAGAAAATTCTCTATCTGAATATTGGGGATCCTAATGTATATGATTATGAAACCCCTAAGCATATTGTAGATGCTATTTTTAAAAATGAAAAAACGCATGAAGGTTATTCACACGCATTAGGAGAATTAAGTGCAAGAGAAGCAGTTTTCAGAGAATGCGAAAGAAACGGAATTAAAAATCTGGAATTAGATGACATAGTTTTAACTGTCGGCGGGAGTGAAGGGATTAATTTTGTGCTTAGTGCATTGCTGAATTCAAATGATGATATTTTGATTCCGAGTCCGGGTTATTCATTATACAATGCAGTTTTGAGATTGATTGGTTGTGAGGAAAATTCATATTATTTAGATGAAGAAAACAACTGGCAAATTGATGTTGATGAATTAAAGAAAAGAAAAACAGAAAATACAAAAGCAATTGCAATTATAAATCCAAACAATCCAACTGGCGGGGTTTATTCAAAAAAAACACTGGAAGAAATAATTGATTTTGCAAATGATAATGATTTAGTAATTGTGAGTGATGAAACTTATGATAAACTGATTTTTGATGGAATGAAACACAATTATTTAGGGAGTATGACAACAGATGTGCCTGTGATTACATTGGGCTCACTAAGCAAAAATTATTTGATGCCTGGTTACAGAGCAGGTTGGATTGCATTTTCTGCACCTGAAAATAGATTGAGCGAAGTAAATGAAGCAGTGAAAAAATTATGCAAATGCAGACTTTCAAATGTTAATCCAGTCCAGCCAGCGTATAAAGCAGCTTACGAGGGTCCCCAGGAACATCTGAAAGATTTGGTTGAAAAACTGCAGAAGCGAAGAGACATAGCATATAAGAGATTAAATGAAATTGAAGGACTTTCATGCATTAAACCGCAAGGCGCATTTTATGCTTTTCCAAAAATTGAAGTCCCTGTGAAATCAGATAAAGACTTTGTTTTGGATTTGTTAAGAACAAAAGGCGTGCTTACTGTTTTTGGTGCAGGTTTTGGGCAGAAAGAAGGAACAAATCATTTCAGAATTGTTTTTTTACCGAATGAAGAAATTCTTTCAAGTGCATTTGATAAAATTGAAGAATTTATTAAAGAAAAGTATTTGAAGTGAGTTTTGAAAAGATAGGGGCAAAAGCCAAAATGGATTTCAAAGATGAATTCCTGCATCTGAAATGTCTTTTGGAATGCATTTCATTTCAGTAAATCTTTTTTCAAAAAGTGCAGCTAATTTTTTTGCCTGTGAAATATATGCATCTTTATCTTTCCAGAGGTTTTCTGGATTGAGATAGTCGTCAGGTACGTTGGGGCAATGGGTTGGCATTTCAAGATTGAATATTTTATGGGTAGTGTATTCTGCATTATTTAGTTTTCCTGATGTTGCAGCATTAACCATTGCACGCGAGTAATCAATATCAATTCTTGAACCAACACCAGCGGGACCATAACCCCAGCCAGTGTTAATCATAAACACAGATGTATTATGAGTGTCTAATTTCTGTTTTAATAATTCAAGATACTTTGAGTGTTTTGCAGGCATAAAAGGTTCGCCAAAGAAAACTGAAAAAGTGGGAACTGGTTCATTTATTCCTCGTTCAGTTCCTGCAAGTTTGCTTGTGTAACCAGCTGCAAAGAAATAAAGTGCCTGTTGTTTTGAAAGCTTTGAAATGAAAGGCATTACTCCAAATGCATCCGCAGTTAAAAAAATTATTGTTTTGGGATGACCTGAAACACCAGAAAGTTTCATTGAGGGAATGTGTGTTAAAGGATAAGCTGCACGTGAGTTTTCTGTGATGGAAGCATCATCATAATCATAAGAACTGTCTTCACGCATTACTGCATTTTCAACTAATGTTCCGTGTTTTATTGCATCCCAAATTTGAGGTTCTTTTTCTTTATTTAATTTGATGCACTTTGCATAACACCCTCCTTCAAAATTAAAAACTCCAATATCACTCCATCCGTGTTCGTCGTCCCCTACTAATACACGTGAAGGGTCATTTGAAAGTGTTGTTTTTCCTGTTCCTGAAAGACCAAAGAAAAGCGCAGAGTTTCCTTCTGAATCTTCATTTGCAGAACAATGCATTGGAAGAACATCTTTAAATGTGAGAATATAATTCATAACCGTGAAAATTGATTTTTTTATTTCACCAATGTATTTTGTGCTTCCAATAAGAACAATTTTCTTTTCAAAATTCAAAATAATAAATGCTTCTGAATTTGTTCCGTCAAGTTCTGGAACTGCTTTCAGAGAAGGTGCACTTAAAACAGTATAATCAGGAATGTGGTTTTCTAATTCTTCTTTTGATGGACGTATGAATAAATTATTGCTTGCAAGTGCCTGCGATGCTAATTCAGAAACAACTCTCAATTTCAAAGAGTAGTTTTTATCTGCACCAACTGAACCATCAAAAATGAAAAGTTCATCTTTTTCATTTAAATGTGAAATTGTTTTTTTGTAAAGTTTATCAAAAGTTTCTGTGCTTATTGGTTTATTGGCTGAGTTCCATTCAACATATGATTTTACAGACTCTGACTCAACAATAAATCTGTCATTCGGAGAACGGCCAGTGTAAGGTGAAGTGTTTACTGATAGAGATTTATTTTTTGCAATCACGCCTTCTTTTCTTTCAACTGCTTTTTCAATAAGTTCTTCAACACTGAGATTTCTGTGTATTTTTCCTTTTGGGATTATTCCAATTTTTTCAAGATTAAAAGTTTCAGACATTATATTTCACTCTAAATATTGATATAATGAAAATATTAAAAGCTTAAAGGGAAATGCCTTGATAATCTTTAATTGTCTAAATAGTCTCAAATCTTCTTTTGGAAATGTTTAAATATCAAAAAACCCTACTTCTGATATGAAAAAGTTATTTGTTTTAGCATCGCTCATAGCACTTCTAATTTTAGCAGGGTGTACTGAACCTTCAATTCCTAGTGAGTCTGACCCGAATTCAGATGAAAATTTAAATGCTGACTCAGATAGTGATGCAAACGAAGAAGCAGATAATTGTGCAGAAGTAACTTGTGATGATTATTGCGATGGTAATGCACGTTATCATGATGCGTATTGTGATGATGGAGAATGTGTAATGTATGTTGCTACAGTGTGTCCTTTTGGTTGCCATCAGAATGGAAGTACTAAATGTAAAGAACCCCCTGTAGGAGTAATTTTTATCTCAAGTGAAAAGTGGTTTGGCAATTTAGACGGACTTTCGGGAGCAGACTCAAAATGCCAGAATGCTGCAAATAATGCTGAGCATACAGGAACATGGAAAGCCTTAATCAGCACTTCAACTGTCAATGCAAAAGACAGAATTCCCGATACTGTTTTCTATTTAATTGATGGGACAATTATTGCAAACAGCAAAGCAGATTTGTTTGATGGTACGATTCAAAACCAACTAGAATTGGATGAATATGGGTTTAGCCAATACCCTGCGCCTGTCTTTACAGGAACTGATGATGATGGTACTGTAAAGGAAGATCAAGGAATTACAAAGACTTGTGGTGATTGGACTGTTGCCTCGGGAGATGGGGGGATTGGTGTAGGTACTACTAATACTACTTCATGGATAGATTCGGGGTATTTTAATAGCTGCGGACATGAGCAACGAAGCTTGTACTGTGTCAGAACTGCTTAATGTAAATTAGGGGATTTCCTAACTAAAAGAAACGCTTTAAAATGATTAAAAGCGTATAATTAGTATCTTGTGAGGTGAGATTTTTATGAAACATGAAAAAGGATTTTCTGGGATGGATATCGCAATTATGGCTATTGCAGGTCTTTTGATTGCAGCTGGACTTATTGCAGTTGTTGCAATTCCGGGACCAATTGACAACACATTTGAGTTTTCAGATGTTCCTAAATTTGAATCATGCAGTGCAATAAAAACTGCATTTGAGGATGCGCAAGATCAGGGCTACCGCGGTTATGGCGGAGAAATGATGCTTGATATGATGGTGCCTACAATGAGTGCAACATCTGAAAAATCTTTTGCAGAAAGTGCAGACAGTGCAGGTAGTAATGGTGCAAGTGCAACTCCAAATTATTCTGAAACAAATGTTCAGGTTCAGGGAGTTGATGAAGCAGATATTGTGAAAACTGACGGAAAATATATTTACACAATTACAAGAAATAAATTAACAATTTCAAAAGCATATCCTGCAGAAGATGCAGAAGTTCTTTCAGTAACTGATTTGAAAAATTTAACACCAAATGAAATGTTCATAGAAGATGATGTTGTTCTTGTGTTTGGAAGTTACTATGACGAAGTAAGAACTTTTGAACAGGGTCAAACTGGTGTCACATCAAAGGAGTCACAGCCAGGTGTTGCAACAAGTGAAATGGCTATTGCACCGGACATGATGCCGTATCCATATTACAACAGAAATCTTACAAGATTGCAGTTGTGGGATATTTCAGACAGAGAAAATCCTAAATTAGAAAGAACTGTTGATTTTGAAGGAAGTTATTTAACCTCAAGAAAAATAGATGACATTGCATACTTTGTAATCAATACATATCCAAGTTACTATTATGGAATGGCAGAAACAGCAGATGATGAAACAATACTTCCTGTTTTCAGAGACACTAAACAATCAGATGAATTTACTGCAGTTTCACGATGTGTTGATGTTGGTTATTTGCAGCCAATACAACCAAACAACTTTGTAACTGTTGGTTCAATTTCAATGAAAGATTTAGATAAAGAAGTTAAGAAAGAAACTGTTGTTGCATCAGGACAGAATGTTTATGCATCAGCAAATAATCTTTACTTAGCAGAAGTTGACTATCAATATCCTGAACCAATACCACTAGTAGACGACATAATGCCAGTGCAAAGATGGGAAGTTAAACAAGTAACTAATGTTCACAAATTTGCACTAAAAAATGGTTCAATTGCATACCAGGGAATGGGTTCAGCGCCAGGAAATATTCTGAATCAGTTCTCAATGGATGAATATGATGACCATTTCAGAATTGCAACAACAATAGGAAATGTTTCAAGAGCAGGAGGGGGTTCAGCAAACAACATATATGTGTTTGATGATGAAATGAACCGTGTAGGTGCACTGGAAGACTTAGCCCCGGGTGAAGAAATTTACTCAATGAGGTTTATGGGTAAGAAAGGATATATGGTTACATTCAAAAAAATAGATCCTTTATTTGTGATTGATTTAAGCGACCATACAAATCCCAAAGTTCTGGGAAAACTGAAGATTCCTGGTTATTCAGATTACCTGCACCCTTTTGATGAAACACACATAATTGGAGTTGGGAAAGCCGCAGTTGAAGCAGAAGGTGAGTGGGGCGACTTTGCATGGTATCAGGGCATAAAAATAGCATTATTTGACGTAAGTGATGTTGAAAACCCGAAAGAAATGTACCAGATAGTAATTGGCGACAGAGGAACAGATTCATATGCACTAAATGACCACAAAGCATTCCTATTTGACAGAGAAAAGGAACTTTTGGTTTTGCCAATCACATTAGCAGAAATAAACGAAGCACAATATGGCAATGAAATACCTGATAGTGCATACGGGGACTTTGTGTATCAGGGGGCATATGTGTATAAATTGTCACTTGAAGACGGATTTGAGTTAATAGGCAGAATAACACACTATGATGACGAAGATATCTTCAAAAAATCAGGTTATTACTACTATGGCGAGGACTATTCTGTGAAAAGGTCATTGTATATCGGTGATGTGCTGTACACTGTTTCAGATGCCAAAATCCTTGCAAACAACCTTAGTGATTTAGATTTGATTAAAGAACTGAGACTTTTAAGTGCAGATGAATTAAACACTAATGAATACAATACTGTTTACTGGGAATAATCCCAGTACTTTTTATTTTTTAGGCTTTTTTTTCTGTTTTAAGCATAACGAATAAATAATATTTGTTACACAACATAGTATAATTTAAAAAGTAATTATGTTATGGTGTTAAAATGGGATTAAGAGATTTTGTTCGGTCAGCAGTGAAAAATACGCCTCCAAGAATTGTCAATACTACACAGGGTATGACAAAAATGATTGGAGATGACAATCAACCAACAGGCAGTCTGGCATCAGCTAAAAATACAAGCTGGGAAGAGTGCAAACATCTGAAAAAAACAACTAATCACAGCCTCTGTACCAAGTTCTCTGCTTTTTGCGCAAAAGAAAGATGCCCAAAAAAATACATGAGATAGTGATTTTATGCCTTATATTGACTCAATGATCTTCAAAAAAAAAGGTGTCAAAAGAAGCCTTAAACTTATTCTTGAGGAAAATGAAAATATTCTCACATGCATTAAGCAGGGGATGAAAGAACATAATTTGTCAGAAGTGCAAATTCTCAGTATGACTGGAAAGATAAAAGAAGGCATTATGAGTTATCTAAATGGTTCTAAATATGTGGTTTATAATTTTGATAACAATGATGTTATGCTCGCGGGGGGGCAATACAAACTTTCATTTGGGGAACTTTTTGGAAGCCTTAGAATCACTGTAAAAGAAAACAAAATACCGATAAATGGTGTTTTCTCAAAAGGCAAGGCAGCAGAAGGTTTGGAAATAAACCTGGAATTTACAGAATTTGTTGACCAATAGAACAGGCTCTTTTTTATATTAGAAAAGTATAATATTAGCGATGATTGCTACAGGAATTCCGGAATTAGATGCGATTATAAATCAAATTTTTCCCTATATAGAAGCAAATCTTTTGACAGTGGTAACACAGACAATTGCGATTGTAATTTACGGAGTTGCAATTTTTCATTTTTACAGATTTGTTGCAAGAAAAGATGTATTCGGGTTTGACATGACTGATTATCTGCAGGGTCAGAAAGCATTTCTTTCAAAAATAACAGATACTTTCGCTGGTGCAATTTCATATGGTTTGGTTTTTCCGTTATTTGTTTTCTTGTGGTTTATGGGATTTGCAATTTTATTGTTTTTTCTTACAAGAACAACAGACATACCGCAGATTCTTTTGATTTCAATTGCAATTGTTTCTGCAATTAGAATTACAGCATATTATAGTGAAGATCTTTCAAAAGATCTTGCAAAAATGCTGCCGTTTGCATTATTAGCAATTGCGATTGTTGAGCCTTCATTTTTCACAACTGCAACATCATTAGCAAATGTAATGAATTTCCAAAATCACATTCCACAAATAATTGGATTTGCAGTAATTGTGATTCTTTTAGAATGGACACTTAGAATTTTTGTATTTGTCAAAAGAGCATTGTTTGGTGTTGAAATTAAAAAAGAAAAACTTGAAGCTGAAGGACTTGAAGCTTAATTTAGTCTCTAATTATATATAATGTATATAAAAGAAATATAACTGATGAATATAACTAATATAACTGATGAATATAACTAATAGAAAATACGCTGAAATTGAGTCCGCTACCTTAATTCATTTCTTCAGTTCAATTGTCTGGGTCGGGAATGCGAAACTAATTTTTGCTTTTTCAAAGCGTTCTTTGATTTCTAAATTCACATCATTAATAGTTTGTGTTATTTTGCCCCAGTCTCTTTCTTCAATCCAGTAAAATACATCAATGTTTAATGAAAAGTCTGCAAATTCTTTGAAATAAATGATGGGATTTTCTGTTATGTTTTTATGTGATGCAAGAATTTCTTTCAGAATCTTTAATGCTTCTTTTTGTTTTGCAACAGTAGTATCATAAGTTGTTCCAAGAGTCACTGTAACTTTTCTTGCAGGTTCTGAAGAAACATTTGTAATTGCAGTTGATGCAACTTTTGCATTAGGAATTGTAATTAAGCGCCCATCTAAACTTCTGATTCTTGTGTTTCTTAAACCAACTTCTTCAACCACGCCGTCGAGACCGTCGAATTTCACGCGGTCACCTGTAACAAAAGGCTTTCCTGTGAAAATTGAAAAACCACCAAAGATATCAGATAATGTTTGCTGTGCTGCAAATGCTAATGCCAAACCACCAATACCGAGACCTGCAATTATTGCAGTAATGTCCTGGCCAACGTGGCCAAGAATTGCAAGCAGTGTTAAACCAATAATAACTATTTTCAGGACTTTTGAAATTATCGGCATTAGCTGGTCGTCAAGTTTTGAATCTGTTTTGGAAACAATTGGTTTTATTATTTGCTCAAGAAAATGGTCAACTGCTTTTACTGCAGTGTATGCAACTGCAAGCAGTATAAGAATGTAAGTTATATTATCAAAAAGTCCGAGAATTGCAACATCCGTAATTGCAAGGAATGCGAATGCAATCTGCAAACCGACAATAATGAAAATAAAAACAATTGGTTCTTCAACAATGTCTAAAATTAAATCATCAATATTTGATTTACTTTTTGCAGTTATTTGTCGACCCACGGTCTGAGCGAGTTTGTATATTATTTTTCCGACAATGAAAAACAAAATCATTGTTCCAATGAACAATAAATATCGGGATAGAGGAATCCCATAGAACATCTGGGGGAACATTGGATCCACAATTGATGTAAATATATCGAACATAACTCAAATATACATAAACAAAGTATTTAAAGGTAATTAATGTGTCATAGCGAACAACGTGAGCGTACCCGATTTCTGCTTTAGCAGAAATGGGCGCATTTCAGCAGAGCTGAAATAGCGTGACACCCGTACTCGCCGGACGTGACGGCGATATACATAAACAAAGTATTTAAAGCTAATCCAAAAGCGAACAAAGTGAGCAAGTACTACCGAGCCAAAGCGAAGTGTACTCAAGCTCGAGGATTGAGCCTCGCGGGCGTTCGGCGCTGGACGTAACGGCGAGCGGAGCGAGATGTGGCACCACAGTGCCACGCGCACCAGCCTGGCGCTCGGCTTTATAAAACTTTCCCAATTATAATATGTAAAATAAAAGAGACACATGTGTGTCGATTTTTCCAGCTACTATGAAACCCTCGTGAATTGATGCCAAAACAAAGAATTACGCGATTTTAGAGATGTTTCCGGAAAAATCATCAATATATGGTGAGCTTGATGGCGTTTAAGATTGGAGACCACTTTTTAGTTCCGGAGCATATTATTATGCCTCCTGAAAAGGCAACTGAACTTCTTGAAAAACTTGGAATTACAAAAAAAGATATGCCAAAAATCCCGAAAAACGACACAGCCTTGAAAGATCTTAAACCTGTCAAAGGCGATATTATAAAAATTATAAGAGACAGCCCTACCGCAGGAAAAAGTGTATACTATAGGGTTGTAATTTAACTGGTGATATTTTTGGATGGATGGCCGATTATAGATTCATATTTCCGTGACAGGAATCTGGCAAAAATGGAAATTGATTCATTTAATCAGTTTGTAGAAAAGAAACTTGATGAAATCATAGATGAGAACAAGGAAATTATTCCTAAAATTGAAGAAGTTAAAATTGAGCTTTCAGAAATTAAAATTGATAAACCAAGAATTGTTGAAGCAGATGGAAGTCCCAGAACACAATTTTACCCAATGGAAGCAAGGTTGAGAAACAGAACCTATGCAGGGCCTTTATTTCTAACAATGAAACTTCTCAGAAGAGATGTTGAACAGGATGTTAAAACTACTTATATTGGTGATCTTCCAATAATGCTTAAATCAGATATGTGCTGGTTAAACGGAAAAAACGATGAAGAACTAATGGAAATGGGCGAAGACCCAAAAGATTTCGGTGGTTACTTTATTGTAAACGGTTCTGAAAAAGCATTGATGACACAGGAAGTTCTGGCATCAGACAGAGTATTAATTTCAGAACAGGACGCAAAAGGAGTTGTATCCGAAGTAATTTCTACAAAGGGCGCATTTAAAGGAAGAATCAGAATTTCCAGAAAACCTGACGGACTTTTGCATGTTACATTCCCTGCGTCTCCAAAAAAGCTCGGATTGTTTACATTAATGAAAGCATTGGGATTGAAAACCCAGAAAGATATAAGAGGCGCATTTGGTGAAAGCAAGGAAATTGACAATGATATTTTAATCAACTGGGAAAACTGCGAAATCCGAAATGAAGAAGAAGCACTTGACAAGATTGGAAAGTTTGTTGCACCAGGACAGGTAATTGATTACAGACTCAAAAGAGCACAGGAAGTTATTGATGCATTCTTGCTTCCGCACATTGGGCAGGAAAAAGAAGCAAGACTTGCAAAGGCATATTACCTGGGAATGATGGCAACAAAAGCAATTGAAAGAGCACACGGATTACGTGGGGAAGATGACAAAGATCACTACGCAAACAAAAGATTAGAGTTAAGCGGAAAATTAATGGAACACTTATTCAGATATTCATTCAAATACTTTGTAAAAGATTTGAGATTCCAAATTGACAGAACTATTACAAGAAGAAGAAAATTAAATATTGCAACAGTTGTAAGACCTGGTGCAGTAACTGAAAGAATTAAATTTGCAATGAGCACAGGAAACTGGATTGGAAGAGCAACTGGTGTTTCTAAATTTATGGACCGTGTAAATTACTTAAGTCCATTAACGGATTTGAGAAAAGTTAAAAGTCCTTTGAATAAAAACAGAGAATTATATGAAGCACGTGATGTGCACGGAACCCATTGGGGAAGATTAGACCCAATTGAAACTCCTGATGGTCCGCAGTGTGGTTTAGTTAAGAATTTATGTTTAATGGCAGAAGTGACAACAGAAACAGATGAAGCGCCAATTGAAGAATTTTTGAAAAATAAGGGCGTTGCATTGAGAAAGTAGGTGTTTTGATGGCGAGCAGAGCAAAAGTGTATATTAACGGTCGATTAATTGGTTTCTATGATGATGGAATCAAATTGACTGAAGAACTTATCCGAGCAAGACGTGAGGGAAAATTGAGTCATCTTGCAAATATTGCACATCACAAAGACACTAATGAAATTTATATTAACACAGATGCGGGAAGAGTACAAAGACCACTTATTATTGTAGAAAAAGGAAAATCAAAAATAACACAGGACCAGTTGAACAAATTAAAAGAAGGAAAATTAGGCTGGGACGATTTAATAAAAGCAGGTGCAATTGAATATTTAGATTCTGAAGAAGAAGAAAATGCATATGTTGCAATTGACGAAGACGCATTAACAAAAGATCATACACATCTGGAAATTAACCCTGCAGGAATGTTTAGTATTATTTCATCATTAATTCCGTTCTTACCGCACAACATGGCAGGTAAGGCACTGCACGGTGCAAAAATGTTTAAACAGGCAATTGGAATTCCCGGAATTAATTATAATTTGAGAACCGATACTGAAAGCTATTTACTTTATTATCCTGAAAAAAACATTGTAAGATCAAGAACAATGGATACTATTGAAATGGATAAGCGTCCTCAGAGCCAGAACTTTGTTGTTGCAATTATGCCTTTCGAAGGTTTCAATATGTTAGATGCACTTATTCTGAACAAAGGTGCAGTTGAACGTGGGCTTGGAAGATCATGCTATTTCAGAACATATGAAGCAGCAGAAACAAGATATCCTGGTGGACAAAAAGATACATTCGGAATCCCTGATGAAGAAACAGAAGGATACTACGAAGATGAATTCTATAAAAACTTAGGGCCTGACGGTTTGATAAGAGTTGAATCAAAAATTGATGGTAAGGAAATTATTATTGGCAGAACATCACCTCCAAGATTTTTAGAAGAAATTTCAGATTTCGGTGTTTCAAAAGAAAAAAGAAGAGAAAGCAGTATAACTGCAAGAAAAGGAACCATTGGATCTGTTGACAAAGTAATGATTACTGAAAATGAAGACGGAAACAAACTTGCAAAAGTTAAAATAAGAAGCGAAATGTGGCCTGAAATCGGAGATAAATTCTCAAGCAGACATGGTCAGAAGGGAGTTATTGGTGCAATAATTCCTGAAGAAGACATGCCATACACAATAAATGGAATCAAACCAGATATGATTTTGAATCCACACTCAATTCCTTCAAGAATGACAATAGGGCATCTTCTTGAAATGCTTGGTGGAAAAGCAGCAAGTGTATCTGGAAAGTTTATCGATGGAACTCCATTCAATTCAGTTTCAAGAAAAGATATTGAAAAGATTCTGAATGAACATGGTTTTAGAAGTGATGGAAAAGAAGTATTTTATAATGGTTTTACTGGTGAAAGAATTGAAGGCGATATTTTTACGGGTATTTGTGCTTACAGAAGATTATTCCACATGGTTTCACACAAAGTACAGGCACGTTCAAGAGGTCCTGTGCAAATCTTAACAAGACAGCCAACTGAAGGAAAAGAAAAAGAAGGTGGATTAAGATTTGGTGAGATGGAAGGTGAAACATTAGTAGGACACGGTGCCGCAATGCTCCTTCAGGAAAAGTTTATTGATGACTCTGATAAAACAACTGAATTAGTATGTGAAAAATGCGGAGTTATTGCAGTAAACGATGTCATAAGAAACAGAAAATTCTGTCCAACATGCGGCGGAAGCAAAGTTTACGCAGTTGAGATGAGTTATGGTTTCAAATTATTACTTGATGAATTAAAAGCATTGGGTGTATTACCGCAATTAAAATTAGCGGATAAGGCGAGTGATTAAAATGCTGATGAAAAAAATTTCCGCAGTTCAATTCAGAATTCTTAGTCCACAGATTATAAGAAAAATGTCAACAATGGAAGTTAAGACACCTGATACTTATGATAAAGATGGTTATCCGATGGAAGGCGGACTTATGGATCCGCACCTAGGTGTGATTAATCCTGGTTTAAGATGTAAAACATGCGGACAAAAAATGAAAGAATGTCCAGGTCACTTCGGAAGTCTGGAATTAATAAGACCTGTTATTCATTCAGAATTTGGAAGGAAGTTAGAAATATTAATGCACGCAACATGCCAGACATGCGGAAGAATCACTCTCCCTGCTAAAGATTTAGAAAAATTAAGAGAAGAATCAAAAGGAAAAGCAAGAGATCTTTCAAAGAAAATTGTTCTTAAAGCAAAAAAAGTCAAAAAATGCCAGCATTGTGGTGGCATCAAAGGATTAGTTATGCTTGATAAACCAACAAACTTTTTCTTAGACAAAGACAGAATTTATCCAACTCAGATAAGGGAATGGATTGAAAAAATACCTGACAGTGATTTAATGCTGTTTGGTTATAATACTGAACACATAAGACCTGAGTGGTTTATACTTACAGTTATGCCTGTTCCGCCAATTACAATAAGACCGTCCATTACACTGGAATCGGGAATAAAATCAGAAGATGATTTAACACACAAATTAGTTGATATTATCAGAATTAATATGCGATTGAAAGACAACATTGATGCAGGTGCACCACAATTAATTATTGAGGATTTGTGGGATTTGCTCCAGTATCATGTTACAACTTATTATGATAATAACACCGCAGGTGTTCCACCTGCAAAGCACAGAAGTGGACGTGCATTAAGAACAATTATACAGAGACTGAAAGGTAAGAAAGGAAGATTCAGACACAATCTTACAGGTAAGAGAGTTAACTTTGCAGCACGTTCTACAATTACACCTGATCCTTTTATTTCAATTAATGAGGTCGGAATTCCGGAAATGGTTGCAAATGAATTAACAGTACCGGAACACGTAAGTGAATGGAACAAAGAAGAAATTAAAAAACTGATAAAAAATACTGACAAAGTAGTTTACATCATAAGACCAAATGGTCAGAGAAGAAAACTTAATAAGGAAAACATAGCTGAAATCTTAGAAGAATTAGATGTTGGTTACAAAATTGAGAGAGTTTTAAGTAACGGAGATATTGTTCTTTTCAACAGACAGCCATCTTTGCATAGGTTGTCCATGATGGCACATAACGTAAGAGTTTTACCAGGTAAAACATTCAGAATTAATCCTATTGTTTGTAAACCTTACAACGCAGATTTTGATGGAGATGAAATGAACGTACATGTTCCACAGACTGAAGAGGGTAAAACAGAAGCACGTGAATTAATGTTTGTGCAAAATCATATTTTGAGCCCAAGATATGGTGCGCCTGTTATTATTTTAGATGAAGATGGTGTTTCCGGAATTTATATTTTAACACACAGAACAACAACTTTTTCCAAAAAAGAAATGATGAAATATCTGTATGAAATGGGAATTGAAGAATTGCCAAAACCAGACAGGGGAAAAAGATATTCAGGAAAATCTTTGTTTTCATTCCTTTTACCAAAAGATTTGAATTTGGAATATAAAACAAAGAGCTGTAAAATAATCCAAAAAGCAAATCCATGCAAAGAATGCACAAAAGAAAGATGCCCACATGATTGCTATGTGAAAATAAAAGATGGTCAATTAGTTAACGGGGTTATTGATGATGCAAGTCTTGGTGAAGGAATGGGTAGATTAGTTGATGCACTGGCAAGAAACTATGAACCAGCAGTAATTACAAATTTTTATGATAAAATATCAAAAGTTGTAAGTGATTTAGTAACTGTGAAAGGAATGACAGTTGGTTTAGATGAATATGAAGTAAGTGACAAAATTAAGAGAGCAAAAGAACGCGCAGTTCAGGAAGAACTGGAAAAAGCAGAAGAATTAGTTGCACTTTACAAAAAAGGAAAGTTAGACTTAATCCCAGGAAGAACACTGGAAGAAAGTTTTGAAATAAGAATGATGAGACTCGGTGCACAAATCAAAGATAAAATTGAAAGAGCACTTATGGAAGAGAGACTGCAGAGACTTGAAACAAACGGAAAATTAAGATTAGACAGTATGATTATGATTTTGAGTGGTTCCAGAGGAAGCAGTATTAACCTTATGAATATTGCAGGTTTCTGGGGTCAGGCATCCGTAAGAGAGGGGAGACCAAAGAGAGGATACACAAACAGATTAATAACATTGAATGAACCAAATGATGTTGGTGCAATTTCAGGTGGATTCATAAAATCAAACTTTATGGATGGAATGGAACCAAAAGAATACTTCTATCACAGTATGGGTGGAAGACAGGGTGAAGTTGACACTGGTGTTTCTACAAAGGTTTCAGGTTATCTGTACAGAAGACTTGCAAACTCACTGAAAGATTTGGTAATTTACAATGATCATACTACAAGAACAGCTGCAAAAGAAATTGTACAATATAATTATGGTGACGATGGTGTTTTCCCAATGAAAACAGTACGCGGTAAAAATATTGATATTGAAGAAGAGCTTACAAAAATGGAAACCCGTGAAAGGTTGAGTGGTAAAAAATGACTGCAAAAAAAGAAACAATTAAGAAAGCAGCTGCAACGAAGACAGTAGTGAAGGTAACTAAAGCAATGGTAAAAACAACTGCTAAAACTGACAAAACCGAAAAGACAAAGAAAAAAACAAAAGCAGAAATAAAAGAAAATGAAATTGAATCCAGTTATAAAGAAGAACTCTGGGAAAGTTCACCAATACCAAAAATCGTGCTTGATGAAATTGCAATACTTGCAGAAAATAAAAAACTTTCAAAAGAAAAAACAGACAGACTTATTGATCAGGTTAAACACAGATGGAACTGGCTTAAGGCTGAGCCTGGTGAATGTGTTGGAATAATTGCAGCACAAAGTTTAGGTGAACCAGGAACACAGTTAACACTAAGAACAAAGCACTATGCAGGTGCTGCTGAAGTTTCCGTTGGTTCAGGAATTCAGAGAGTTGAGGAAATTGTTGATGGTAGAAGCAAAGCAAAATATCCTACAATGACAATTTACTTAAATGATGACATCAGAGGGAATGAGGCAGCTGCAACAAAGTTTGCAAAATTATTAATTGATGTCAGAATTCAGGATGTTGTAAAATTATACGAGGATTTTGAGAAAAATAAATTTACACTTGAACTGTTAGAAGATGAAATTAAAGACAGAAATTTTGATGAAAAAGAACTTCTTGAAATAATAAAAGAAAATGTTAAAGGCGTGAAAGGAAAGCAGAGAAAAAATACTATTGAATTTGAATTCCCTTCAAAAGAACCGCTCTTGAAAATAAGAAAAATTATTTTGAAACTTATGAAAGTGAAAGTTCACGGAATTAAAGGAATTGACAAAACAATTGTTTCTGAAAAAAACGGAGAATACAGAATTAAAACATCCGGAAGCAACCTTAAAGCAGTTCTAAAGATGAAAGAAATTGACCCCACAAGAACAATCACAAATGACATTATGGAAATATGTAAAGTTTTGGGTTTAGAAGCAGGAAGAAGAATGGTTGTGCAGGAATTAACAAGAACACTTGATGAAAATGATATTCGTGTTGATGTAAGACACCATATACTTTTAGCAGATGCCATGACATTCCAGGGAGAAATCAAAGGAATTGTCAGAACAGGAATTACAAGAGGCAAAAGCAGTCCTTTCGCAAGAGCGGCATTTGAAGAAACCACAAAACATTTGCTTGATGCGGCATTCAAAGGCGAAGTGGAATATTTACAGGGTGTTGTTGAAAACATCATAGTTGGACAGCCGATTAAAGTTGGTACTGGAATCGTGGAATTAGTTATGAGAGAACAGAAATAGGTGAGTAAAGATGAGCATAGATGCAAACAAGGAAATCAGAAGAGCAGTAGACACTGGAAAAACAATTATGGGTGTACGTGAAAGTGAAAAAAACATATTAAACGGGAAATCAAAACTTATTATTATGAGTGAAAATATTCCTCAAGATGTTTCTGAAAGAATTGAAAGTTTGTGCAAAACCTCAGAAATTGCGTTATACAAATACAAAGGAACCAGCATGTCACTAGGTTCAGTATGCGGAAAACCATTTCCAATAGCAGTAATGTCAATTGAAAGCACAGGGAAAAGCAAAGTTTCAGAATTAAGTAAGTGACTATCAGTATAACGTGGATAATATGAAAATTAGTAACGAAGAAATATTGTATATTAATGCGCTTTCAAATGCGTCTAATGTAACTGCAAAAGATTGTCTCATCGGAGAAGGTGTGATTTCTTTTTTGGTTAACGGGAAAGATCTTGGAAAAGCAATAGGTAAAAATGCTTCAACAGTCAAAACTTTAAGTCAGAAACTTAAAAAAAATGTTGAAATATTTGGATATTTTAAAGAAGTCAAAGAATTCATTAAAAAGGCATTTCACAATGTTAAAATTGATGACATAGAAATAAAAGAAAATAATGAATCAAAGGAAGTTCTGCTTTCAGTTGACTTCGAAAACAAGAGAAAACTCTTTTCAAACAGAAAAAGGATGGACAGAATCAAACAAATCTTAGAAAGGAATTATAAGGTTACAGGGATAAGGATTAAATAAAGTATCTGTAAAGAAAATATGTTTAAATGGTGAAATTATGGCAAAAGGTGAATTTTCAGCAAAACAGCTTGAGAAAAAGCGAAAGAAGTGGAAATGGAAAAAGAAAACCTATAGACAGGCAAAATTAAATCCTAAGAAAGCGAAAAAACAGGATTTGCTTGAGGGTTCACCACAGGCACGCGGAATTGTTATTGAAAAGCGTGGAGTTACAGCAAGACAGCCAAACTCAGGAATCAGAAAATGTGTAAGAGTTCAGCTTATCAAAAACAGCAGACAGTTAACTGCAATGGCACCCTTTGATGGTGCAATTAAGTATATTGATGAACACGATGAAGTTTTGGTTGAAGGTATTGGCGGTTCAAAAGGAAGTGCAAAAGGAGACCTTTGGGGTGTGAAATACAAAGTTATTAAAGTAAATAATCAAAGTTTGGAAATGCTCAGAACAGGAAAGAAAGAGAAGGTTAAGAGGTAATTAAAATGACTACAAGGATTTTTAACAAATGGGACACTGTAGATGTGAAAGTGAATGATTTAGGAATCGCTAATTACATTATGCTTGACACAAAAATAATTCCTCATACTTTCGGTAAAGGCACAAGAAAAAGATTTGCAAAGGGCAGTGTTAATGTTGTTGAAAGACTTGTAAACAAACTCATGCGTTCAGGTCAGGGAAAACGAAAGATGAGTGGTAAATACATCCGAGGACGCGGTGGATGCGGAAAAAAATTACAAGCACTGAATATTGTTGAAAATGCATTTGAAATAGTTGAAAATAAAACAAAAACAAATCCTGTTCAGGTTTTAGTAGATGCAATTGCAAACGCATCTCCAAGAGAAGACACCACAAGAATTAAGAAAGGTGGAATCAGCTATGCACAAGCAGTAGATGTTGCACCAATGAACAGAGTAGATGAAGCAATTAAAAATATTGCATTATCAGCTTTTGCTGGTTCGTTCAAAAATAAACGTTCACCTGCAGATGCATTAGCAGAAGAACTTATACTTGCATCAAAAGGCGACGTGAAGAGTTTCTCAGTAAAAAGAAGAGACGAAATTGAAAGAATTGCAAAGAGCTCTAGATAAGTAGTGAAGTTTGTTATGGTGAGTTATAATGGCTAAGAAAGAAGACGTTGTTGCAATGGCAGCAAAGCTTATGGGGAACAGACAGAACATCCGAAACCTCGGTATTGTTGCACATATTGATCATGGAAAAACTACAATGACAGACTCATTAGTTGCATCTTCAGGATTAATTTCTGAAGAATTAGCAGGCAAACAGCTTTTCATGGATCACTATGAATTAGAGCAGGAAAGAGGAATAACAATTAATGCAGCAAATATTTCAATAACTCACAATTATAACAACCAAGAATATTTGATTAATATTATTGATACACCAGGACACATTGACTTTGGTGGAGATGTTATCAGAGCAATGCGTGCTGTTGACGGTGTAATTGTTGTTGTTGATGCAGTTGAAGGTGTTATGCCTCAGACTGAAACTGTAATAAGACAGGCATTGAAAGAATATGTTAAACCAGTTTTATTCATTAACAAAGTTGACAGATTAATTAATGAACTGCAGGTAACTCAGGAAGAAATGCAGCAGAGATTTGTAAAAACAATTGCCGGCGTAACAAATCTGATTAAGAAAAACATTCCAAAAGAATTTGGAAATGAATGGATCCCTAATGTTGAAAACGGATCAGTTGTATTTGGATCAGGATATTACAAATGGGCAATTTCAGTTCCGCAAATGAAAAAAAAGAATATATCATTCAAAGATATTTATGATCATTTAAAACAGGAAAAACAGAAAGAACTTAGCAAGAAAATTCCTCTTGCTGAACCAATGCTTGAGATGGTTATTAATCACTTGCCTAATCCATTAACAGCACAAAAATACAGAACACAGGCAATATGGAAAGGAGACATTGAAAGTGAAGTTGGGAAAGCTATGATGACTTGTGACCCAAATGGTCCTTTTTCAATGATGGTTACAGATGTGTCTGTTGATCAGCATGCAGGAGATGTTGCAACAGGGAGAATTTATTCAGGAACTTTAAGAAAAGGTTCAAGAGTAAAACTTATTGGTGGGCAGAAAGAAGCAGTAATTCAGCAGGTCGGTGTGTTCATGGGCCCAGAAAGAGTTCCAATGGACGAAGTATCTGCAGGAAATATTGCAGCATTAGTTGGGTTAAGAGATGTTTATACTGGTGAAACACTTTCAAGTGTTGATATGTCTGAATTTGAAAGCTTCAAATCAACAACAGAACCAGTTATTACTATTAGTGTTGAAGCAAAACACACAAAAGATTTACCAAAACTAATTGAAGTTTTAAGACAAATTACAAAGGAAGACCCGAATGTAATAGCATCACTTAATCAGGAAACAGGCGAACATCTAATTTCAGGAATGGGTGAACTTCACCTGGAGGTTACACAGCACAGAATAAGCCACGATCACAAAGTTGAGATTAATGTTGGTAATCCAATTGTTGTTTACAGAGAAACTATAAATAATGAATCTGATATTTTAGAAGGTAAAAGTCCTAACAAACACAACAAACTGAAAATGTATGTTGAGAGATTGCCTGATGAAATTATTGAAAAATTAAAAGATACAAAGCTTGAAGGAAAACTAAAAGCAAAAGACAAAGAAGTTGTTGCAAAATTAGAAGAAGCAGGCTTTGGACGGGATGAAGCAAAGAAAGTGTGGGCAATACACAACAATTGTGTGTTGGTGGACATGACACGTGGTATTCAGGCATTGCACGAAATTAAAGAACTTGTTATTGAGGGATTTATTGATGCCATGAAACAGGGGCCACTAGCAAAAGAAAAATGCTTTGGGGTAAAAGTTATACTAGATGATGCAAAATTACACGAAGATGCAATTCACAGAGGACCTGCACAGATTCTTCCAGTAATGACAAGAACAATTTACGCATGTATGCTTTCAGCAGACCCAGTACTTCTTGAACCTAAACAAATTCTTACTTTAAGTGTTCCGGAAGATAATTTGGGTTCTGCATCAAAAGAATTGAGTTCCAGAAGAACACAAATTAATGAGATGAGAACTGAAGGTGACTCAAATATCATTATTGCAAAAGTCCCTGTAAAAGAAATGATTGGGTTTTCACAATCAATAAGAGGTGCAACCCAAGGACGTGCACTCTGGACTGCAGAATATGCTGGTTACGAAGAATTACCAAGAGAACTTCAGCATAATGTTGTTACGGAAGTAAGAAAGAGAAAAGGAATGGACCCAACAGTAAAACCATACCATTTCTTTTTGGAATAAAGTCGGAGGTATGCATATTTAAATATTGTGTTATAGATTATATATTGCGGAAATGGCTAAATGGGGGGCATATTCGGCATTTAACACAAATATTTAGAAATAATTTGATATTTATTGGAGGGAGGAGATTATGGCAGATAAACCACACATAAATCTTGTATTCATTGGTCACGTTGACCATGGTAAGAGTACATTAGTTGGTAGACTTTTATACGATGCAGGGTCATTAAGTGAACAGGAATACAGAAAGCTTGAGGCAGAAGCAAAGGAAAGAGGTAAAGGAACTTTTGCTTTCGCATATGCAATGGATAACCTCAAAGAAGAAAGAGAAAGAGGTATTACCATTGATGTTGCATACAGGAAATTTATTGCAAAAAAGAATGAATTCACAATTATTGATGCACCTGGTCACAAAGATTTTGTAAAAAATATGATTACAGGAACAAGTCAGGCAGACGCAGCTGTTTTAGTTGTTGCAGCAAAAGAAGGAATCATGGCACAGACAAAGGAACACGCATTCCTTTCACAGGTCATGGGAATCAAAAACATGGTTGTTGCAATAAACAAAATGGATGAAGTAGGTTACGATGAATCCAAATTTAAAGGTATTAAGGCGGATTTAGAAAAATTATTAAAGGGTGTTGGATTTAAAACAGACACATTGAAGTTCATCCCTGTTTCAGCATGGGAAGGCACCAATGTTGTTAAGAAATCTGATAAATTAGGATGGTATAAGGGTGACACATTATTAGAAACTCTTGATGCATTACCTGCACCTCAGTTACCGACAGACAAACCTTTGAGAATTCCTGTTCAGGATGTTTACACCATTAAGGGTGTTGGAACAGTTCCTGTTGGAAGAGTTGAAACCGGAATTATTAAACCAGGTGATAAAATAATTATTGAGCCAACAGGTGCAACTGGTGAAGTAAAAACAGTTGAAATGCACCACGAAGCACTTCCAATGGCAAAACCAGGTGACAACATCGGTATTAACATCAGAGGAATTGGTAAATCTGATGTTGCAAGAGGAGACGTAATAAGTCACGCAAGTGATCCTGCAACAGTTGCAAAGGAGTTCATTGCACAGATTGTTGTATTGAACCACCCAACTGCAATACCAGTAGGTTACACACCAGTATTCCACATGCACACAGCACAGTTAAGCTGTACATTGACGGAATTGCAGAAAAAACTCGATCCATTAACAGGCGCAGTTAAGGAAGAAAACCCAAAGTTCCTTAAGACAGGGGACGCAGCAATTGTAAAGATTGTTCCTACAAAACCTGTTGTTTGTGAAGAGTATAAGAAATTCCCACAATTGGGAAGATTTGCAATTAGAGACATGGGTCAGACAGTTGCAGCAGGAATTATCATAAGCGTAACACCTAAAGTAAGCGTAACGCCCAAGAGCGTAACACCTAAAGTAAGCGTAACGCCCAAGAAATGAGGGCGTTAATTTTCCTTTTTTATTTTTATGAGACTCAGTGATTAATATGCAGAAAGCCAGAATTAAACTTACAAGTCCGGACTACGACATTCTTGAAGATATCTGTTCAAAAATACTTGAAGTTGCACAAAGAACCGGTGTGAAGCATTCTGGTGCTATTCCAATGCCAACAAAGAAATTAGTTGTCCCTGCAAGAAAGAGTCCTTGTGGCGGTGGCACTGAAACTTATGAAAAGTGGCAATTGAGAATTCACAAAAGACTGATTGATATTGAAGCAGATGAACGAACTCTGAGACGTGTCATGAGGGTTGAAATTCCTGAAAACGTACACGTTGAGATTGAATTAAAAGAAAACTAATTTTTAGACTTAGCCTCTACTTTTTTATACTATTTTGTTCTATCTATAAGAGTATGTACGAATATTTTGAACACACAGCAGATATTGGGGTAAGAGGCTTTGGTATTAATTTAGCATCTGCTTTTGAGGAAATTGCCAAAGGAATGTTCAATATCATGGTGGATATTGAAAGTGTAAATGAACGTCAGGAAGTTGAAATTACTGCAGAAGCAGATACTAAAGAAAATTTACTTATTGAATGGCTTAATGCTTTGATTGCAGAAGCAGACCAGAAAGAAATGACTTTTGCCAGTTTTCAGATTCAGGAATTAAGAAATGTTGGAACAGGATATTATCTGAAGGCTATTGCTATTGGCGAAGCTTTAGATCCAAAAAGACATAATGTTAAAATCGAAGTTAAAGCTGCAACTTATTCTCAGTTAAAAGTTGAATTCCGCAGAGATAAAGTAATGGTTCAGTGCATTGTTGATGTTTAATCTGTGATTTTTGTGACGAATGTTTTTGTTTTTCACGGAACTGAGGGACATCCCAAAGAAAACTGGTTTCCCTGGATTAAGAAAGAACTTGAAATTTTGGGTTGCGAAGTTATAGTGCCGCAGTTTCCAACACCGGAAAATCAGACATTAGAAAAATGGTTTGCTGTCTTTGAAAAATATAAAAAATCATATTCTGAAAATACTATTCTAATTGGACATAGTTTGGGTGGTGCTTTTTTGTTAAGAGTTTTGGAAAAATATGATACTAAAATCAAAGCTGTGTATATTGTATCAGCACCAATAGGTGTATTGCCGATAAAAAATTATGACGGAGATAAGCTCTTTATTGGTCATGCTTTTAATTGGGAAAGAATTAGAAATCATGCAAATAAATTTTGTATATTTCAATCGGATAATGATCCTTATGTATGTCTTGGAAACGGAGAGAAATTAGCAAAAGAGTTAGGTGTTGATTTAAACTTTGTTGCAAACGCAGGGCATTTCAATGAAGCTGCAGGATATACTGAATTTGAATTGCTACTTGAGAAAATTAAGAAAGAACTTTGAGTTGGTTAAACTTTTTAATAGCTTCATGCTATTAATATCTGACAATTGGTGAACTACATGACTGAAATTAATAAGATTGCTGATTTTGTGTGGGAAATACCTAAAGAAGGAGACATGCGTGTACCTGTGAAGCTTTATGCAAGTAAAACACAAATAATTGATATGAAAGAAGAGGAAAAAACAGACTGGAGTTCAATAAAACAACTTAAGAACGTGGCAACATTGCCCGGAATTGAACAAAATGTTATTGCGCTCAGTGATGTCCACGTGGGCTACGGCGCACCCATAGGCGGAGTTTCTGCTTTTGATCTGGAGACAGGCGTTATTGTTTTCGGAAATATTGGATTTGATATAAATTGCATTTCGGGGGAGAGTAAAGTATTGCACGAACACGGATATACAAAAAATATCAAAGATTTTGAAACCGATTGGTTTGACGAGAGTATCAAGTGTTTAAATCCGACAAACAAAGTCAAAAATACAAATATTGACGCATTCTTAAAATTTAAAACCAAGAAAAAGGTTTACAAACTTGAAACAGAATCTGGAAGAAAAATAATTGCAACAGAGGATCATCCATTTTATACTTCAAAGGGAATGAAAGAACTTTCATTATTGAAAAATAATGAGAAAATATCGGTTTTTCCATTTGAGGGTGTCGGATACGAAGAGCCCTCGGATAAAATAATTATAGCTGAAAAAGATATCAAAAACTTAGGTTTTAAAAAAAATATGAAACAGACAATTGATGAACTGAAAAAAAGAAAACTTTTACCCCTAAAAATGAATAATCCAAAAATGCCTTATTTGTTAAAAATATTTGGTTATGCATTGGGTGACGGGAATCTTACAATAAGAAAAAATGAAACCGTACAGTTATCTTTTTATGGAAATCCTGAAGACCTTGAGACAATAATCACTGATGTCGGAAACATAGGATTTAAAGCTTCCAAAATTTATTCAAGAGAAAGAAAACACGCAATACAAACGTCATATGAGTTAGTTAAATTTGAACACACTGAAACTTGGAGCAAATGCAGCTCTAAAGCACTTAGTGCACTTTTAATGGCAATGGGGTTGCCTGACGGGAACAAAGTGAAAAAGAATTATAGTATTCCCAAATGGTTATTTAAATGCCCGCTCTGGCAAAAACGATTGTTTTTAGCATCATTATTTGGTGCAGAACTTAGTACGCCATCCACAATTACAAATCACGGTTATAATTTTAATAATCAGCTCCTTTCAATGAATAAAAATGAGAAATTCGTTAAAAACGGGAGAAAATTCCTTAGCCAAATTTCAGATTTATTGGGAGATTTTGGAATAAAAAGTAGTCAAATTAAAGAAAGAGACGAATACACGAACAAAAAAGGTGAACTTTCAATAAGATTGCGACTTCAAATTTTCAGCAGACCTGCCAACTTAATCAAACTGTGGAGCATCATAGGATTTGAATATAATAAGAAAAGAAGTTATCTTGCAAACGTAGCTACGCAATACCTCAAAATAAAATCCAAAATAATTAAAAGCAGAAAAAAATGCGAACAAGAAGCAAAAGAACTCAGAAAGAAAAAATTAAGTGCAAAAAAAATATATGAAAAACTTAAATCAAAGTATAACTTCATAAATTTTAGATTTATAGAAAGATCTGTTTATGGCACACGAAAAGGGATGCCGAGAATATCATCTGCCTTCTCTTCTTTTGATGAATTTTTAGCACAAAATACTAAAGGGCTTGGTTTTACAGGGCAAGTATGGGATACGATAATATCAAAAGAAAAAATTGATTTCAATAAACCAGTTTATGATTTTACTGTTTGTGATGAGAATCACAATTTTATCGCAAATAATTTTGTTGTTTCAAACTGTGGCGTGCGCACACTTAAAACTGATTTGAAACGAGAAGATGTTGAAAAAGTAAAAGATAAACTTGCTGATGCGCTTTTTCAGAATATACCTGCGGGTTTGGGTGTTAAAGGCGATGTGGAATTGACACTGGCAGAAATTGATGATGTTATTGTTAATGGTGCAGAGTTTGCAGTTGCTAAAGGTTACGGAACAAAAGAAGACTTAGAGTTTTGCGAAGAGAACGGAAAAATTACAGGTGCAGAACCTTCAGCTGTGAGCATGAAAGCTAAGCAAAGACAGTTCAAACAAGTTGGTACTTTAGGGAGCGGAAATCATTATTTAGAAGTGCAGTATGTTGATGAAATTTATAATGAAAAAATTGCAAAAGCATTTGGTTTGAGTAAGGACCAAATAATTATTTCAATTCACTGCGGTTCGCGTGCATTAGGACATCAGATTGGTTCTGATTATTTGCAATTTTTAGATAAAGCTGCAAAAAAGCACGGAATTAAAATAAAAGATAAGGAATTAGTTTGCGCGCCAATTCAGAGTGAAGAAGGTAAGCAGTATTTTTCTGCAGTTAAAGCAGGGATTAATGTTGCATTTGCAAACAGACACGTAATTGGACATCTTACAAGAAAAACTTTTGCAGAAGTATTTGGAATTTCCGAAAGCACAATAAAAACATTTTACGATGTAGGACATAACACTGCGAAAGTTGAAGAGCATGATGTTGATGGCATGAAAAAGAAATTGCTTGTTCACAGGAAAGGTTCTACCCGTGGTTTTGGTCCGGGAAGAATTGAGGTTCCTGAAGCATACAGAAGTGTTGGTCAGCCAGTGCTTGTTGGTGGCACAATGGGAACGCATTCATATATTCTTGCAGGAACTGAAAAAGGAATGCATGAAACATTCGGTTCTACTGTGCATGGTGCAGGCAGAGTAATGTCAAGAATGAAGGCAAAAAAGCAATGGGCTGGTGAAAGTGTTTTGCAAGATTTGAAAGAGAAGGGAATCCTGGTGAAAAGCCATTCAACACAGGGTCTTGCAGAGGAAGCACCTGACGCATACAAAGACGTTACTGAAGTTGTTGACATAATGCACAATGCTGGTGTGACTGAGAAAGTTGTGAAATTGAAACCGCTAATTGTAATTAAAGGCTAATTTTATTAAGTTTGGAAATTTAAACACGACTTACTATCTTCTACATAATAATGTAAAGACAAAGATTAAACCTTTAGGAAACAAACTTTTTCTTTTAAGGAAATACGTACAATAGAACGTACGTATCAGACAAATTGACTTATACATAATCATTTATAAACTATCGACAATTAACTTAGTTCCGTGAAAAAGGAACGTTTATAAAGAGCGGAAGCAGGGTTATATACAACACTTGGTGAGTGTGGGGAGTGATAGTTTGATTATGAGAGCAATCTTTATTGTACTTGGAATCTTATTGATGGCGTACAGTACACAAGCATATGAATGTTCAAATATACAAATTGATGTAACTGATTTTGAATTAGACGCAGGAACCACAGAATACAAGGTTTTTGAACTTTGGAATGTTTCCGGAAGTGATTTTTACATAGAATATGCAGAAGTTTATGATTATAGTTCTGATTTTAGAGCAGAAAATGTGAGATATGATTCTTTTATTGAAGCACATGGATTTGCGGAAATTAAAGTGAAAGTTAAGGCAAATGAAATTGCAGAGGATGCAAAAGGCACAGGATATGTGATTATTAGAGGATTTTTCGCAGATGAAAAGAGATGTTATACTGATGAGCTGAGGAATGAATTTGAAGTGAGTGTGAGCGGCAATCCAAGATTCGCAATTCAGGAATATATTGAAAATGAAGAATTCAAAGTGAGAATTCCAGAGTATTTCTTAGGGAAACTCAATGAAGAAGTGAAAATGCCGATTGAAATTTACAATAAAACCAATGAAAGAGTGGAAATTTCATTTATGGGACAAGATGCCAAAGTTACGCCTCAAAACATCTCAGTACCAAGAAATTCTGTGATAAAGACAGATTTGACCGTGATTTTGTATTCGACCCAGGCAGAAATCAGCTATTCAAACACCTTTTTCGGTTCTGGAAATACAATTCTCTTTGCTGAAAGGGAAGAAATAGCTGTTCCTTCAGTTCCCGATGTGCAGATAATTGAGGAAATTGAAGAAAATGGGGCTGAAGAAGCTCAAGAAGTGCCTGCTGAAAAGAGCGAGGATGTGGATTTAATTTCAGAAGCATTCAACACTGGATTTGCTACTTTGAGCTCAGGATATGGCATGATTTTGATTATATTGGTTGCTTTTGCAGCACTGCTTTATTTGCTGTTTTCAGACAGAAAAGAGCAGAGTTTGATTTAAAAACCTTCGCACGGCAATATATTATACTTAAAATGTAAACTGTACTTCTCAAGAACCTTGAGGGGTGTAAGTGCTAAAATCCTGTTTTTTCGGATTTTGCACAGAATGGTGCAACATTTTGAATTGAAGACTAAATATAGCCATATATTTGGTGAGCATTAATGGCAAAAACACACAAACCAAGAAGCGGAAGTCTTGCATTTTATCCAAAAAAGCGGGCAAAAAGAGAAATGCCTAGCTTTAAGAGTGTAAGAAATCAAGGCACAGAAGTTAGACCGCAAAACTTTTTAGGTTACAAAGTCGGAATGACACATGTAACAGGAAAAAATGCTCACGAAAAAAGCAGAACATTTGGTCAGGAAATTGTTGTGCCAGTAACAATTTTGGAAACACCAACAATGAAAGTTTTTGGAATTAGGGCTTATGAAAAAATTGTTGGTGGCTTTAATCCGATTGGAGATGTTTATAATGAAAAATTCTCAAAACATCTTTTGAGACGTATTAAAAACTTTAAGAAAAAAACTTCAAAAAGAAAATCTGATTCTAAAAAAGACAATGAAAAAATTGCAGAAAAAAAAACTGAAGAAAAGAAAAAAACTATTTCTGATCTTGAAAAAGAACTTGAAAATATTTATGAAATTAGATTATTGGTTCATACACAGCCTGATTTAACAACAATGGGTAAAAAGAAACCAGAAGTTTCTGAAATTTTCTTAAACGGAAGCGTAGAAGCACAATTAAAATATGCAAAAGAAAAATTAGGCAAAGAACTTTCAGTTACAGATGTTTTTGCTGAAAAAGAATTTATTGATGTTAAAGGCGTTACAATTGGAAAAGGATTTACAGGCCCAGTTAAAAGAGCAGGTGTTAAAACACACAGACCAAAAGCAAAAACAACAAGAACTGTAGGGAGTATTGGTCCTTGGCACCCTGCAACAGTAATGTGGACTGTTGCAAGACCAGGTCAGCTTGGTTATCAGACAAGAACAGAATACAACAAAAGAATTCTTAAAATCGGAGACAATCCAGAAGATATAAACAGAAAAGGCGGTTTTCTCCAGTATGGTCTTGTAAGAAACCAATTCGTTGTTTTAAGAGGTTCAGTTCCAGGACCCAAGAAAAGATTAATTGGTTTAAGACACAACATCAGAAAAGTAAACCTTAACAGAGAAACACTTAATAAAATTGAATTCATTGCAACAAAAGGTGAAATTAAATGAAAGCAGACGTATACTCAGTAGAGGGTAAAAAAGTAAAAGAAATTTCACTTCCTAAAGTATTTGATACTGAATATGATTCCGCATTAATCAAAAGATCTGTTTTAGCTTCACAGTCTGCAAGACTTCAGCCTAAGGGCGCATATCAAAACGCAGGAATGGATAATTCAGCTGTAATGAAAGGACGAAGAAGTTTCCCTGCAAGCGGAAGAAGTATTAATGTTGGACATGCAAGGCTTCCGCGTGTTAAAAGTCACAGAGCATTATTAGCAGGACACGTAGCCAGAGTCGCACAGGCACGCGGAGGTAAACGTGCACACCCTCCAAAAATTGAACAAAGGATAGAGGAAAAAATAAACAAAAAAGAAAAAAAGAAAGCACTTGCATCAGCAATTGCAACAACTGTGAATTATGCATTAGTTTCAAAAAGACACAAAATAGCAGGAATTAAACTTCCAATTATTATGGAAGATAAATTCGCAGAACTGAAAAAAACCGCAGATGTTAAAAGTGTGTTAGAAAAATTGAATCTTTATACAGATGTTGAAAATGCAAAAAACAAAAAACATGTACGCGCAGGCAAAGGAAAACTACGCGGAAGAAAATACAAAAGAAAGAAAAGTTTGCTTATTGTGACAGGCAAACAGGCACCTGTTTACAGAGCTGCAAGAAATTTAGAAGGTGTTGAAATTTGCACTGTAAGAAATTTAAATGCAGAATTGTTAGCACCAGGTGCAGAAGCAGGAAGATTGACAATATGGTTAGAAAGTGCAATTAGTGCATTGGAGACTAGGTGATTAAATGGCTGCAGAAAAAAAAGTGAAAAAGGAAACAAAAGAAAAGAAAGCAGTCAAAGAAACAAAGAAAGCTGGAAAAACACCAGTAAAAGAAAAGAAAGACGATAAAAAAACTGAGAAAGTTAAACAGCTCTCAGCAAAAGAAACAACATCAAGTGAAGTTAAAGGTAAATTTTATTCAATTGTGAAACACCCTTTGATTTCAGAAAAAGCAGTTGGGATGATTGAAACACAAAACAAATTAACTTTTGTTATTGAAAAAGGTTTTACTAAAAGTGAAGTTAAAAGGGCAGTAGAACAAATGTATAATGTAAAAGTTGACCGCGTCCAAGTAGTTAATGATATGAAAGGAAGGAAAAAAGCAATTGTTAGAATAAACAAACAATACCGCGCAGATGAAATTGCAACAAAATTAGGGATATTGTAAGGTGTAAATTTTGAAAAACCATAATTATTACTGTGGCATTGAAAATGCCACACATAAATCGGAGTACCCGTACGAAATCGGGTTGTGATAACATGCCTGGAAGACTAAAAACACAAAGAAGAGGTAGAGGGACTCCGAGATACCTGGCCTCAAATAAGGGGATTACATGTACATATATTAATTATACAGATGAACAAAAGAAAGATGTATTATTTGGCGAAGTTATTAGTTTGATAAAAACAACTGCAAGAAACAGTATTGTTGCAATTGAGAGATTTATAATAGACGGTAAGGAAACAGACTCACAAGTAATAGCTGCAGAAGGGTTAAGTGTTGGTCAGAAAATCCAATACGGGACTAATGCAGAACTTGCAATCGGAAATGTTTTACCACTTTCGAAGATTCCGGAGGGGTGCCCTATATTCAATATTGAAAAAGAAAGTGGGGATGGCGGAACATTTGTAAAAAGCAGCGGGATTTACGCAATATTAGTTACAAAGGACAAGAAAAATGCTTACATTAAATTACCATCAGGAAAAACAAAACCATTCACCCTCTTGGCAAGAGCAACAATTGGATGTTCAGCATGCGGTGGAAGAACTGAAAAACCTTTCGTCAAAGCAGGAGCCAAATATTTTGCAATGAAAAGAAAAAGGAAAATGTGGCCAGTTGTAAGAGGTGTTGCAATGAACGCAGCATACCACCCACACGGTGGTGAACAGCACCATGTTGGTAAGAGTAAGTCTGTATCAAGACACGCTTCACCAGGAAGAAAGGTTGGTGCAATTGCTTCGAAGAGAACAGGAAGGAAAAAGAAAAACTAGGGTGTGTTAGATGGCAAGAGTAGAAGAAACATGGCGCGGTAAAAAGATCGAAGATCTTAAATCAATGGATATTTCAGAATTTATGAAATTGATAGATTCAAGAGCAAGAAGAAGTATGAAAAGAGGTTTTGATAAAAAGCTCATGAAACAGATTGACAATTATGCTGAAAAAATCAAAGATGGAAAATACCAAAAACCAATAAAAACACACCTGAGAGACACGATTGTGATTCCAAAAATGCTGGGACTTAAATTTGCAGTTTACAGAGGAAACAAGTTTGAGGATATTGACATCGTACCAAATATGCTCGGGCATTTTTTGGGTGAATTTGCACTTACAAGAAAAAGACTTCAGCATGGAAAGGCAGGAATTGGTGCAACAAGATCAAGTACTGCACTGAAGACAAAGAGAGTCTAATGTGAAAAATGATGATTAAGAAATATGAAAAAGCGGGTTATGACAGTGCCATCGCAGATGGCACGCGGAGCACCCCGTACGCAACCCTATTTCAACTCAGGGTTGAAATGGGCGCATTTCACAAAAAAGTGAAATAGCGTCGAGTAGTGATTGAAAATGGCTAAAAGAGAATATCAGAAAAAAGTGAAAAATGAAGCAAAGATTGCAAAAGCGATAGCTGCGAATAAGCCAATTTCAGTTAAATATGCGACAGAAATGTGCAGAGAAATTAAGGGAAGACCTGTAAACAAAGTTGAGAAATTTTTAAACAGAATAATGAACAAAGAGGATTTCTTACCTCTTAAAAGATATGTGAAGAAAGTAGCACACAGAAAAGGTGACTCAAAATCAGGAACTAAAACAGGAAAATATCCAATAAGAGTTGCAAATGCATTTCTTGAACTTATTCAAACTGCAAAAGCAAATGCAGATTTCAAAGGCATTGATACAGAATCGCTTTTGGTTTATCATGCATTTGCATCAACAGGTTTCAGAAGACACAGTGCACAGGCAAAAGGTCACATCGGCGGAAAGCGCAGAAGAAGTAAATCAACACATATTGAAATCATGCTTATAGAGGGAAAAAAATGATTGAAAGAACATTTATCAAACAGGCAATGAAAAAAATAGAGCTTGAGAAGTACATGAGAACCAATCTTGACAAAGCAGGGTTTACACACTTAGACATTGTGAAAACACCGTTGGTTACAAGAATCGTGCTTAATGTTACAAAACCAGGTCTGGCAATTGGAAAAGGCGGACAGACAATAAGACAACTTACAGAAGATATTGAAACAAAATTTGGAATTAACAATCCTCAGATAGAAATTAAGGAAATTGAAAATCCAACATTAGATGCACAGGCAACAGTTGACAAAATGGTTGCATTACTTGAAAGAGGTTTCAGCTGGAGAAGTATTGCATTCAGAACTGTAAAAGACATTATGGCTGCAGGTGCGCAGGGTTGTGAACTTGTGCTTAGCGGAAAATTAACAGGAAAAGGCGGAAGAAAAAGAAAGCAGAGAATTGCAGAAGGATATATGAAAAAAGTTGGACACCAAACAGAGTTAGTTGATTATGCAAAAAAATCCGCATACCCAAAAGCAGGTGCAATTGGAATTAAATTGAGAATAATTAAACCAGGAGTACAGTTCCCAGATAAAATAAAAATCAATGACATAATCACAAAGAAAAAAGCTCCTATCGTAGAAAAAGAAAATGCAGATGCTGGAAAAACAGAAGTTACTGGTATCAAAGAAGAAGTGAAAATCGAAGTTAAAGAAAAAACTGAAAAGAAAGCAGAAGTTAAAGTTGAGAAGAAAGATAAGAAACCAGTAGCATATAAAAAAGATGCTAAAAAAGAAGTGACGAACGAAAAGAAAACAGATAAAAAGGAAGCAAAGAAATTTGATAAACCAAAAGAAGAAAAGAAAAAATCAGATGACAAGAAAGAAACCAAAGTGAAAGAAGAAAAAGTTGACGACAAAAAAACTGAAAAGAAAGAAGTGAAAAAAGAAGATAAAAAATCAGATGAGAAAAAAGATAAGTGATATTTATGAATACGGGAAAAAATTATTACCGCAGTATCGAACGAAGTGAAGATACTGCACATAAATCGGAGCACCCGTACGAAATCGGGTAGTGATAGTTATGACAAATAAAGAAGCTAAATCATTCAGGGAGCTTCCAAAAGAAGAACTGAATGAAAAATTAGTGGATTTGCAAACAGAGCTTGCAAAAGAAAGAGCAACAGTTGCGTCTGGTACGCGACCTGAAAATCCTGGGAACATCAGGAAGCTCAGAAGAAATATTGCAAGACTTAAAACAATAATTAATGAAAAAAATGAGGTGACTAAGTAGCAATGGAAGATATTTGTCCTAAATGCGGTCTCCCGCAAAACCTTTGTGTTTGCCAGGAGATTGCGAAGGAAAGCCAAAAAATAAAAATAAGAACTGACAAAAGAAGATTTGGTAAATTAGTGACAATTGTTTCGGGTTTGGATGAATCAAAAAGTGCAGATCAATTATGCAAGGAACTAAAAAGAAAACTTGCGTGTGGTGGCACTGTGAGAAACTCGGAAATTTTATTGCAAGGAAACCATAGTAAAAAAGTGAAAGCCTTTCTGCTAAAGCAGGGATATAAAGAGGAATTAATTGATGATTAAGGGAAAACATTATGAAATAACACAAAAAAATCTGCCTGCACATGAGCTTATCGGGCTTAATGCAAAGGTTGTGAAAAGTGTTGATTCAAAAAAAACCGGAGTTAAGGGAAAAGTTGTAAATGAAACAAAAAATATTCTGGAATTGGAGAACAACAGCGTTATAAAAAAAATCCCGAAAAAAGAAGTTGTGTTTGAATTTGAAATTGGAAATGAAAAAATTATAATTGACGGAAAAATGTTAAATGAAAAACCAGAGAATCGTGTAAAGGAGTTTTGGAGGAAATACCATGGAAAACTGCAATGACCCAAAGTGCCCAAAATGCGGCAATATCAAAGTAAGGGGCAATATTTTCACAGGTATTGTAACATCTGCAAAAGCAGATAAGACAGTCACTGTTGAAAGACAGTTAGTTAAAAAAGTTAGAAAATATGAAAGATACAAAAAAATAAGATCCAAAATCCATGCACACAATTCAAAATGTGTTTCAGCAAAAGAAGGCGACACAGTAAGAATTGGAGAAACAAGAAAATTAAGCAAAACAAAAAGTTTTGTTGTGATGGACATTCTTAACAAAGGGTCAGATGAAAAGCCAAAAACAGATAAGAAAAAGGTGAAAAAATGAAAGCAATCAGCGCCAGAAGGACCATGGGTTTAACACAAAAAAGCAGATGCGTTTGCGCAGACAACTCAGGCGCAAAAGAGGTTGAAATCATCACAGTTTTTGGTCACAAATCAAGAAAAAAGATGAGTCCAAAAGGCGGAATCGCAGATATGGTTAATGTTGTTGTAAAAAAAGGAAAACCCGAAATCAGAAAAAAAGTTGAGCGTGCAGTTATTGTAAGAGTGAAACAAGAATACAGAAGAGCAAATGGCATGAGAGTAAAATTCGAAGACAATGCAGTTGTTCTTGTGGATAATAAGGGAATTCCTAAAGGAAGTGAAATTAAAGGTGCAGTTGCAAAAGAAGCTGCAGAAAGATGGGTAAAAATCGGGGGCATTGCCTCAGTAGTAGTATAGGTGGATTAAATGAAAAGCTCAAAACCAAGAAAACAAAGAAAAGCGCTTTACACAAGAACTGTTCATAAAAAACAGAATGACTTAGCAGGGCATCTGAGTAAAGAACTCAGAAAAGAGCTGAAACAAAGATCAATTCCTCTGAGAAAAGAAGACAAAGTTAAGATTATGAGAGGGTCACACAAGGCAAGAGAAGGAAAAATAATTGATGTTAATTACACCAAGGGATTTGTGTATATTGAAAAAGTTATCAGAAAAAAGGCAGACGGAACTGAAGTGCCGGTGCCGGTAAGAGCGTCAAATGTAATGGTTGTTGGCCTTTACAGAGATGATGACAGAAGAATTAAAAGAAAAACTCTGAAAAAAGTCACAAAATCCGAAAAAAAAGACAAGAAAGAAAAAGCTTATGACAAAAAAGCATATACAAAAGTGAAAGAAGAGAAATCTGAAAAAAAGGAAGATAATAAAGCTAAGGCGAAGGTGAAATAATGGCTAAAAAAGGAAGCAAAAAATCAGAAAAAAGAATAAGCACTGATAAAGTCAGAAACATAAAGAAAAAAGAAAAAACATGGACAATAAAGGCAGAGCCAGGACCTCACAAAAAATCAACTTCCGTACCTTTAGGTTTTATTTTGAGAGACCTTCTTGAAGTAGCACAAAATTTGAGAGAAGTTAAACAGATACTTAACAGTAAAAGCGTCAAAGTAGACGGAACTTTAAGAACAAGTTACAGATTCCCTGTAGGTCTTTTCGATGTTGTTTCATTCAACAAAGATAAAAAAGGCTACAGATTAGTTTATGATTTTAAAGGCAGATTAATGGTCAAGGAAATTGAAGGCAAAGAACTTAACAAAAAAATATGTAAAATTACTAATAAAAAAACAGGGAAAACAGGAATTACTGAACTTGTAACAAATGATGGAAGAATATTCAAAGAAAAAAATGCGAAATACAAAGTTGGTGATTCATTAGAAATTGAACTTCCCGGCCAGAAAATTTCAAAGTCACTTGAATTCGCAAAAGGGAACACAGCATATGTTTCAGGCGGAACGCACATTTCAGCAATGGGAAAAATAACAGAAATTGTTGCAGGAACAATGAAAAGAAAAACACTTGTTACATTGAAGACTGCAGACAAAGAAGAGTTCAGTACAACTGAAAATAACATAATTGTTATTGGTAAAGAGAAAGGGGAAATAGATATTTAAAATTAGAGTGAGTTTTATGACAGAAAATACAATGCGCACAATCATTGTCGAGAAAGTTACTGTAAATATGGGTGTAGGCCAAGCTGGCGACGAACTCAAAAAATCAAAAACAGTAATTGAGACAATTACAGGTGCAAAAGCAATTGAAACAAAGTGTAAAGTTAAACAACCAAAATGGGACATCAGACCAGGTTTACCTATTGGAATTAAAGTTACACTTAGAAAAAAACAGGCAACTGACTTTTTGAAACGTGCGATTAATGCAAAGCAAAACATAATCAAAAAAAAGAGTTTTGATATGCAGGGTAACTTCGGATTTGGAATCAAAGAACATATTGATCTTCCAGGAGTTAAATATGACCCTAAATTAGGAATACGGGGTCTTGATGTTTTAGTAACACTTAAAAGAAACGGACAGCGTGTTAAGAAAAGAAAAATTGCAAAAACAAAAATTGGCAAAAAGCACATAATAACAAAAAAAGACGCAATGCAATTCATGAAAGAACAATTTGGAGTTGAAGTTGAATGAGTTCCAAAACAAAAGGTCCAAAAAAAGATCTAAAAAAAGAAAAACAAGCAAGAGTATGCACAAATTGCGGGACTAGAAATGCAATCATAAGAAAATACAATCTCAATGTCTGCAGAAGATGCTTTAAAGAATTAGCAGAAAAATTAGGCTTTAGGAAATATGGTTAAATGAGGGGTGGTAAAAATGACATTAGTAGATCCAATAGCAAACGCAATGATAAGCATTAAGAATAGCGACATTGCCTCAAAAAAAGAATGTATATTTCGACCTGCATCAAAACTTCTGGGAAAAATCTTAGAAGTTATGCAAAAAAAAGGATACATCGGAATTTATGAATTCATAGATGACGGACAAGAAGGTATTTACAAAATAGAACTTAAAGGAAAAATTAATGATTGTAAAGCAATAAAGCCAAGATATGCAGTTAAGAAAGATGGATTTGAAAAATTTGAAAAAAGATATTTACCTTCAAAGGATGTTGGAATTTTGATTGTTTCAACACCAGAGGGTGTATTAACACATAAAGAAGCAAAGGAATCCAATGTCGGGGGCAGATTATTAGCTTATATTTATTAATGGTGTTTTGAATGAAAACAGGATTTGTGGAAGAAATAATTGAAGTGCCGGAAGGCATTGAATGTGAAATTCAGAAAAAGACAGTTACTGTTAAGAAAGGAGATAAAACAATCACAAAAACATTTGATATGATTGGAGTAGTTTTCAAAAAAGAAGGGAACAGAGTTCAGATTTCCACAAAATATCCTAAGAAAAAAACTGCAGCAATGCTGAAAACAGCAGCGGCTCATTTGAAAAATATGATTAACGGACTTCAGGAAGAATATGTGTATAAGCTCGCAATTATTTATTCACACTTTCCAATGACTGTTACAGTTAAAGATGGATTTTTAGAAATAAACAACTTTGCAGGTGAGAAAAAAACCAGAAAAGCAAAGATTATGGCTAATACAAAAGTTGAAGTTAAGGGGAAAGAAGTTACAGTTAGATCACATAACAAGGAAAATGCAGGTCAGACTACGGCAAATATTGAATCTGCAACAAAAGTAAAAGGAAAAGATAAAAGAATTTTTCAAGATGGCATTTGGATTACTGAAAAACCAAAGAAAAGATAATGGGTGAAAACATGGCAACTGCAGAAAAACACAAAACTGATAAAAAAGAAGTGACGAAAGCAAAGAAAACATCAGTTACAACAAAAAAAGCAGATACTAAAACAAAAACTGCAGAAAAAAAAGAAACAACTGCAAAGAAAAAAACTGCAGAAAAAAAACCAGGTGCTAAAAAAACAATTAAAAAAAGCAGTGCTGCAAAAAAAGCACAGGCATTAATTAAAAAGAAAGTTAAGAAACCAAGTTTCAGAGGAAGATTTGGTTCGAGAAAATTCAGAAGAAAAAGTAACGCAAAATGGGACAAATGGAGAAAACCGCGTGGTATTGATATCAAAGACACCCAGGAAAACGGAACTAGTCCAAGAACAGGTTATGGTACTTGCAAACTCATAAAGACTATGCACCCTTCAGGATATTATGAAAAAATGATATTTAATCCAAGAGATTTGGACGGTATTGATGCAGAAAGATTTGCATTGAGAATTTCAGCAGGTGTAGGAAAGAAAAAAAGGTCTGAAATTGCAAAAAAAGCAAGGGAAATGGGACTACGTATTTTAAACAGGTGAAAAAATGATTTACAAAAAAAATTATTACCGTGGGATTGTAAATCCCACACATAAATCGGAGCACCCGTACGAAATCGGGTAGGTGAAATGAATGAAACTAGACCAAGTAAAGAGATTAGCCGCAGATGTTCTTAACGTGGGCGTAACCAGAATATGGATTGACCCTAAAGAAGTTGGGAATGTTGCAGAAGTTATTACAAAAGATGATGTAAGAGCTTTAGTTGCAGACGGAGTAATCAAGAAAAGAAGAGTGCAGGCACAAAGCCACGGCCATGCACGTTTATTAGCTGAAAAGAAAAGTAAAGGTCTGAAAAAAGGAAAAGGTAAAAGAAAAGGAAAAGTTAATGCAAGAACACATAGAAAGAAAAAGTGGATTAAAACAGTCCGTGCACAAAGAGATGAACTTAAAAAACTTAAAACAGAAAACCCTGAAGCAGTTGCAGAAGCAAATTACCATTCTATTTACAGAAGAATAAAAGGCGGATATTACAAAGGTAGAAAATACGTGAGAAGCGCAGTACTTAAGAAGTGATGATTATGAATTTAGAAGAAAATTATTACCGTGGTTTTGAGCAAAACGAAAAACCACACATAACTCGGAGCACCCGTACGAAATCGGGTAGTGCAATACTTAAGAAGTGATAAATTATGGCAAACAAAGCAACATACGATGTTCAATTCAAAAGAAGAAGCAATGGTAAAACCAATTACAAAAAAAGACTGGCATTAGTTAAATCAGGAAAGCCAAGATTAGTTGTAAGGAAAACCAACAGCAGAATAATTGTACAGATTATTGCATATGAGAGACCCGGTGACAAGGTTATTGTAAGTGCAACATCAGTACAGCTTAAAAAATATGGCTGGGCAGGAAACAAAAATATACCTTCAGCATATTTAACAGGATTACTTTGCGGAATGCGCGCAAAAGAAGCAAAAATTAATCAAGCAGTTTTAGATATTGGATTTAGAACACCTGTTCACATGTCAGTTCCATTCGCAGCACTAAAAGGTGCACTGGATGCAGGGCTTGACATTCCATTTGATGAAACCGCACTTCCAAAAGAAGACAGAATCACAGGAAAACATATTGAAAACTATGCAAATTCATTGGATAGCGAAGAAATTAACAAAAAGTTTTCAAAAATGATTAAAAATAATGTAAATCCAAAAGAAATTACAAAAATATTCCAAAATACTAAAGAGAAAATTGTGGGAAACAGTAATGTAAAAGAGTGATGATATGGCAGTTAGAAGAAGACAAACCGCAGAAGAGAGAGAATCCAAAAGGCTGAAAGATAAAGAGCAGGAACTGATTAAATGGGTGGCTAAAACAAAATTAGGCAAAATGGTACAGAATGAAGAAATCAAATCATTAGACGAAGTCTTTGCTAAAAATATGAAAATACTTGAACCGGAAATTGTTGATACACTTTTGAGCCTTGAAGAAGAAATGGTTGACTTTAAGAAAACTTCCAGAGTTGTAAGAGCAGGAAGAAAATTTTCATTCCGTGTTACAATGCTTGTTGGTGATAAAAACAAGTATGTGGGATACGGAACTGCAAAAGATGTTGAAAGATTCCCTGCAATGAGAAAGGCAGTCAGAAAAGCAAAACTTAATCTTGTAGAAGTTAAGAAAGGCTGCGGAAGCTGGGAATGCACCTGCGGTGCCGAGCATTCAGTACCTTTTGAAGTTGAAGGGAAATGTGCATCAGTACATGTGCGATTAATACCTGCACCAAAAGGAGTTGGATTAGTTGCAGGTGACAATATTAAAAAAGTGCTTGAAATGGCAGGTCTGAAAGATGTATGGACAAAAACATCAGGCAACACAAGAACAAAATTGAATTTTGTTATTGCTGCAGTTGACGCACTTTCAAAAACAGGGAAAATGAGAATGTCAGATGACATTGCAAAAAAGTTTGAACACAAGTGATGATTATGTATGTGGTTATAAGAATAAGAGGAAATGTCAGAGTAAGAGATAAATTAGAGGATACTCTTGGAATGCTAAGACTTAACAGAGTTAATCATGCAGTTCTTGTTCCTGAGGGAAAACAATACAAAAACATGGTGCGAAAAGTTGAGCCATTTATAACATACGGTGAAATCAATGTAGAAATGCTTGAAAAGATGCTTGCAAAACGCGGTAAAACAGAAACAGGAAAGAAATTAACAAGTGAATTTTTGAAGGAAATTAAATTTGCATCAATGAAGGACTTAGCAGACGCAGTTATTTCAGGAAAAACTACACTGAAAAAACTCGGAATTAAACCTGTGTTCAGATTACACCCTCCAAAAAAAGGTCACATGAGACAGGGGATAAAGAAAAATTATAGTTTAGGCGGAGCTGCAGGTTACAGAGCCTCAGATATAAATGTTTTAGTTAAGAAAATGATTTAGGTGTCTTTATGGTTGTAAGAAAACGTAGAAAGAAAAATACTCTCAGAGGAAACAGAGTTCACGGAAAAGGTGATACCAAAAACAAGAGAGGTGCAGGTTGCAGAGGCGGCAGAGGACGCGCTGGTTCACACAAACATAAATTCACAAAATACTGGAAAACATTTGGGAAATTTGGAAAATTGAAAGTTAAGAAAACACTTATTGGAATTAACCTTTCAGATCTTGTTGAGAAACTTCCAAAACTTGTTTTGACAAAGAAAGTTGAACAGGAAAAAGGAGCATACATTATTGACGGAAAGAAATTGAAATTTGACAAGATTTTGGGCAGAGGTAAACTCAATGAACAATTAATAGTAAAAAATCTTGAAGTAACTAAAAAGGCTGCAGAGATAATTAAAAAGGCAGGCGGAAAAATAGAGAAATTAAAAGAAGAAATAACAGACAAAGACGTTGAAGAACAAGATGAAGAATTAGCAGACGATGACTTTGAAGAAACATCAGACATGGACGAGAAGTGATTTTGTGGGAATACTGGATATTTTTGAACCAATTTACAATGCGTTGCCTGAAATAAAGCAGCCTGTGAAGGAAGTTCCACTTAAGAAAAAACTTATCTGGACAGGTCTTGTTTTACTTTTGTTTTATATAATGGGAAATATTACACTTATTGGTTTAGCAGGTGTGAGAGGAGATGAACTTACAAATCTCCAGATTATTCTTGCAAGTAATATCGGAACATTAATTACTGCAGGAATCAGCCCTATTGTTTTGTCATCAATTATTTTGCAGTTACTTGTTGGTGGAAAAATCATTGACATTGATTTGTCACAGCCAAAAGATAAAGCAAGATTTCAGGGTCTGCAAAAATTATTTGCAGTTGCACTTTGTTTATTTGAAGGTGTGATTTACGTTGCATCAGGTATGCTTGAACCATCTGAAGGGATGTTTTTAATTGTGGTTGCGCAGGTTGCACTTGGTTCAATAATTTTACTTTACTTAGATGAATTAGTTTCAAAATACGGTATTGGTTCAGGAGTTGGATTGTTTATTGCAGGTGGAGTTACAGGCAGCTTCTTGTGGTTGGTTTTGAGACCTCCGCTTATTGCAGGAGATCCTGGCGGGGCAATTTCACAATTCATTGGAAGTCTTGCAACAGGAGTTAATTTTGTTATTTTAATTCCAATCTTGATTGCAATTGCAATTTTCTTAATAATTGTATTTGCAGAAGGAATGCATGTGAATATTCCGATAACAATGGGCAGAAAAGGAACTGGCGGAAGATTCCCTGTTAAGCTGCTTTATGTTTCAAATATTCCTGTTATTTTAGCAGTTGCATTATTTGCAAATTTCCAGTGGTGGTCATTAATGAGTGCAGAACTTGATCTTCCACTGATTGGTAAAGGAATCGGATGGGTAATGGGTGGTTTAGCTTATTATACAACAGCACCATATGGTTTGTTCGCAGATATAATTGACAGAGTTGGTGCAGAAGGCATGCAGGGATTGTTCTTCATGTCAGGTGATTTATTCCATGCACTCATTTACATGGTTATTTTGATTGCATCATGTATTATTTTCGGTAAATTTTGGGTTGAAATGGGCGGTCAGGGTGCAGAAGCAGTTTCAAAGCAGTTAAGCGGAAGCGGAATGTACATCCCGGGATTCAGAAGAGACAGCAGAATCATAAGGCAGGTTCTTGACAGATATATTCCACCGATTGTGATTATTGGTTCAATATTTGTTGCATTATTAGCAGGCTTCGGAGATATGACACTGAATAATTTGTCATCAGGAACAGGAATTTTGCTGACAGTTGGTATTGTTTACAGACTTTATGAAGAGCTTGCTAAGGAGCAGCTAATGGAAACAAATCCCTTATTCAAGAGGTTTTTTGGATGAAATACGTAAGTGATGGGAAAAACAGTGCTACCGAAAGACACACAAGCTCGAGGATTGAGCCTCGCGGGCGTTCGGCTATGGACAATATTAATAAAACTATGGTAACCCTAAATAATACGCAAATATACCGATTTTTAACCAAATTTGGGATTTTTGGGAGTGTGTTTTAATGGTGTTTTTTGATGTTATGCTAGAGATTGCCTTGGTTGCAATGTGCTTAGCAGTAGTATCGCAGATAGTAAGGAGAAAGTTTGTTGATCCAAAGAAAATGAAGGAACAGCAAAAAGTTATGAAAGAAAAACAGGCAAAAATTAAGGAGTTAGTGAGCAAAGAAGACGCGAAATCAAAAGCAGAACTGCAAAGAATCCAGACAGAAATGCTTGAAGTAACAAACGAAATGATGCAGGGTTCAATGAGAATGATGATGTTTACATTTCCTGTTTACATTGTTGCATTTTGGGGTCTTGGGTATTTGTATAGTACTGCAGTAATTGATCTTCCGATTCAGATTCCCTGGTTTGGAGAAAATTGGTCAATAAAATTTTATGAGCAAACAAACTGGATTGGATGGTATGTTTTAATTTCGCTTATAACCGGACTGGCATTAGGATTTATATTTAATGCATTGGAAAAAATAAAAGGTGAACAATAATGACAAAACCACATGAAATGACAATGAAAAAAAAGTTCACAAGAACAATCAGAGGCAAAGTTAAAATTTCATATTGCAGAGAGAAATCTTCAAAACACCACTGTGCAATATGCAGGGGAATATTACACGGAACTGCACACAGCAAAGGTGTTGCAGAAGTTTCTAAATTAAGTAAAACTCAGAAAAGGCCTTCGGTTATTTTCGGTGGTGTGCTTTGCACAAAATGCAGAAAAGCAGTTATGGAAGATTCAGCAAAAGTAATTTCTGAAGTTAAGGATATTAATGATGTTAATTTAAAAAGAAAAAAATATGTGGATGTTATAGTTAATAGAAAGTGATAATATGGCGGGAATTGAAATAGGAAGAATTTGTTTGAAAACCCGCGGAAGAGAAGCAGGTAAACAAGCAGTAATTGTAAGTATTGATGAAAAAACAGGATTTGCAATTATTGACGGTACAGACATAAAAAGGAAACAATGTAATTTAAGACATCTTTTTCCAACAAATAAAAAATTAGATATTAAAAAAGATGCTAAACATGATGAAATTATTAAACTTATGAAGTGATAACATGGGCGATAAGAAAGGCAAACCAGAGAAACCAACAGGGAAAGAAAAGAAACCTGCAGAAGACAGAAAAGCTGTTGAAGACACAAGAGAAGACATCAGATATATTGTCAGAATTGCAAATAAAGATCTGAACGGCAGATTAAAAATTGCAAGAGCATTAATAGGACTTAAGGGAATTAATCACAGATATGCAAAAATTGTGACTGAAATTTTCTTAAAAGAAGCAGGACTTAGCAATGATACAAGATTAGGAGATCTTCCTGAAGAGATGGATTCTAAATTGGAGGACATTGTACTTAATCCTGTGAAATATAAGTTACCAGAATGGACACTTAACAGGAGAAAAGATTTTGACGACGGAATTACCAAACAGTTGGTAATGAATGAATTAGATTTTGCAAAAAGAAAAGATTTGCAGAGATTAAGCGGAATCAAATCATACCGTGGACTAAGACATGTTTGGAGACTGCCTGTAAGAGGACAGAAAACAAAATCAACACACAGAGGAAAAGGCGGAACAGTCGGAGTTCATAAAAAAGATAGAAAGTAAAAAGAGTGATTAACATGGGCGACCCAAAGAAAACACACAAACACTATGATACACCAGCAAAACCTTGGGACAAAACCAGGTTGGATGAAGAAAGAATAATTAAAGCTAAGTACGCTCTGAAAAACAAGCGTGAGCTTTGGAAATCTGAAACAACTCTCAGACGAAAAAGAAAAAACGCAAGAAATTTACTTGCATTACCTCTTGAAGAAAGATTAAAGAGGGAAAAGGAACTACTTGGAAGTTTAAATAAATTAGGACTTTTGAGCAGAGAAGCCGCATTAGATGATATTTTATCATTAAAAAGTGACAGTCTTCTTGAAAGAAGATTACAAACAATAGTCTGGAGAAAAGGACTGGCAGCTACACCAACGCAGGCACGTCAGTTCATTGTTCATGGACATATTTCAGTGGATGGAAAAAAACTTGACAGGCCCTCATACTTAGTAAAGAAAGATGAAGAAGGAAAAATTGCATATCACAAAAAAGAATTATTCTTTGATGATAAAAAGAAAGTAAAAACACAGGCAGAAAAGAAAATGGAATTCGGGGATGTTGCAAAAAAGATGGAAGAATCACTCCCTAAAACAAAAGAAGGCGTTGAAAAGAAAGAAGCAACTGCAAAAGGCACAGCAACAAAAGAAACTAAAGAAGGGAAAACAAAGGTAAAAGTAAAAGACGATATTGAAGAAAAGTTAGAATTAGATATTGAAGTTAAGGAAGAAAATGAATCAGATGAAGAAACTGAGGAAGTGAAATAATGGCTTTCGGAATAATACACATTTATGCATCACACAACAATACAATTATGTTGCTGACAGATGTAACAGGTTCAGAAACAATTGCAAAATGTACCGGCGGGCAAGTTGTAAAAGCACAGCACAAAGAAGGAAGTCCTTATGCTGCAATGAAAATTGCAGAAATACTTGCAGAAAAAGCAAGAGAAAAAGGCATAACAGAAGTAGATGTTAAAGTGCGTGGTGCTGGAGGAAACAAACCTCAAAGTCCTGGACAGGGTTCGGAAGCTGCAATAAGAAGTCTTACACGAAACGGAATCAGAATAAGAAATATTGAAAATGTAACACCATCACCGCATGACGGATGCAGAAAGAAGAAAAGATACAGAGGAAAGAAAAAGTAGGGGAATTTTTATGAATATAAAAAAGCTTGAAGAAAAAAAAGGAGTAATAAAGTTACTTGTTAAAGGAACAAATGCTGCATTTATGAATAGCATTCGAAGAACAATAATGAAAGATGTTCCGACTTTGGCAATTGAGAAAGTTTCGATTTATGATAATTCTTCAGTAGTGTTTGATGAATATCTTGCACACAGACTGGGACTTTTACCAATTAAAACAGACCTTAAGATGTATAAAAAAGGTGACTCAGTAAAACTTATGCTTGATAAAGAAGGTCCGGGAATTGTTTACAGCAGAGACATAGAATCTACAGACCCAGCAATAGAAGTAGTTGCAAAAAAAGTTCCTTTGCTTAAGCTTAACAAAGGACAATCAATAAAACTTGAAATGGACGCAGTAATGGGAACTGGTGAAGAGCATGTTAAATGGCAGCCTGCAATTGTAAGTTTTTACAATGTCCCAAAAATTGAAAACACAAAAGCTTCAGATTATGCAGACGAAGCAGCAAAAATATGCCCAAAAAATGTTCTTGAAGTTAAATCAAAAAAAGTTATACTTAAGGATCCGTACAATTGCATATTATGCGGTGAATGCAGAGATGTCTCAAAAGACGATACATTAGTTCTGGATTATGATGATAGTTCATTCATAATGATGATAGAACCAACAGGTTCATTATCCGCAGCAGAAATAATGGATGAAGCAGCAAATATTTTATTAGAAAAAATAACGGAGTTAAAAAAAGCTGTTAAATAATATGCAGGAGTACCAAAGTGGTTAAATGGGCGGGACTTAAGATGTTATTATGAAGTCATTAAAATCATGGGAAATCCCGTGGCTTAGTGCCTCCGCAGGTTCGAATCCTGCCTCCTGCACTAGATGATGAAAATTAATTGGTGACGAACAATGGGACGCGGAACAACAAAAATAAGCACAAAAATAATAATTGCAGAACTTGAAAAAGCTTCAAGAAAAAGGAAGCAGAAGATTTGGTTAGAGATTGCTAAAATCATTTCAAAACCAAGAAGAATCAGACCAAGTATAAATTTATGGAGACTTGAAAAATTAGCAAAGAAAAACACAGACAAAATATTTTTAATTCCAGGAAAAGTTCTGGGTTATGGGAATATTGAAACAAAAGCAGAAGTAGCTGCATTAGAATTTAGTGAAAAAGCAAAAAATGCAATTCAGAAAAATGGAAAAACATATTCATTAATGGAACTTTTGGAGAAGGAAGTAAAGCCCTCAAAAATTATGATTGTTAAGTAAGGTGTTATTATGGAAATCGACGCAACTAATCTTGTAATAGGACGACTTTCAACAGTTGTTGCACAAAAAGCGCTGGCAGGCGAATCAGTTACAATAGTTAATGCTGAAAAAGCAGTTATTACTGGTACGCAACAGGCAGCACTTGAAAGATACAAAAGAAGAGACAGTATGACTGCAAAAGGAAATCCTCACAAAGGTCCGAAATTCAGCAGAATGCCTGACAGAATTTTAAGATATGCAATCAAAGGAATGCTTCCAATGAGAAGCAGCAGAGGGCGAATTGCATTAAGAAAAACAAGAGTTTACATTGGAATTCCTAAAGAACTTAAAGGTAAAAAATTCGAAACAATTGAAAATGCGAAAAACAAAAGTAGAAACTATCAATCTTTAGAAGATATTTCAAAAGCAATGGGTGCAAAATGGTAAAAATGGTAAATGAAATGGCTGATGAACAAATAGACAATATGAAAACAGCTCCGTTTAAGAGAAAAAAAAGAAAAATCAAGAAACGCGGAGTTATTGACACAAAAGCAAAAAAGAAAGAAGCAGTTGCAAGAGCTGTTGTGACTAAAGGCACAGGAAAAATAAAAATTAATAAAAGAGCTCTCAGTTTGGTTACACCCTATTATGTTAATGAATTAATATCTGAACCCGTTACTCTCGCAGGAGATGCCATGAATGATATTGACATCTCAATTAATGTCAAAGGCGGAGGATTTATGGGGCAGGCAGTTGCTACAAGAAGTGCTATTGCAAAGGCACTTGTTGAGCACACTAAAGACAAGAAACTCAGAGAAAAATTTATGAAATATGACAGACATCTTCTTGTAGATGACTCAAGAAGAACAGAACCAAAGAAACCATTAGGTAAAAAGGCAAGAAAGAAAAAACAGAGCAGTAAAAGATAAGGTGATTGTTGTGATTGTACCAGTAAGATGTTTTAGTTGTGGTAAAGTTCTGAGCGATGCCTACGAGGAGTTCAGTAAAAGAGTTGAAGCAGGAGAAACTCCAAAAAAGGTTCTTGATGAACTGGGAATTGAAAGATACTGCTGCAGACGAATATTATTTTCACATGCAGAACTCATAGACGACATAATGAAATATAATGTATAAAGGCGATAACATGGCAGAAAAAACATTGGTTCCAATAGAAAAATATTTGAAAACAGGTTGTCATATTGGCACAAAATTCAAATCAGGAGACATGAACAGATACATTTTCAAAAGCAGAAAGGACAGTCTCAAAGTGCTGGATGTTGAAACAATTGATGAGAGAATAAAATTTGTTGCAGAATTTCTTTCGAAATATGATCCTGCGAGAATTGCAGTTGTGAGCAGAAAATTATATGGCAAGACACCTGCAAATAAATTTGCAGAATTTGTTGGTGCACAATCAATTACCGGGCGATTTGTTCCCGGCACATTTACAAATCCTCAGGCAAGAATTTTTATTGAACCACAAATTATTATTGTTGCGGAACCAGATTCAGACAATCAGGCAGTTGAGGAAGCATCTGCAATTAGAATTCCGGTTGTTGGACTTGCTTCAACAAATAATAGTCTGAAAAATGTAGATCTTATTATTCCCATAAACAATAAGGGACGAAAAAGTTTAGCACTTGTTTTCTGGCTTCTTGCAAGAGAAATTTTAAAAGCAAGAGGCGACATAAAAACAGATGCTGAATTTGAAGACAAGTTACCTGAATTTGAATATCAAATGAAAGAAAGTGATGAAATAAAACTTAAGGAACGCGGAACAGGCAGAGAATTCCAGAGAAGAGGCAAATTCCAAAAAAATAAAGGCGGAAAATACTCTGGGAAAAGATAACTGAATAAATAAAGATACGCCCTATTTCTTTTATGACTTCACGGGAAACAGTTGTTGCAGGTCAGTTTTATCCATCAAATAAGGATGAACTGTTAAAAGAGATTAATACTTTTTTTGCAAAAACAAAAAAATCTGATTTTAAAAGCAAAGTCATTATTGTGCCTCATGCAGGATATGTTTATTCCGGACAGGTGGCAGCATCGGGATTTAAAGCATTGAAAAAAAAGAAAACATATGTTCTTCTCGGACCAAATCACACAGGATTGGGAAGTGGAATTTCAATTTCTAATTCTGATTTTTGGGAAACTCCATTAGGACAAGTTAAAGTAAATGTGGAATTGAGCAGGATTATTGCAGATGAAATTGGTGAATTAGATGAATTGTCACATATCGGGGAACATTCAATAGAGGTTCAGCTGCCTTTTTTACAGGTTTTATTTAAAAATGATTTTGATATTGTGGCTATTTCAATCGCAACAGATGATTTGAGAGAACTGAAACATCTGGGAGAAATACTTGCCAATGCTTCAAAAAAATATGATTTTGGCATGGTTGTGAGTTCGGATTTTTCGCATTTTCTAGACCAGGAAGAGACGGAAAACAGGGATTTTGAGGCAATAAAATACATTGAAACAATGGATGTTTATGGGTTTTATAATGCTGTTAAGTCAAAAAATATGAGTATTTGTGGTGCCTCACCTATTGTTTCTGCAATGCAGTATTATTATTGCCAGAGTGGCGAGAGGTGTAACAAGGGGCGGATTATTGAATATTCCACCTCTGGTAAGGTTTCAGGGGATTTTTCAAGTGTTGTGGGCTATGCTGCAATTGGATTTGAATAACATTTTTAATTAAATAACTGGGTGCAGTAACTTTATATACTAAAATATATATCATTATACTATTAAGAGTTAATTTGGTGAAATCATGAGTGACCCAGTGATAAGCAAATTCTTAGAAACCTTAGGGCTGACAGAATACGAGTCAAAAACACTGGTTACGCTGTTTAAATTTGATGAAATTGAAGCACCTGAAATAAGCAGACGTGCTCAGGTTCCGAAAACAAGAATTTACGATGTTTTAGACAGGCTTGTTAGAAGAGGCCTGGCAATTGAAATCAAGGGACGACCTAAAAGATACAGGGTTATTGACAGAGCCACTGCAATTGATACTCTTGTTGAGCGTAAAAAAGATGATTTTAAAAAAATTGAGGATAATGCACAGACAATGAAGGCTTTGATTGCAGGTATCGGAATTATAGGGGATACGCAAGGGGAAAAAATAATGAAAGTTAAGGATAGTTTTGATTTTGAAAGAATTTTAAGTCAGGAAATTGCAAATACTAAAAATAGTATTACTGGGTTTGCAGCAATTAGTGATGATCATCAGATTTTGAAAGAGTCCATTGAGAAAGCTAAAAGCAAAAATATAGACTTGAAATTTCTGAATTCAGTAAATAAATGCCCTGCTCAGAACTGTGGGAAAGGTAAAATGGATGTAAAACATTTCAAACACGGAATTAATGCTTTTATTCTTGATGACAAAAAAGTTGTAATGGCGCTTAGTGATTTTAACAAAACTGCTCCGGAATATCATTTTGTAATTTGGAACGACAATAAACCAATGGCAAATGCATTGAACCATTACTTTGAAAAATGCTGGCAGCAGGGAAAAAATCTTTAAAGTAAAATCTTGTTTTTAGAGGTGCATAACCATGGAACTTGATGAAATAAAGACTGATGCTTACAGATACGCAGTTAAAAATGCGTTTTTACACAAAGGCAAGGCAGATAAAAAAGCAGTTCTGGGAAAAGTTAAGGCACTGCATAAAGACATAGACATGGTTAAAATTATGCCAATTATTGAGAAGGTTGTTGCACAAATTAATGCACAAAGTTTTGATGAAATTGAAGCAAAATATAATGCACTTGAAGGGAGTTATGAATTAAAACCTAAAGCAAAAGAAGAAGGCCTTCCTGAATTGGAATGGGCGCAGGAAAAAGAAGTTGTAACACGCTTTGCCCCAAATCCGAACGGGCCTTTTCATTTAGGGAGTGCAAGAGCTGCAATTCTTTCACATGAATATGCGCGAAAGTATGGCGGGAAATTTATTCTGAGATTAGATGACACAGATCCAAAAATAAAAAAGTCAATTGATGATGCAGAAAAAATTTTCAGGGAAGATTTGGAATGGCTAGGAATTACTATTGATGAAGTTTATTTTGCGTCAGATAGATTAGATATTTATTATGATTATATGCGAAAGCTTATTGACATGGGCAAAGCATATGTGTGCGATTGCGATTCAGAAGAATGGCGTAAGAAAATCACAAAAGAGATTCCATGTTCCTGCAGAGAAAAAGAAGTGAAAGAACAGAAAGAAATGTTTGATGAAATGATGAAACATCAGTTAAAAGAAGGGGAAGCTGTTCTGAGAATTAAAACTGATTTGCATAATAAAGATCCGAGTGTGCGTGACTGGTGGGCAGCTAAGATTGTTGATAAACCAGTACATCCACGCGTGTCAGGAAAGTATGTCTGGCCGAGTTATAATTTTGCTTCTGCAATTGATGACCATGGATTAGGAGTTACGCTTATTATTCGCGGGCAGGAACATGAGCAGAATAAAACAAAGCAGGAGTTCATGTATGAATATTTGGAATGGGAATATCCCCATTGTTTCCATACTGGGCGCATTAGTTTGGAGGGAATTGTTTTAAGCACTTCCAAAATTTCAGAAGGAATTGCACAGGGAGAATACACTGGGTGGGACGACCCGAGAATTGGAACAATACGTGCTTTGCGAAGACGCGGTTTTACTGCTGAAACTTTAAGAAAAATGATTTTAGAAGTTGGAATTAAAAGTTCGGATACAACTGTGAGTATGGATACTTTAATTGCATTAAATAAAGACAGTATTGGGGAAGTCACACGATATCCATTTATCAGAGAGCCTGGATTTATGGATGTTGATTTTTGCCCTGAGACAGAAGTTGAAATCTCAGGACGGCATGTTTCATTAAAGCAGGGAACACAAAGATTCACTATTTCAATAGAAGAAACAAAAAATTTGAAACCAAATACATTAGTGAGATTGAGAAATGCGTATAATGTTAGGATTAAGGAAATTGGCGATTTTGGAATTAGTGCAGAGTATGTTAGTTCGGGTGTGATTAAAAATAAACCAATAGTTTCATGGATTTTAGATTCTGCAGATGTTGTAGTATGGCTAATTGATAATACTGAAATTCTCGGGACAACTGAAATCTCAGTTCTGGATGAGCCAGTAGATTCACACCTTTTCTTGGACAGAACTGGTTATTGCCGCGTTGATGGAAGAGAAGGAAATCGCTTGAAGCTCAGATTTACTCATAAATAGGGGCTTCAAAGTAGTTTTATAAAGCTTAGCTCTCAGAATATATACTAATATATTATTGGCGTTTTCTTGCATTCATGCGAGGCCCAATGACGTAATTGGAGGGATCGTAATGGCTGAATTTGTTAAATTTTCAGTACCTAAAGAACTGGCTGAGAGACAGCTGGCTCTAGTAACTAAGCTCAAAAAAAAGGGCAAAATAAAGATGGGAATTAATGAAATAACCAAAGCAGTGGAAAGAGGAACTGCAAAACTAGTTATTCTGGCAGAAGACATAAGTCCTGCTGAAATTGCAATGCACATTCCTTTGCTCTGTGATGAGAAAAACATCGCATACACTTATGTTCCTACAAAAAAGGACCTTGGTGTAAGTGCAGGGATTGAAGTCGGCACATCTGCAGTTGCAGTGCTTGATGAAGGCGATGCAAAAAAGGAACTTCAGGACATTCAGAAAAAACTAAAGGAACTGAATAAGTAAGGGTGACACAATGGCAGATAATGAAACAGGAACACCCGCGGAAGTTGTGAATATTGTCAGAAGAACCGGAGTTCACGGAGAAATTGTGCAAGTTATGTGCAGAATTCTTGACGGACCGGAAAAAGGCAGAGTTAAACGAAGAAATGTAAAAGGTAATGTTCAAAAGGGAGATGTTGTAATCCTGCTGAACACTGAAAGAGAAGCAAAGGAGATAAAAGCAAAGTAGGTGTTAAAATGGCGGATTGTACTTTTTGCGGAAAACCATTTCCGAAAGCAACAGGAAAGATGTATGTTAAAAAAGACGGTACAGTGTATTTTTTCTGCACTTCAAAGTGCGAGAAAAATATGCTTGTGCTTAAAAGAAAATCAAGAAGAGTCAGATGGACTGAAGAGTATCACAAAGTCAAGAAAATTGAGAGAGGCATTGATAAAGTAAAGAAAGAAGTTGTCAAAACTGAAAAGAAAACAAGAATAAAGAAAGTTGACGACAAGAAAGTTAAGAAAAAAGCAAGAAGAACTGAAAAAAGAAAAAAAGCAAAGGGAAAAAAGTAGGTGACTACGTGGGAACGCAAAGAACATTCGTCATATTAAAACCCGATTGCGTTCTTAGAGGTCTTGTTGGCAAAGTATTGCAGAAATTTGAGGACCGGGGTCTGAAGATTGTTGCAATGAAAATGATTCAGCTGGATGATAAAATTCTGGCTGAACATTATGCACATCACAAAGACAAAAAGTTCTATCCAAAATTAACTGACTTTATGAAACTCTCACCTGTAATTACAGTTGTGTTAGAAGGCGAAAATGCAGTTGACACTGTAAGAAACATTGCGGGAAAAACAGATGGTTCAGAAGCAGGCACAATAAGAAATGAATTTTCACCAAATGAAATTCAGGAAAACATACTTCATGCATCTGATGCTTTGGAAACAGCAAAAACAGAAATTGAAAGATTTTTCAGGCCTGGGGAAATTTCCAGCTATGACAATAGCTGTGAAAAATTAAAATTCAGCAGAGTTTGATTTCTTTCGTTTATTTTTGGTGATGGCAATGATTCGAAAGCCAATTATTACAGTGCTTGGTCACGTAGACCATGGTAAAACCAAATTCCTGGACAAAATAAGAGGCACTGCCATAGTCCAGAAAGAAGCGGGAAATATAACACAGCATATTGGTGCAACAGAAGTTCCAATTGAAGCAATTGAAAAAATTTCAAGTAAAATGATTGCTAAATTTGGATTTAAACTTACAATTCCCGGTTTGCTTTTCATTGACACTCCGGGACATGAAGCATTCACAAACTTAAGAAAACGCGGGGGTTCAATTGCAGATTTGGCTGTGCTTATTATTGATGTTAATCAATTAGCACAGAAGCAGACTTTTGAATCAATTGAAATTCTTAAAGTATATAAAACACCTTTCATAGTTGCAGCAAACAAAATTGACAAAATTCAGGGTTGGGTTTCAAGAGACGGTGAAGTTCTGAAAAATATTGAAATGCAGAATAAAGAGGTTAAAGAATTTTTGGATAAGCAGATTTATGAAATTGTCGGACAGTTACACTCACGCGGTTTCAATAGTGAAAGATATGACAGATGCGGAGATTTGACAAAGGAAATTCCAATAGTTCCAATTTCTGCAATGACAGGAGAAGGCTTGCCGGAATTATTAATGTTTTTAGCAGGATTGAGCCAGAAATTTTTAGGGAAAAAATTAGATATTGGTGAAAACGAAATTGGAAAAGGCACAATTCTTGAAGTGAAAGATGAGAAAGGTTTGGGAACTACAATTGATGTGATTCTTTATCAGGGAAATTTAAAAGTTTCAGACAGAATTGTTCTTGTGGGAAAGAACGGAGTTATTGAAACAAAAATCAGAGCATTATTGCAACCAAAACCAATGGAAGAAATCCGTGAATCAAAAGACAAATTCAACAAAGTTGATGAAGTTTATGCTGCAGTTGGTGTTAAAATTGTTGCACCAAATTTAGACTCTGCATTAGCAGGTTCACCTGTAATGGTTGAACAGCAGGGAGATGAGAAAAATATAATTTGTGAAGAGCTTGGATGTGTTAAAATTGAATGTGAAGCATTGGGGGCAATAATCAAAACAGACGCGCTTGGTTCACTGGAAGCATTAACAAAGTTGCTTGAAAATGAAGGTTTAACTATTAAGAGTGCAAACGTCGGGGATGTAACAAGACGTGAAATTATTGAAGCTAATGCAGTGCGTGAAAAGGATTGTTTTAAGGGAGTTATTTTTGCATTTAATGTAAAGGTTGATGATGAGTTAATGAAAGACGCTGAAAAAACAGGCGTGAAAATATTTAAAGGGAATGTCATCTATAAATTGATAGAAGATTATCAGGTATGGACAAAAGAGCAGCAAGAAGCGCTAAAAAAGCAAAAACTTGAAGAACTTACACTTCCCGCAAAATTCAATATAATACCTGGCTTTATTTTCAGGAACAATAAACCTGCAGTTGTTGGAGTGAAAATAATTGCAGGCAGATTAAGACCAGGAGTTAAAGTGCTAAATAAAGGAAAAATTGTTGGTTTAGTTAAAAAAATTGAAGCAAATAATGAAAAAGTTCAGATTGCAGAAAAAAATGATGAAGTTGCAGTCTCAATAGAAAAAGGAAATGTCGGAAGAAATATTTTTGAGAAAGATGTGCTTTATGCATACATTCCAAAAAATCAGTTTTCAGAACTTGATAAGTATAAAATTTATTTAAACGCTGAAGAGCGGGAATTACTTGAAGAAATGAAAGAAATTGAATCAAAAGAGATTACAGAAGATGAAGGTGAGTAGATGAATATCGTGATTTCAAATCCAAAAACAGGCAAAGCATACAGTAAAAAAACAGAAACCCCTGTGTTCATAGGAAGCAAAGTCGGAGACGAAGTTTCACTTGATGTTGTTGGTCTTTCAGGCTACAAAGTGAAAATTCTTGGAGGTTCAGATAAACAAGGTTTCCCAATGAAACCTACATTACCAGGAACTGGAAGAAAACGAGCTTTGCTTTCAAAAGGTACTGGCTTCAATCCCACATCAAAAGGGCAAAGGAAAAGAATCAGTGTGCGAGGTAACGAAATAAACGAAAACATCAGCCAATTGAATGTTATTATAACAAAAATGGGTGATGCGGATATTGACATGTTACTTGGAAAGAAAGAAGAAAAAGCTGAAGCAGGAACTGAAGAGAAAACAGAAGATAAAGCTGAGAAAAAAGAAGATGCTAAACCTGAAAAGAAAAAAGAAGAAAAGAAAGATGTAAAAACAGATGAAACAAAAAAAGATATGAAAAAGCAGAAGTAAAAGAAAAAGCAGAAAAATAGTTTAAATTAAAACAGGTAAATTTCATGGCAGCAAAAAAAGAAGCAAAGACAAGTGCGAAAAAAGAAAATTCTGGAGAGCAATCAGTCGTAAACATAGGCATGGTTGGACATGTTGATCATGGTAAAACATCATTAACACAACAGCTCACAGGCAAATGGACTGACACGCATTCGGAAGAACTGAAGCGTGGAATTTCTATAAGACTTGGTTATGCAGATACAACTTTTTACAAATGTCCAAAATGTAAAGATTTTGAAAAATACACAAGCAAGGAAATATGTCCAAAATGCAGTTCAAAAGCAGAAAAAATAAGAAAAGTTTCTTTTGTTGATGCACCAGGTCATGAAACATTAATGACAACAATGTTAAGCGGTGCAGCATTAATGCATGGCGCAATACTTGTAATTGCTGCAAATGAAGAATGCCCGCAACCAAGAACACGGGAGCATTTAACTGCTTTGAAAATTAGTGAAATTGAAAACATTATTGTTGCACAAAATAAAGTTGATTTAGTAAGCAAAGAAGATGCTGAAAAAAATTATAAACAAATTAAGAAATTTTTAGAAACAGAAGGATATGAAGACGTACCAATAATTCCGATTTCAGCAAATTTTGGAGGGAATATTGATTTGCTCATTGAGGCAATAGAAAAGGTAATTAAAACTCCTGAGTTCAAGGAAAATTTACCTTTGAAAATGTACTGCGCAAGAAGTTTTGATATTAATAAGCCAGGTACTAAACCTGGGGAATTAAAAGGCGGGGTAATTGGCGGTGCGATAATGCAGGGAATGATTAAACCTAATGATGAAATTGAAATCACACCAGGTTTTGAATCAGGTAAAATGTCAACAAAAGTTGTAAGTGTAAGTGCAGAAAATGGACTTTTGAAAGATGCAAAAGAGGGGGGACTTATTGCAATTGGGACTTTGCTAGATCCAAGTGTTACACAAAATGACCGAATGCGCGGGCAAGTGATTGCAAAAACAGGAACAGTTCCTGAACCAACAAAAGATATAACACTCGAGGTTCATTTCTTTGAGAGACTTATTGAAAAAGTTGATCAGGAAATTAAAATTGGTGATTTATTAGTTTTGACTGTAGGCACGCTAACTGCGGTTGGTAATGTCACTAACAAAAAAAAAGATGATATTGATATGAAATTAAAAAATTCAGTAATAATTGAAAAAAATCAGAAAGTTGCAATAAGCAAAAGAGACAAAACATTCTGGAGGTTGGTTGCTTACGGCATCAGTAAATAAGATTGCGCTTGACACAAGTATTTTGTTGGATGCAATTGAATTCAAAGTTGATGTTTTTACAGAAATTAAGAATAAATTGGGGGATGTTGAATTTATTGTCCCTGCACAAATAATGAAAGAATTAGATGAAATAAGTAAAAGAGATGAAAAAAAGAAAAGACAAATAATGCTGATAAAGGAGATTATGAACAAAAATGGTGTTAAAATTGTGAAATGTGAAGCTAAAAATGCGGATTTAGCACTTGAAATGCTCTCACAGACGGCAATAATAGCTACAAATGACAAAGAGCTAAGAAAAAGGATAAAAAGCGTTAACAACAAGATAATCTTTCTGAGGAAGCAAAAATATATTGATTTGGAGTGAATATGAGGAGCTGATTTAAGTGTATGTGCTTTACAAAATACAAGACACTGTAAGAGTCCCCCCCAAAGAACTTGGCGGTAAACTGGACGAAGTAATCCTGAAAATGACACAGGAAGAATATGAAGGAATTGTAGATGAAGACATGGGAGTTGTAGTTGCAGTTACTGAAGTGGGTAATGTTGGCCAAGGTCGTGTAATTCCCGGAGACGGTGCTGCATATTATGGTGCAGAAATATCAATGTTAGTTTACAAACCAGTAATGCACGAACTTGCAGAAGGAATAATAACAGAAACAACTGAATTTGGTGCTTTTGTAAGAGTGGGGCCTGTTGAAGGTTTAATTCACGTAAGCCAGATTATGGATGATTACATAAACTATGATCCAAAGCTTCCGGGCTTTATCGGTAAGAAAACAAAAAAGAAATTAACAGTTAATGATGTTGTATTAGCAAGAGTTGTTACAATTTCATTCAAAGACAATATTTCAAACTCAAAACTTGGTTTAACAATGAGACAGCCATTCCTGGGAAAGGATGAATGGCTTAAGATGGATGACAAAGAAAAAGCAAAGAAAAAAACTGAAACCAAACCAAAAGATAAAAATAAAGAGGAAGAAAACTAAGGAGGGCTATAATGGGCAAAGAAAAAGCATGCAGAACATGCAGGTTGGTTGTTGAGGACCTTAAGAAATGCCCCAACTGCGAAGGCATAACATTCACAACATTTTGGCGTGGGTATGTTGTAATTATGAACCCTGAAAATTCCGAAATTGCAAACAAAATGGGAATTACATCCAGAGGGAAATATGCATTACAGCTAAGCAGATAAATGAATAGATTTTTAGGTGATACATTATGAAAGTTAATATTGTTAGTAAACAGAAGAATCCACTTCTCCACAGAGAAGAAATAGAATTTGAAATCAACAAAGCAAAAACAACTCCTTCGCGGAAAGAACTTAGAGAACAGATTGCAGCATTATGCAATGCAGACTCAGAACTCGTGATAATTGACGATGTTAGACATAGCTTTGGAACAGATTATGTCAGAGGAAAATCCAGAGTTTATGAAAGCAAAGAAGGTTTATCCAAAAGCGAGTTAGCATACAAAGTAAAAAGACATTCTGAAAAGAAAAAAGAAGTAAAAGAGGAACCCTCAAAACCTAAAGCAGGAACTGAAAAGAAATCAGAAGAAAAGAAAGAAGATGCTAAACCTGCAGAAGATAAAAAAGAAAAGAAAGAAGATGCTAAATCAGGAAAAAAACCGGAAGCAAAACCTGAAATGAAATAAAAATCAGGAGTAATTTGTAATATTAAATAAAAGGTGATTACTTGGGAAAGAAGAAAAAAACTACTGTGAGAAAAGGCAAAAAAGCCCCGCGTAAGAGAATAAAAATTCAGAAAGGCAAACTCTATGACATACAAGATGACAAAGCTAAAAAGAAAAACAGGATTTGCCCTAAATGCGGAAGCGGAGTTTTCATGGCAGACCACAAGGACAGATTTTCTTGCGGAAACTGCAGTTATACTGAAATGAAAACACAATAGGGGGAGTTCCAAATAGCACCATTCATACTGATTGATGTTCTGTTGGTGCTGTTTCCAATTAGCTTTATTTTCTGGAGACAGAAACTTCATACAACCCGCGAGAGTCTGAAAATTGCCCTCGTAGATCTTGGTTTTTTCACAAAAGGTTTCAAAAATGATGCAAAAACCACACTAAAACTCATTCTAACAATGTTTATTGCATCAATTATAATCAGTGTTATGTTATACAATGCGGGATTCAATGACTTATCAAAAATTGAGTTAGTTATTTCACAATTTGGACTTTATAGTCTGCTTTATCTGACAATAGTACGTGCAACAGCAGAGGAAATATTTTTCAGGGGTTTTTTAGTTAAACGCGTAGGTGTAATTGCATCAACAATTTTCTTTGCAGCATTGCATATTGGTTATGGTTCAATTGTAGAAGTAATTGGTGCATTATATTTGGGGTTTATACTTGCATATGTTTTTTCAAAAAACAAATCAATTATTCCAAACATATTTGCACATGTGTTTTTTAACATATTATCGGTTTTTATTTTACCAGCAATATTTTATTAGTGATATAAATGACCAAAGTATTTAAACTTACAAAAAATAATTCTTCAAAAATCACGGAAGAATGTGCAGCCATTATGAGAAAAGGCGGAGTAGTAGTTTATCCCACTGAAACTAGTTATGGTATAGGCTGCAGTGTGTCAGATACGAAAGCCATAAGACGGATTTACAGAATAAAAAAAAGACGCTTGGGAAAACCAATGCCAATTATAGTTTCTGATTTGGAAATGGCAGAGAGATATGTGAAACTTGATAAAATAGCACTTGCACTAATAAAGAAATTCATGCCCGGACCTTTGACAATTACTACACACAAGAAAAAACCAATTCCAAATGAATTAAGCAAAGACGGGATTGCATTCAGGATTTCACGGAATGTGTTTGCAAGAACCATGTCAAAAAAATTAGGGAAAGCAATTGTCAGTACCTCTGCAAATATTGACGAATCCGAGATTTATTCAGGGAAAAAAGTAATTTCAAGATTTGAAAATAAAGTTGATGCAATAGTAGATGCAGGAAAACTTGAAAGAAACAAAACAAGCACTATTTACAACACATTAAATGGAAAAACAGTGAGACATGGTCCTGTGAAAGTTCGTGATATTAAGAATGTTTTGCGTGGTTTGGATAATTAATGCTCCCAAAAATAATTTAATTAAATTTCCCCGAAAAAATCGTTTATAATTTTTTTGATTTCCTTTGCTTTATTGTGGTTTAATGAAACATGTAATCCATAATGTGTTTGCTTTTCGAGCAGAAGATTTTCTTTTATTAAACTCTTTGCAATTATTTTCACGTTCCCGTGCTCATGCGGTTTAAATCCTTTTGTTAAGTTGTCAAAAGCAGTATGTGAATTGCCCCAGTTCCTGCGTCTTGCTAATTTGAATAGAATCTTTGCCCTGACCAACTCTCTAGCATTGTCCATATTAATGGACTATGAGAGTATATATTTATATACTTAATTGCTTCTACTTTATTTATGCAAACAGAATCCAACTTTATTATTTTTTTCGGAGACAGCCCATTTATAAAAATGCTAGATGTGTTCATAGACAATATTGGTTCGGATTACTCAAAGAAGGATATTCAGGAGTTGGCAGGGATAAGCAAGGGTGCACTCTTCAAACACTGGCACAAATTGGAAAAATTCGAGTTAATTAAAATTACAAGGGTTTTTGGAAATACTAAATTATACACTTTGAATAAAAATTCTCAAACAGTTAAAGATTTAATGAAACTAGAAATGAATTTAATTGAAACCACATCTCCAAAAGAAAAAGCAAAGATACTTGCCTGAAAAAACAAGGGGTAATTAGAATATGATTTGTCTCGCTCTAGAAAGCACAGCACATACCTTTGGCGTAGGAATAGTTAGCGATAAAAATAACAAATGTAATATTCTTGCAAATGAAAAAATGTCAGTTGTTACTGAAACCGGGGGATTAATCCCGCGTGAATTAGCAGACCATCATTATGAAAATTCTGCAAAAGTAATTCATAATGCACTGGAAAAAGCAAATTTGAAAATTAATGAAATTGATTTAATTAGTTTTTCACAGGGACCAGGAATCGGCAACGCATTAAAAGTTGGTGCAGTAACTGCAAGAACACTTGCTTTGAAAAATAAAATTCCAATTTTAGGAGTGAATCATTGTATTGCGCACATTGAAATTGGGAAAGCTCTCACAAATGCAAAAGACCCAATTACTGTTTATGCATCTGGTGCTAATACTCAAATCATTGGATTTGAAAATAGGAAATACAGAGTTTATGGGGAAACATTAGATATTGGAATTGGAAATTTATTGGATAGTTTTGGGCGTGCACTTGGTTTGGGTTTTCCCGCAGGTCCGAAAATTGATGAAATGTATTTCAAAAAAAAGAATTACATTGAACTTCCGTATTCTGTAAAGGGAATGGATTTGGTTTTTTCAGGGTTGCAAACTGCAGCAGAAAGAAAAATTGGGAAAGTTGATGAAACTGATTTAGCATATAGTTTGATGCACACTGCTTTTGCAATGTTAACTGAAGTTGCCGAGCGTGCGCTTGCTCACACTGAAAAAAAAGAGATTCTTCTGACAGGGGGAGTTGCGGCTTCAAATGCATTAAGAGAGATGATGAAAACAATGTGTGAGGAAAGAGGAGCTGAGTTGTTTGTCCCCCCAAAAAGTGTTTGTGTTGACTGCGGTGCAATGATTGCATGGCAGGGAATTATTGAACACAAAGCAGGCAGGAAAATGGAAATTAAAGACACAATGATTCTTCCAAAACAAAGAACAGATGATGTTGAAGTAATCTGGATTTGATTAATTACCGGACCCAAAAAACAATATGTTTAAATTCTGTAATTTACAGAATTACAAACCACACAAGAGGTAGTTGAAATGAAGGAGATTAAGATAAAGGGGAAAAGAGAGCCAATCACAATGGCTGAGTGGAAGGACGTAAAAGACATAGTTAAAGCGCATTTGAAGGAATACAAAGAATTTTACAAAGAGCTCGCGGAATTATAAAATTGGCAGGATTTGCATTCTCTGCCAAAGCAAAGAACTGATGATGATGTTGAAGTTATCGGGATTTAACACCATAACAAAAGCTTTTTATAGTAGTATAGCCTATAATACTATGGTGATATAGTTGGCTTCTACCATCCAAGTTGAAAAAGATACAATGGAATTGCTTAAAAATCTGAAAAACACGTATAACACAAAAACCTATGATGAGCTGATTAATCAGTTAGTGAGAAAAAAGGTTTCAGGGTCAATGTTTGCAAAGCTTTCAAAAGGGAAAACGTACACGATGAAGAACATTTTAAAGGGATTGCGTGATGAGTCAGACAGGCTTTAAACTGCTGCTGGATTCCAGCGCCTGGCTTGCATACTTTTTAGGGGCAAGCAAGGAAGTGAAGGGTTATATTGATACAGAAGCAACGCTTCTCATAAGCAGTGTTCTTTCAATTCATGAGGTAAAGAAGAAACTGCTAAAGCAGGGCGTTGCAAAAGAGGCGCAAAATGCAATAGATTTCATGAAGGAAAACAGCATAATAATAGATGTGAGCGATGAAATTGCTGAAAAGGCTGTTAATGACTGTATTGAAAAAAAGCTGCACACAGTAGACAGTTTGATATATAGGACTGCAGTTGAAAACAATGCAGTAGTGGTAACTGGGGACAGAGATTTTGAAGGACTGGAAAATGTGAAAATATTGAAATAGTGCTACAAACCTTCTTTTTAGAACAGATGATGCTGAAGTTATCTGGCTTTGAACCCTAATACCATAATAATATAAAATATAGAATTCTATTACTAAAGGGAAATTATGGGTTTTTTAGATAAATATTATTTGTTTATAACTGTGTTTTTCACAGGTGCTGCTGTGCTGATGCTTGAAATTTTAGGCACCCGCATTCTTGCTCCATTTTTTGGCACAACTGTATTTGTCTGGAGCTCGCTTATAAGTGTTGCAATTATTGCTCTCGCGATTGGTTATTTTGCAGGGGGTAAAATTGCAGATTCACGTCCTGAATGGAAAATAATGTATTTGTTTATTTTTGTTGCTGCAATTTTAATTATAATTTCAGTAAAAATAGATGTGCTTGTGCTTCTTGCAACTGAAAGTGCGGGAATGCAATTTGGCCCGCTTCTTTCGTCATTAATTTTGTTTGGACCCGCGTTATTTCTTCTGGGTGCAGTAACACCTTTTGCAGTTAAACTTAAAGCAGATGCTCTTGATGACATTGGTGCGACTGCGGGAAATCTTTATGCAGTTGGAACTTTAGGAAGTTTCTTTGGCGCAATTACAACTGGTTTCTTTTTAATTCCAATAATGGGAATTGAATCTATTGCAATTTTGTTTGCAGGATTTCTTTTTATTATTTGCGGAATCTGGTTTTTAAAAAAAGGAAATTTTGCAACAAAATCAATGCTTGTTGTTTTTTTAATTTTAATTCTTGTACCGAGATTTGGAGTTGCACTCCCCGAAGGAACAGAAATTGTTTACAAAACTGAAAGTGCGTATTCGCAGCTCAAGGTTGTTGATATTACAGAAAAAGAAGGCACTGCCAGAATTTTGATGTCTTATGGTTCTATGCAAACAGTAATTGAAAAAAATTCCGGAAAATCTTTGACACCATACACTTACAAAATGATTGCTTCGCTTTCAATGAATCCTGATGCAAAAAAAGCACTTGTAATAGGTAACGGAGGGGGAACAATTTCAATGGAGCTTGCAAGACAGGGGCTTGAAACAGATGCAATAGAGCTTGATCCTGTTGTGTTGGATATTGCAGAGGAATATTTTGGATTTAAGGAAAGTGAAAAACTTCATTTATTTTTGGGAGATGGGAGAAAATTTCTTGCAGATTCAAATGAGAAATATGATTTAATTTTGATGGATGTATATTCTTCGTATTCGCCTCCATCGCATATGTTCACAACAGAAATGTTTCAGTCAGTAAAAGATTCACTTTCAGAAGAGGGGGTTTTTGTTGTTAATAGTGTTGGGTGGGTAGAAGGAGAAAAAGCAATACTTCAGCATTCAATTTACAAAACTCTGAAAACAGTTTTTCCTAATGTTTATGTGTCATATGAAAATTCTGAAAGCGTTAACAATGTAATATTTTTTGCTTCTCAAAATAATTTTAATTCAGATGAAATAAATCTAAAGAAGTTAATTCCTGATGAAAAAGCAGTTGTTTTTACAGATGATTTTAATCCCATTGACCAATATTCTGCAGGCATAATTGAAGAATGGAGAAATGCAAACATAGAAAATTTTGGAGCTGAAACTCTACTGGGCTGATGCTTATGAAAAATAAAAAAGTATTTTTGTTAGTTTTTGTTTCTTTAATGTTGTTTTTCTTAGCAGACAGTGT
>JAZDFD010000029.1:0-2549 GCA_043808155.1 Candidatus Iainarchaeum sp.
TGGAATGATATTTTACCTGCAGTATCAGTTGAATTAGTCAGGATTGAACCTGAAGGAGTAACTACTGTTACTGTTGCGCCTTCAACTGGTGCTTCTGTTCCTGAATCTACAACATAAACGGTTTGGATTTCTCCGACTGAAGCTGGGTCTAATGCATTTATTTTTAACCCATTATTTTCACCTGAACCAGTTCCTGAAGTAAGGCCTGCGATTATTTGAAGATTACAGCCTTCATCTGTCTGGCCATCACAGTCATCGTCTAATCCATTATAGCAGATTTCCTGTCCTGGGAGAGAAACCTTTAAATATACGTATTATTAATATTACTTATTAGGTAATATTATCGATATGTAGATTTGGTGTTTTATGTGAAAATTAAAAGAAGTCTTGGGGCATTGGAAAGCTATTTAATTTCTACGCTGATGGCGAATAAAGAAATTGTTTTTACAACAAAAAAAGCGAGAGCAATACTAAAAACAAATGAATCTAGTACGAACAAGTTAATATTTGGATTAATAAAAAAAAAGTGGGTTGAACGGATTGAAAAAGGAAAATATGTTTTGCTGCCATTGGAAGCAGGACCACAGGCAGAATATGAAGTTAACCCTTTAATTGTTGCAGGCAAACTAATTGAGCCATACTATGTCGGATTCTGGAGTGCGTTAAACCACTATGGCATTACAGAACAGCCGGCAAAAACAGTTTTTATTGCCTCAACCAAACAGAAAAAAATGTTAAAGTTTCATAATACAAAATTCAGATTCATAAAATTGAAGGAGGAAACTTTTTTTGGTTTTAAGGAAGAATGGGTTGACAACGTGAAAATATTATTCTCAGATAAGGAAAAAACAATAATTGATTGTTTATATTTAATGCAGTATTCCGGGGGATTAAGCGAAACACTAAAAGCATTTAAAGAAAAAATAGACTACAAAAAACTTACCGAGTATGCTTTGAAAGTAAATGATTTGGGTACAATTAAAAGGCTTGGTTATTTATTGGAGAAACTTGGAAAAAAGGAGGCAAAAAAATTGAAAAGTAAAGTTTCAGGCGGCTACGCTTGCTTGGATAGTAATTTGCCTGCAAAGGGAAATAAAAATAAGGAATGGAGAATAATTGAAAATGCGGATATTAAAGATTTGCTGGAGCTGAACAAATGATTAGCGAAAATAAGTTGAGTAAATTGGCAAGAAAACATAATATTGGGTTTGGGATAATTGAAAAGGACTATTTTTTGACAATGCTGTTGGAAGGAATAAGCCAAAACAAGAAACTTAAAGAAAATTGGGTGTTTAAAGGCGGAACTGCGTTGAGAAAGGTTTACTTTAAAGAGTACCGTTACTCAGAAGATTTGGATTTTACATTGTTAAATGATTTGAGCAAAAAAGAAATAGAAACAGAGCTAGAAAAAGTGTTTGATTTTTTAAAGGAAAAATACAATGCGAATTACAGAATAAAAAGTTTTCATAAAAAAGGTTTTGTTGATTTGAAAATACAGTTTGATGGGTTGAGAGGCGGAAAAAATACTATTACTTTGGATTTGATGTCAGATGAGATAATTGTAACCCCCTCAAAGGAAATGAAGATAATGGATGAATACAACGAGGAATATTTTTCTCTGCTGGTTTATTCACTTGAAGAAATACTACTTGAAAAATTGAGAAGTTTGCTGCAAAGAACGAGAGTAAGAGACTACTATGATTGCTGGTTTTTATTGAAATATAAAAAAGAGCAGCTTGATTTGGGAAATGCGAAAGAATTATTTAACAAAAAGGCAAATTACAAAAAAGTGAAGTTAAAAACGATTGAACAATTCTTTGAAGCAAGAAAAGTACAGCAGGCAAAAGCATATTATGAAAGGCAATTGAGAGAACAGATAAGTGAATTACCTGAATTTGAAACCATGATACAGGAACTGCAAATGGAAGTTAAAGATTTGAAATTAACTAATTCTTCAAAATAAAAAATAAGAAAAAGGGACTTTTTATCCCTTTTATTTCGTGAAAGTTCTTGCTGGCTCTGTGTATGAAAGCTGTGAGAGAGTAGCCGGGTTGGTTGTTGTTAATCTTGTTCCTGCTACTGCCCAGGTGTAATTCGTGCCTGTGAGCATATTGTACAAAGTCTGGTTTAATGTGAAATTTGAGGCTGAGCCCAAAGACAAATAATGCGTTCCTGCGCCTAAGCCCTGAATGTAGCCTGTGACTTTTGCAATGTAGTTTGTTGCTCCTGGAACATTATCCCAGTCAAAGAATTCATTTACTGAAACTTCTGCATTATCTAAAGGAGTGTTTAGAACTGCTGCAGTGTGTTTTGTGATTGTTCTTTTTGCGCTCCAGTGCACGTCTGTTTTTGTGTTTGATGTGTAATGCGCACCTACCTGCCATTCCCAAGTTCCGGCTTCTGCAACCTGGAATGATATTTTACCTGCAGTATCAGTTGAATTAGTCAGGATTGAACCTGAAGGAGTAACTACTGTTACTGTTGCGCCTTCAACTGGTGCTTCTGTTCCTGAATCTACAACATAAACGGTTTGGATTTCTCCGACTGAA
>JAZDFD010000030.1:0-18959 GCA_043808155.1 Candidatus Iainarchaeum sp.
TAATATAGCAGGTGCAGGAACAGATGAGTGCACCACAAATTTAGACTGTGCCGCCCCAACCCACAAAGAATGCTCTGGAACCTCATGTATTGATATAGCAGGTGCAGGAACAGATGAGTGCACCACAAATTTAGATTGCGGTGGAATCATTCCCCCAAAAGTTGAATTTCTCGCAATTGCTTATGATGATGGGCTTGGAAAAAATTCGGACTTGGTTAAGCTATTGGGCACAAAATTTGCGGGATGGGGCCCAAAGGTTTATTGCCTGTGGGTAGAAGATACCCTAGAGGATGATTTGGCCTGTTATAATATGATTAAGGACCAGGTGCCTAAGTTATTTGATAATACTTTTCCTTACTCGCTTTTAAAATTGTTTCCAGACATGGGCCCAATAGTGGATGCTGGCGATTTCCGTGTCCTTCCTGCTCCTCCTAATAATGCTGTTACAATGGGATTTATGCAGAAAGGCGCGCTTTTTGTGTGGAGCCTAGTTACGCCTGAGGTTGGCGATCCGCCGCTTTATTATTATATTGTTGACCCGCCTGGAGGCGCGTCGTGGCAATTTCCAGAAGAGTGGAAGGAAGGTATAAGCGGTTTCTGCGACAATAAGGTTTCAGTGTGGAAATCCGGTCGTTGCATAAATAAAGACGTTGTATATCTCAACAGGTATACTTGGAACAATGATTACTTTTGGTGCGATGCGGATATCGATTTCGATACTTATTATTCAGGAAATGTAAAGCAGGATGGCGGAGACTATAAGGACGTCATATTAATGATTGGTAGAAACACAATTCCAGACGCTGACACTGTTATTTGGAACTCAGATTTAAAAACAATAACTTGGGAAGGCATAGTTGGTTCAAGATATTACGGAATTGAAGTATACAGAAAAAATGCAGATTATGATCATGAGTGTCACAACGCTGTTCCCGATGTCACCCCACTGTTCAAGTTAAGCGTGAATTTGGAACTGGTTGACCAGGATGGTTCAGGGTTAACCCGTTCAGGGAACTATCCATGGCAATATACACTAGACCTTAAGAAAGCAAAACCGAAATATTATCTGCCCAAGTCTAAATATCCAGGTTCTATATGGAATTACCTGCAGGAGTGGATACTTATCGATCCAGACTGCACACCAAAAGATGACATCTGCGAGATTCAGCTTAAAGCCAGCGTAAGAGCCTGTGCAATAGCAGAAAACGAAGGCGACGATAATCCGTATGTTCCTGACCCCGATAATCCTGATTCTTTCGAAACATACGACGACACTAGATGCGCCTGGGATATGGCATTGTTCCATCTTTTTGATTTTACAACAGCATCTCAACCCCTTGCATATAGTGGTCGGCTTAGCGATCCGATTACTGCACTTGTGCCAACAGATCCAGATCCCGCTCTTTCTGCAATAAGGCATCTTGCAATTGGGTATAATCAGGGTATTACTGATGGCAGTGTGCCCCTGATATATTGCAGGAATCCCCAAGCCGGCGAACTTTACGAAGGTCTGATGAGTCCTTCAACTTGCCATTGGATAGCCACACAATATGGATTGACAGATGATGTAATAAGGCAATTTTTTGACATTGAGGACACTGGCGACCTTAGTGATTCATACTTCGCTAAACTCAAGCCGGAATTCAAAATGGGCTATATGCAAGGACCTGCATTATTCTTTTGGAACAACGCGTTGGACGCAGATAAATACAATTACAAAGTCGATCCTCCGTCCCTTGTTGACGACTGGTCTTTCACGGGATATTGCCCGTTTGGAAAATGGGAAAAACCATATTCTTCGGGAACCTGTTTAAACAAATATGTAGTTGCATTGGGCTATGATGTATGGAACAATGATGGTTTTGAAAAAGATTCAGATGAGGATGATGACGCCACATATTTCACGGGCTGGGCAAAAACAGAAGGCGGAAGCTGGGATGACCCAGATCTTATATCCTGGACTGTTCTAAGGGATACAATACCTGATACTGTATGGTGGGGTCAAGAAATAATAAAAAGTAACCATAAGCTGTCAGTCGACAGAGTTATGGGTGCAGAGGTGTATTCATTTGACTTTTATGGGCAGTTTGCAGATCCCAAAGTTGCTAAGCCTTTGATAAGACTAAGGATTAGTGAAAAGTGGAATATTGCAAATGGATCGGCTAAAGACATAGTAACCTGCACGCCCACTACTTGCGAATTTGATTTGGATAAGGTAACATTTGAAGATTTGGGAATGGGTGGAACTAATCCCAAGTGGACACTTTGGCATGGAATAAACGCATGGATGACCTCCAATGGTTGGACCACTATTAAGATGAAATTAGGTGCAAAAGCCTGTGCAATTGATGATGGTTCAGGAAACTCGCCGCAAGGAGTAGATAGTCGCTGTGGGTATCGTGTAAATACTCTTCCACTTGGTTTACCTTCAGAAGTGCCAGGCAAAACTTTCCTCTATGAAAGTAGTTTAAGTACAACTAAGTTGATTACCATACACGCGGACTAAAAAACCACTAATTCTTTCTTTTTCTTTTTTTATTTTTTATATTTCATAAACTGCGCGAGCAGTGCTTCTAACTGAATTCGTTCATTAGCGCCTTCAACCATTCTGAAATTGTATTCGCCAATGACATCTACTAATTCAATTTTTGTTTTATCTTCAATAGAATCAGAATTCATAACTTCTCTGTAAAGCTGAACAATTACATCTTCACCAGACATTCCATATTCATAAAGTAATGAATTTAATTTACTTCTGGCATCTAAGAACTTTCCTTTTAATGCAAAATCAATCATTTCTTTTATTTCAGCAGGTTTTGCTCTGCTGGAAATTTTGTAAATTGCATCTTCTGTAATTTCAGAACCATAAGAAGAAACCGCCTGTAAAACATTTACTGCTTTTCTCAAATCACCCTGTGAAACATAAACCAATGCTTCCATTGCTTTTGAATCAATTTTCAATTTTTCTGTTTTTGCAATTGAATTCATTTTCTCTGCAATATCAGTTGCAGTAAGTGGCCTATATCTAAACACAACACATCTGCTCTGAATTGGTTCAATTATTTTGCTACTGTAGTTGCAACTGAGACAGAATCTTGCAGTTTTCGTATACTTCTCCATTGTTCTTCTCAATGCCTGCTGTGCATCAGAAGTTAATGCATCACTCTCATCTAAAAAAATGATTTTAAAATCTGCATTAAATGCAAGTGTCCGCGCAAAATCTTTGATTGTTTTTCTTACAACATCAATTCCGCGCTCATCAGAAGCATTCAATTCTAAAAAATTTCTTTCAAATTCAGTGCCATACAATTCTTTTGCAAGTGAAACCGCAGCTGAAGTTTTGCCAGTTCCCGCAGGACCGGAAAATAAAAGATTTGGAACATTCCTTGTTTTAACATAATTCTTCAGGCGTGTGGTAGTCTCTTTCTGGCCAACAACATCCTCAAGTTTCTGAGGTCTGTATTTTTCAACCCATGGTAGCTCAATACTCATTAAATCACAAAGTATTATCGCATGATAAGTGTTATAAAAATAACATCGCAATGTAATACTACTCACTTGGTGAATTTATGGCAAAAAATAACTCAAAACCAAACAAAAACCTAGTACTAGGGTTTCTATTCGCTATTTCATACGTATTCCTGTACATTCTCTCGCTTATGAGTGAACAGATTTCAGGAATAATTACAATTATTGAAAGCTGGGTTTCATCAATCCCTGTTCTTGATTTGATTCCTGTTCTTATAAAATCATTCCTGCCAACTCCTGCATTTTCCTCACCAATGTATTTCCTCCTGCCAGTGGTAGGCTTTTTCACAATTTATTTAATGATTGACTGGATTAACGAAATGTTCAAAACAGAAACAGGATACAAAGCATGGCTTCCTTTAGTGTTTGTTATTTTCAGTATGTTTGCATTTTACATTGCACTTTACTGGTACTGGTGCAATGCATTTTCAATGGGCGTAGCAAACCCAGTAACATGCAGTTCAGCAGGTTCACAAAAAACTGCAGAATTCCTTTCGGGAAATTTCCCCCAGCTTCTAAGACAGTCAGCATTCAGTCTCTTTATTTTGGCAGGTACTCTTGGCTGGTTAGCAAGATTTGCAATAAAAGAAATATTTAAAGAATAACCCTCACTAAATATTCTTCAGAGTGTTCTTATGGTAAACAAATTTTTTGTAGAGGGTTATGGCTGTTCAATGAATTTAGCAGAAACAGAACAGATAATGGGTTTCCTGAAAAAAGAAAATTTCAAATTAGTAAAAGAACCTGAAAAAGCAGATTTCATTATAATAAACACATGTGCAGTAAAAGACCAGACAGAAAACAGAATGATTAACAGAATTAAAAAACTCTTTACAATTTCCAAAAAGAAAAAATCAAAACTAATTGTTTTCGGATGTTTGCCAAAAGTGAATGCAGAACGCATAACTCAAATTTCAGAAGACATAATCCAGATGGGTCCCAATTTAGAAGAACTCACGCACTTCCTGAAAAAAGAAAAAGAAAAGTTCTCACCAAAAATTAAAGAAATCCGCTACAACAAATACATCACAATAATCCCGATTGCAAAAGGATGTTTAGGAAATTGCACTTTTTGCTGTACAAAGTTTGCACGCGGACAATTAGAAAGTTACTCAAAAAACGAAATTGTAAAAAAATTCAAGTCATCTTTAAAAGAAACCAAAGAAATATGGTTAACTGCGCAGGACACAGGCTGTTATGGAATGGACATTGACGAAGCACTTCCCTCACTTGTGAAAGAACTCCTCAGAGAAAAAGGAAACTTCAGAATCAGAATAGGGATGATGGACCCTAAGTATCTCTTGAGATTTTACAAAGAATATATTTCATTGTTCAATGATAAAAGACTTTACAGATTCTTCCACATTCCTGTCCAAAGCGGTTCAGACAAAATTCTGAAATTAATGAACAGAACCTACAAAGCAGAAGATTTCGAAAAACTAATTAAAAAAATAAAAAAAGATTTGCCAGATGCAACAATTGCAACAGATGCAATTGTCGGATTTCCGGAAGAAACTGACGCAGATTTTCAGAAAACAGTTTCATTTATTAAAAAAACAAAACCAAGTGTAGTAAATATTTCACGTTATGGTGCGAGAAAAGGAACAAAAGCAGCTGAAATGAACCCACAAATTCACGGAAGAACCAAAAAAGAACGAAGCAAAATCCTCTCAGAACTGTGCAGAGACATTTCAGAAAATAACAGCAAAGCATTCAAAAACAAAGAATATGAAATCTATGTGACTGAAAAAGGCTCAAAAGGAAATTTTGTGGGACGAACCATTGATTACAAAGCAGCAGTGATTAAAGAAAACAAATTAGGGCAATTTGTTAAAGTAAAAGTAATCTCAACCCACGCTAATTATCTGCTTTGCGAAACCATCAACTAACAAATCCTTCCCTAACAACCCCTTTAATCTCTCAAGCTCCAATAACTAAAGAATCTACTATTTAAAGATTTTGCAGGAATATTTGATTATGACATTTAATTTAGTTCAGGAAAGCTTCAGACAGTATCTCTACAATATCAAGGCCTCATTAGCATTTGGACTTACGTTGATTTTTGTGCTGATTTTTACAATGTTTGATAACATAGGCGTCTCTACTGGCTCAATATTCCTGGAATATGGCCTTAGCAACATAGATTTAGCATCTCTGGCAATTGAAATCATAGCAATTCTGGCATTTCTGCTATTTTATGCCCTGTTCCTTACTGTTATTGTATTCTCAATCCGGAACAGCCTCAGCTTCCTGAAAGTCAGTTACTATCTCAGAGAGATGATTCAAAAATTCACATCAAGACTGTTTCTGTTCTATGTGTTCTATTTTGGGGTTATTTTCATAATCGCACAAATAATGCTATTTTTCAATATCTCAATCCTATTTACAAATGCAATTCTTCTCATAATTTCAGTAGCCTTTCTTTTTGTACCCCAGTCTGTTGTGATTGATGAAGAAGGCTTAAGAAATGCATTTTTGAACAATTTCGAATTCATAGTCAAAAATCCAAAACACGTGCTTCTTGTGCTTGTTTTGGGGATGTTTCTTTTAGCATTGGTTTCTGTTGTGGAATATATGTTTGATGCAATTCTTCTGATGGGCAGGTATGTTTCGTTATTCATTGTAATAGCTTTTGTAATGCCATTCCTTGAATCATTAAAAAGTTGTATGTACATGTTCAAATTTGAAATAATAAGAGACCACCAGATGAACAAACCTAAACTCTAATTCCTAATACACGTTCATCAATTAGTTTCTCAATCTGCTTCTTATTTTCTGCTCTGCATATTTTGAAATAATTTTCTTTCATAAATGAATTAGATTTTAAGAATGCATCCTGAGAATCAACTGAAGTTTCATTACTATAAAATTCTGAATTCTCATCTGCGAATCTTTTTACTGCATGTGAATCTGAAAGTTCCTGCAAATCCCAGTGAGGAAGTAATTCTTTAATAGTGCGTACAATTTTTTCAGAGAATTTTACATTCTCCTTTAAATTATCAATTCCAAAAAGTTCTGACACGCTAAAAACATCACTCATCTCAAGAACATTCCCCTGTTTCAGCTCTGAAAAATCATCCTGTTTTAGATAAGTTCTTTTGGACATTTCCGTTTCTTTAACTTCAGAAAGTTTTTTCACTGAAGAAACAACAGATTCAAGTTCTTTGAAAAAGATTCTCTCAGTTCTTTTATTTTTAAAAGCAATTTTTGAAAGATTTAATGCAGATTTAAATCCAACAATCTCAAAACTGCTGAAAGATGTTTCTGAAACTGAATGCAGTTCATTATTTTTGCAGTTAAGAAAGAGACACCCATCTGCCGGCAGTTTAGAAATCAATTTCAATTTGTATTTGGAATCAATTGAAACACTTATTGTGAAATTAATCCCAGTGCCCTTACCATTATCTCGTAACTGCATAATTTTATTTGCAGTTTCATAACCTGAATCTGAGTTTTTAATTTCACTCTCGAGTTTCTCCGGAACAAAAAGAGAAACACCAAGATGAGGTTTTGAATTCTTTTTTTCAGCAAGTGAATGATACATATTAATGAATCTCAATAAATCATTCTCATTATTTTTCTCAAAACTGAAATTGCATGCACTGACAGAAGGCAGAATCTTAAAAAAATCAGAAAAGGAAATCACTTTCCCTAACAATGAAAGGAAATCTGTTTCAGAACTCAAATCCACGCAGTAATTTCTTGTGGAAAAACCTGCAATATCTGAAATGAAAATATCTGATGCAAAATGCTGTTCTGCAATTTCATGCGGAATAACATTAGTGAGATTATATTCTTCAAGAATTTCATCATTGTCATAAAAAGAATTTGAAATTTTATCGCGCACTTCATAAACTGGGAGTCCCAAACGCGCATATTCATTGCGTACGCTTTCATAACCATACTCCAGAAGTTTAACATTAACCATTTCCCTGATAAGTGCAGTTGTAAGATTGGAAATTTTCAGGTCCTTAATAGAATCCTCAACTTCTGAACCTATTTTTTCAGCAACACTTCTGCTGACAGTTGTTTCCTTAACCAGTGATTTAATTATATTTCCCCTGTCAAAAGGTTCTATTTTCTGAGCAGAGGTAAAAACCTTCAATCTGTGAAAAGAAGCATAAATAGTGGCTGCCTTTGGGTTAAGTGTCTCAAGAGTTTCAATTGCAAGGCCCCTCATTTTCTCAATATCTCTCACATTGCTATTATTCAGTTCCTTTACTATCTTTGTAACGTCCCATTCCGAAGCAGTAGCTTCCCTGCATTCCTTTGCAATCCTCTCAACAGACGAATCTATCGGTTTTACGCTCTCCATCCCTTTTCCCATATACTCTTAGGGACGAATTGTTTTAACCCTGAGCTTTGACTTTTGAAAAGTAAACTTTTTATTAACTATTCTTTAGAAATATGAATGTGATTTAATATGGTGGTTTCTTTAGACAAGGTTGATCATAAAATACTTCAGAAACTTCTGGAAAATGGAAGAGCTCCTTTTTCAGAAATTGCAAAAGAAACCAAGCTCACAGATGTTGCCATAAAAAAAAGAGTTGAAAGTCTTAAACGAAAGGGAGTACTAACATCAATTTCAGCTGATTTAAATATGAAAGTTTTAGGGTTTGAAAATCCAATTTTCGTGCAGTTGAGAACTGAAATTTCAAAGAACAAAGATTTAATTAAAAAACTCTCATCATTTGATTATGTTGTTGAATTACATCAGGTTCTGGGAGAATACAATTTGCTTGCAAAACTGATTGTTCCTGATTTAGATTCAGCAGAAAAATTCATCAATAACTTAGGCGTTGTTGACGGCATTATTGATGTCAAAACACTTGTTGTACTTTCAGAACTAAAAAGGTCAAACTCTCTTCCCTCAAGCACGTTACAAAAGAAATTCTAATTCCATTTGAAACTAATTATGACTAATGCTAATTGCTAAAATAAATAAAAGAATTAAAAAAAGAAAAAATCAGTTGCGGGAAGTAAAAACTCCCCGTGTAAAATTATACTTTTCTGAAAGTTCTACGACTTTTTCTGGTACTTTATTTCTTACCATTATTAACAAATTGTTTGCAACCAAATATGAAACTGAAATTCCCATTGCAAACATTGCTCTTTCAAATAACACAATTGGAATTAAAGTCTGCCAGAGTGAAACTGTTGTGGAAAATGTGTAAAGGAAAATAACACTTCCGACAGCGTGTGCAGTAAATGTTGCACCAAGACTTCTGAACAAAAGATTATCCTTCAAGCGCTGTCCAATAAGCGGAATTACTCCAAGAACCTTTACAATAAGCGGAATTAACCAGTACAATGAATAATACCAAACCTGACTTCCTATTGGATGAAGCATAAATAATGCCATACAAACTATCGGAACTGCGGCAACAATATTCTTTGTCCCTTTACTGCCAAAGTAAAATGCAGCGAACATCATCGGAGTTAATCTGATTAAATTAATCAAATTTATTTCTTTTCCAATAACAAACACATTCATTCCTTCAGCAAGTAATACTGTTAATGAACCAAAAAACGGACCCAAAAATGCACCTGCAATCGGACCGAAAAACTGGAATAATGTAAAAGATTGATTTTCAGTTCCAAGCATTGGAGAAAAATTAAAATTATATGCTATTACTGCAAGAATTGAAAATATTAAAACAAAAAGTATTCTGTCTTTTGTAAAAAGTTCCCTCACGTCCATTACCTCACCAAGCAATTAAGTAATATATTGCAGATGGCAACTATTTAAATTAGTTACTTTAAAGTCTCTTTTTTTGTTCTCTACCCCCTTTTTATTAATTTCCATTAAAAATAAATCTTATCACTTTCGAAAACGAATTATATATTTGATATATATGAATATTATAATAACTGAAAAAGCAATTGCAGGGCGAAGAATTGCATCAATTCTTGCAGGTAAGGATGTTCCCGCATCACAGGATACTGCACAGCATTTTGATTTCACAAAGGATGGTGAAGACTACGTCATTATTCCTCTGAGGGGGCACATTGTTGATGTTGATTTCCCAAAGCAGTACTCTTACTGGCTTGGAACTGATTTGAAAAAACTCACAGTTGCAGAGATTGATTACGTGGGAAAAGAAAAAAGAATCATTGCATATCTGAAAAAAAGAGCAAAAGACTCAAATCACGTAATAGTTGCAACAGATGCAGACAGGGAAGGTGAAGCAATCGGAGTGGAAGCTCTGGACTATGTTAAAGAACAAAACCCAAAAATAAAAGTTTCAAGAGCTTATTTCTCAGCAATCACTCCCCAAGACATAAATGAATCATTCTCACATTTAACAAAAGTAGATTATAATATGGCTGATTCTGCAAACGCGCGTCGTGAAATTGACTTAATTTGGGGTGCAGTACTAACAAGATTTCTATCATTAGTTTCCGGACAATTAGGAAAAGATTTCCTAAGTGTTGGCAGAGTACAATCACCAACACTAAAACTCATAATTGACAGAGAAAAGGAAAGATTAGCTTTCAAAACACAAGCTTACTGGGAACTGCAAGCATTATTTGAAAAAGATTCAAAAACCTTCGAAGCACAGCACAAAAAAGGAAAATTCTGGGAAAAAGAAGAAGCACAAAAGATACTTGATAAAAAAACAAAAGAATGTAAAGTAACTGATGTAAAAAAAACCAAAAGAATTCTGAAAAAACCAGCACCTTTCAATACAACTGATTTTTTACGAGCATCAATTGCAATTGGATTTTCTGCAGGCGGAGCAATGAACACAGCTGAATCTCTTTACATGAAAGGTTATATTTCATATCCCCGAACCGACAACACAGTTTATCCAAAAACACTCAATTTGAAAAACACTCTTAATGAAATTGGGAAAGTAAGTGAATTCAATGAGCATGTAACACAAATTTTAAAACAAAAAGAAATTACGGCTTCACGCGGAAAAAAAGAAACAACAGACCACCCTCCGATATATCCTGTAACTGCAGTAGCAAAAACAAAACTATCTGCTCAGGAATGGAAAATTTATGAATTGGTTTGCAGAAGATTTATGGCTACATTGGCAGATGATGCCGAAACAGAAAACTTAGTTGTTGAAATAATGATGAAGGATGAACCATTCCTTGCGCACGGGCAAATCTACATACACAAGGGTTGGAAAGAATATTACCCTTATTCAAAATCAGTTGAAGTAATTCTTCCAAATTTAGAAAAAGGAGATATCGTAATTCTGAAAAAACTTGACCTGCTTTCAAAAGAAACCCAGCCACCTTCGCATTATTCTCAGGCATCCATCATTAAACTAATGGAAGACAACAATCTGGGCACTAAATCCACGCGTCACTCAATAATTCAGAAACTTTATGCTCGTAAATATGTATCTGGCCAGAAAGCAGTTGTTCCCAACAAAATTGGTTTTGCAGTTGCAGACTCACTTGATAAACATTCACAAAGAGTTGTTGACCCAAAGATGACTGCAGATATTGAAGAATGGATGAATGAAATTGCAGCAGGTAAAAACACAAAAAAAGAAGTTGTTGAAAATTCAAGAGAAAGACTGCTTTTAATTTTAGATGAGCTTATTGCACATAAAAGTGAAATCGGAAATGATATTAGAAAAGCTCTGAGAGAAGATTCTATTATGGGTCCCTGTGATAAAGATGGCTGCACAGGAGATTTAATTGTAAGATTTGGAAAAACAGGAAAACGTTTTGTTGGATGTTCCAATTATCCAAAATGCAATAATTCATATCCTCTTCCTCAAAAGGGAAAAGTACTATCACTTGACAAAGTCTGTCCTGAATGCGGAAAACCAATGGTAAAAACAATGGGCACAAGATATTCATTTGAGATGTGTGTTGACAATCTGTGCTCCTCAAAAGATGCTTGGAAGAAAAAAACTGCAAATAAAAAGAAGGACACTATTAACTCCAAAAAGAAGGATGTTATTAATTCCAAATAGCTGTTAATGAATTTTTAAGCTCTTTAATTTCTTTATTTGTTAAAGCCTTCCAATAATACTCATAGTCATAAAATATTTGGAAGAAATTTTGAACTGTTTTATTGTGGACACTGTAAACACTTTCCCTTATGTTCCTTACTTTAACTTGGAATTGTTTCTCAATATCATTAAACATTTTTTTATTATGTTTTATTCTCAGCTCATTTGAATATGGTCTAACTGAATATGCGATATTGTCAATTTTTTCATTTACGCCTATTGGCAATTTGGCTCGTTTGCATAACGCACCACGCCCACTTGTACTCCACAAAATGTCATTATTTCCACTCAAAAATTCAAATAATTGCTTTATGCTTTTTTCATCAAATAACCAAATTTCGCAGAATTTTGAAAAGGGAATGCCTTTTTTATTCTCCCACATACTTATGTGATTTTCGTTCACTTTTAATTTTTTCGCTAATGTCTGCTGATACAGTCCATTTTTTGTTCTAATTTTTTTGACTATTTCCGTTACCCCGTAGATGCGCAAATTTTTTAATAATCTCAAATCAAAAAATTTTCCAAATACGATATTTTCTTTTTTTAAGCCCAGGCTTTTTAGGAAGCTCCCTTGAACTGTTAGCATTTCTAACATATTTTTTAATTTTCGGGGATGGCTAAAACCAATTTTTTCAGCAAAACAACGATATGATTCACTCCTTATTGTAATAAGATAACTGTCAAATTTAATTTTTCTTTTTATTTTGCTTGTTTTAATGTTTAGTTTATGTAAATCTTTCTCGCACTCATCTATCAGTTTTTTTGTTGCAGAAACAAGAGAAATGTTTTTTCCAAGAGAGCTACAATGACCATCTGTATCAAACATACCTCTCCAAAAATAAGCATAAAGTTGTAGAGCCTTTTTTGATAAATTGAATATTTTAGGCTTTTCTATCCTATTAGTTTTTTTACCAAATGGCAAGCCAAACCAAAAATTAATAAATCTTCCAAACCATCTATTTGAAACCCACAATTCTAATCTCTGCTCCCGTTTCCTAGGATTTTTATTTGAAAAGTTAATGTTGTAGGATGTTTTAATAGAATTTCGTATTTTTATCAGATATTCTTTAGAATAAGGTAAATCATCGTCTGTCCCACCATCAACTATGACCCAATATTGATTGTTACTGAATCCCCCATCTCCCATTGCAGCTCCACTAAAATATGCTTGCTGTTTTGTCAGCAATTCGTTTAATTTTCGGGGAGGATTAAAAACAGAGAAATTTCTACTATCTGTAAAATATTCCACTGAATTTAATAATTTTGTCAAAATCTCCAAATCTTTCTCATGTTCCAGACTTATTACTCTTAAAAGTATAATTGGAAATATATTATCTGATTTCCATTTTTTAAAGCAAGTTATAAATGAAGTATTTATTTTTTCCTTGCTACGATATTCAAAAATCTTTTTTCTTAGATTTCTATAATTATTTATCTTTAGATTACCTGTCATGTATTTATCCAAAATTTCCATTTCAATTTTGCAAAATGGCATAGATTTTAATGTTTTTTTAAAGTCCACTGATTTAACTAATGCAGTGTATAAATTTAGAGTTTCATTTTCTAATATTAAAGAAAAAGTTGTGTTCAATAAGTCATTTGATGTTTTATATTCCTTATAGCTTTTTTCCTTTAAAAGTAGTGGGTCATTTTTATATGTTAACATATCCAACACTCTTGCATGCAGGTAATTATTTGAATTTTGCATTTATAAGCGCTTTGAGAGTACATTTCCTGTGAAGGGCAAAACCGCTTCTGAAAAAAACTGTTTCTAAAACAAAAAAATAAAAGAAAAAATAGCTAATTTCAATTTTGGCTTTCTACTAATTTTTTATGTTTCTTTGCAAATTTAGCATGTTTTTCATCAAGTCACTTTTCATAATCTTCTTTCAACCATTTAATATATGCTTTCCACTTACCATGGCCAAAAAAAGAGTCAGAACCGACCTTTCTTGAACATGCCAAAATATACAGTGCATATAAACTCTGCCCAGTAGGCGAAACAGGTTTCCTACTCTGTACCCAATGTGTCGTACTAAGATCCACGCCCTTATCTATTTGCATTTTAATGTAACTATGAATTCTTTCATCAGGCATATATCTTTGTGAGCGCGGACTTACTTTATGATGTCCAACCAAATATTCATACCAATTACCATGTCCAAAAAAGCCTCTGCTCCTTGCTAATTCATACAAATTACGCAAACTCTGCCCAGTAGACGAAACAGGTTTCTTACTCTGTACCCAATGCTTCGTACTAAGATCCACACTCTTGTTTATCTGATTTTCTATGTGATTGTGAATTTGTTTATCAGTTAGTGGAACTCTTTTATGTTTTAGCATATGTAAACTATTGTATTTAATCTTTAATATATTATTTGCGGTAAAAAAGAAAACCGTTTCTAAAATAAAAGCAAAAACTAGCACAAAATCAGAAACTGCAAAAGAAACTTCTGAAAAAGAAACCCAGCCTGCTTCTGAAAAAACTATTTAAATTATTGGCGAAACGAATAAATAGAATGCCTAATTCTATACATATATGCCAAGACCAAAAAAGAAAAGCACAGCCAAACGGCAAAAACAAGAATATACTGACAAGTATAAACGAAAAGCAAAAAGAGATTTTAATTTGCCAAACATTCGAAAGTGGAGCGACATGATTGTAAAAAAAGTAGACAAAAAAGGTTATAACGCACCAGATATAGATCCAGACAAACTTGCTGCCGCAGGCAACTCAATGATTGAGCTGCTACGTGAAAGACCCAGCGGAGAAAGACTCTGGGCAGTAGAAGCTAATAAAATTACCACAAGAATTGCTGCTAAATATGCGATGAACGAAATTGGGCTGACTTTAAAATATGATTCTGAAAAAATAAAACAATTATCTGCAATTATTGAAAAATCCAGCGAGAATGTTATTCTTAGTTATTCTGATGACGATACACATAGACAAAACCCTATATTATATCATGAAGTAATCGAAATTCTCGGAGAGCAAAAAGGAAGAAAATTTCTAGAAACATACATCCGCAATTTAAAGAAAATTGGCACTGAACTAAAGAAGCCAAGACCTAAATAAAAATGCTTCTGAAAAAGAAACCCAGCCTACTTCTGTAAAAGCCGAAGAGAAATAAGCAACTACCTAAAGCACTCTAACCCCTAGAACCATAAAATTAGAAGGGGGCAAAAAGATTGCTTGGTGAGCCTGTCCCCCTCCCAGCTGTGAAGTTTGCGCTTTTGGGAATATAAATTTCCTCAGTATAATATCTCTGTTCTGGTTCTTTATATCAATTACTAGTTTTTGAGCACTACAATTGTAATATTTATATTCCTTTCCATGTATAAAATTTCACATATTAAGTGGTTTATATGTCCTCAAAAATGAAATTCACTGATGAAATCCGAATGGGAATTCTCGAAGCACTGAGCAAAAAACATACAGTAATGCCAAACATAAGACAGCTTAAAAGAAAAACAAACTACCACATGGCAACAATAAAAAGCTCTCTTGATTTTTTAGAAAAAAATAACATCTTACAAGGCTATGGCCCGAAAATAAATCAAAAAGAATTAGGATATAAAATTGAAGTAATTGAAATTTTACAAATTGATATGTCCAAAAAAGAAATTATTAAAAAATATTTTGAAACTGCAAAAAAAGACCCGCATATTTACAGAGTATCTTCCATCATGGGTTCAGGAAACTGGAATGTTATTGCAAGGCACGTTTACAAAGACATTGAATCATATAATGAAAACTCAAAAAAGAATTATTTTTCCGCAATTGAAGGACTTTATGATGCAATAAAAGACAGACAAGTGTTTTATGAAACAGAACCATATTACAAAAACAGTTCACGTACAACATCATTAATTGATGTTATGAGAAAAGACCTTGGTAAATGATTTTATGGGTATTGGACTTAGTAAGTGATATTATGGATATTGAAATTGATTTGAGAAAAAGCGTACAGGAAAATGCATCTGATTACTTTGAAAAATCAAAAAAAGCAAAGAAAAAACTTGAAGGAATTAACAAAGCAATGCCTGATGTTGAAAAGAAAATTAAAAAAGCAAAGAAAACACACTCAAAAATTCCAGAACATAAACAAATCTCAAAGAAACGGTCACATGCATGGTATGAAAAATTCCACTGGTGTTTCACATCTGATAATTTTTTAGTTATCGGAGGGCGTGATGCACAAACAAATGAAATCGTAGTAAAAAAATACGCAGAAAAAGATGACCTATATTTCCACGCGGAAATTTACGGAGCACCGCACTGTATTTTAAGAACTGAAGGAAAAACACCATCTGAAGAATCAATTGAGGAAGCAGCGCAGTTTGCAGCAACATTCTCAAGTGCATGGAAACGTGACTTTTCAGCAATTGATGTTTATTCAGTAACACCTGAACAGGTTTCAAAGAAGGCACCTTCAGGTGAATCAATGGGTACAGGTGCATTTATGATTTACGGAAAAAGAAAATGGTTTCGAAAAACTCCCTTAACATTTGCATTAGGCGTACTTGAAGAAGATAATGCAGATGTTTTAATTTCCGGACCTATTGTGTCAATCAAATCAAAAACTAAAATTTATGTTGAATTAAAACAAGGGAATTTAAAAAAATCAGATGCTGCAAAAAAAGTACGCGAAGTATTTGAAAAGAAACTTGGAAGAAAAGTACATGTAACAATGGAAGATTTCCAGCAAATGATGCCTTCAGGTGAATTTGACTTAACACGCTAGGTTAGATTTTTATAATCTTCATTGAAGTATGTTTTACAGAGAGATGATAAAATGCCAGATAATGTAATTCTTAAAGTTGAAGAACCAGACCCGACCCATGTGGGGCGGAATATTGTTACTTTAGACAGAAAAACAAAGGAACAGTTAGGTTTGACCTCTGGTGACATTATCGAACTCGAAGGAAACAAAAAAACAGCAGCAATTATCTGGCCTGCAAGCTCAGCAGACGAAGCTAAAGGTCTTATTAGAATGGATTCATTCATAAGGCACAATGCCGGCGCAGGCTTAGGTGAAAAAGTAACTGTAAGAAAGGCAAATTATTCTGAAGCAAAGAAAATTGTTTTAGCCCCAACACAGCAGGTAAGAATAATCGCCTCAGGTTATGAACGAATTCTCAAAAAAAGTTTCATGGGCAGACCAATGACACGTGGTGATAATGTGTGGATTTCTGTTTTTGGTTCAGGTTTTGTTTACCAAGTAGTTGAAACACACCCCAAAGGAATTGTAAAAATTACTGAAAATACAAATTTCCAGCTGAAAGAACAACCTGTGAAAGGTGAACTTGATAAAATCTCAACAATTTCATATGATGATATTGGCGGATTAGATGAGCAGATTAAAAAAGTCCGTGAATTAATTGAACTACCAATGAGACATCCTGAAATTTTCAAAAAATTAGGAATCAATCCCCCCAAGGGTGTTCTTTTGTATGGTCCGCCCGGAACAGGAAAAACACTTCTTGCAAAAGCAGTTGCAAATGAAACCAATGCACATTTCATTTCTGTGAATGCACCCGAAATAATGTCAAAATTCGTTGGAGAAGCAGAAGAAAGAATAAGGCAACTCTTTAAAGACGCAGAAGAGAATGCGCCTTCAATTATTTTTATTGATGAATTAGATGCTATTGCACCCAAAAGAGACGAAGTAATGGGTGAAGTAGAACGAAGAGTTGTTGCCCAAATACTTGCATTAATGGACGGACTCACATCACGTGGTGATGTTATTGTAATTGCTGCAACAAACAGAATTAATTCAATTGATGAAGCATTAAGACGACCAGGACGATTTGACAGAGAAATTGAATTCGGAGTTCCAAACAAAAAATCAAGAAAAGAAATCCTCCAAATACATACGCGAGGAATGCCATTAGCACCTTCTTTTGAGTTAGACTATTTGGATCGTTCATTAATCCACATTGAAAATGAAATTACTGAGTTAAAAAAAGAAATAACGGATATGAAAAAAAAGTTTGATGAATCACAAAAAGAAGCATTGCATAATATCGAAACCATTGAAATGCCGAAGGTATTAAAAGCAAAGGAATTAATCATAAACTTAAAGAGCTTATCATCAATTTATGAACGAACAAAAATGTTTAATTCACTTCCTCGTACTGAAAAAGCCAAAGTGTTATTGGTACTTATTGATTCTCTTATTGAACAGTTAGCTGAGCGGTTACATGGTTTTGTTGGAGCTGACTTAGAAGCATTAACAAAAGAATCTGCAATGAAAGCACTACGAAGATATCTTCCTGAAATTAATTTTGAAGACGAAACAATATCTGCAGAAGTTTTAGAGCGTATGGAAGTTACAAAAGAAGATTTCCAGAACGGACTTAAAGAAGTTCAGCCTTCTGCATTAAGAGAAGTCGCAATCGAAATTCCTAATGTAAAATGGGATGACATTGGCGGACTTGAGGATGCAAAAGCAGAATTAAAACAGGTTGTTGAATGGCCTCTTAAAAGCCCCGAAGTTTTCACAACAATGGGCATAAAACCGCCTTCGGGAATTCTTCTGTACGGTCCACCCGGAACGGGAAAAACAATGCTTGCAAAAGCAGTTGCAAATGAATCAAATGCAAATTTTATTTCAATTAAAGGTCCTGAATTACTTTCAATGTATGTTGGTGAATCCGAAAGAGGGGTAAGAAAAATTTTCAGAAAAGCGAGACAGGTTTCCCCAGTAATTATTTTCTTTGATGAAATTGATTCATTAGCACCAAGAAGAGGTGGCTCATCAGATTCACACGTAACTGAAAGAGTTGTAAATCAGTTGCTCACTGAAATTGATGGAGTGGAATCAATGAAGAATGTTGTTTTCATGGCTGCAACAAACAGACCTGATTTAATTGATCCTGGTTTATTAAGACCTGGCAGAATTGACAAGATGATAAAAATCGGAGCTCCTGATGCAAAAGCAAGACTTGCGATTTTAAAAGTGCATGCAAAAAATGTTCCTTTAGATAAAGATGTTTCACTTGAATCACTCGCAAAGCAAACAGAAGGTTTCAGTGGTGCAGACTTGGAAGGGCTGATAAGAGAAGCAGTACTCATTGCAATAACTGAGGGCAATTTAACAGATCTTTCAGAAAAATCAAAAGAAAAATTAAAACATGCAACTGTAAACAAAAAACACTTTGATAAAGCACTGGAAAAAATAACTGCAAGCATTTCAGAAGATCTTGCTTTAGCATACGAAGGATTCCAGCAAAAATATGCAGAATTCAAACCAAGTTATATTGGTTAATAAATTTTCTTATTTTTAGAATGCGTAAAACAAAAACGCACCAATAAATGGCAAAAACACCGCTGCCCAAATAATAGGATTCCATCTGAAAATTTTACTTCCGTCAAGAGGCGGGAAAGGAATCATATTGAACAAACCCAAAAACATGTTAATGTATGCCGAGTATGAAAAAATT
>JAZDFD010000031.1:0-7127 GCA_043808155.1 Candidatus Iainarchaeum sp.
TAGCCATTCATCTCTTTTCAACTCGAGAACTTTTTTCTCAAACCCGAAGGCCAATGAAGATATATTGTCAGGATATGTTCCTTTTTTCATTCCCGCGTGGATTCGTAATAGTTTCTTAATTTGTGTGAATTTCTTTTCCAGAGTATTAACAGTATACGTTGGCTTGTCGTGTTTCGTTTGCGCAGTCCACCACTCGTCAATGTCTTCTTTTGTGATCTCATCTATCGGTTTGTTGATGTGCACTAATAGATAATATGCTTCAGACAACGATTTTTGTATAGTTGAAACCGATTGTCTTTTGATAAACAGATTGTCATGGTAGTTTATCAACGCTTGTCTGTTTGCCTCTAACAATTCAGGATCTGTTTTTATTTTATTTATCAGATTTTTCAGTACTTGGCCTCGACCGTACATCTTATCTGACGCCCTTTCTTTCTCTGTCATTTCATCACCTCTTATTGTTACGGACAAAGAGTGTTTGTCCGTCTAATGACAAAACAATTTAGTCAACAACCATTTATAAAGTGTTGTGAGCCGTTAAAAAATAGACAAGAGGCTATTCGCTGGAGACAGGATTCGAACCTGCGCGTTCCGGGGAACTCTCCGTTTCGAGCGGAGCACTTTTGGCCTCTCAGTCACTCCAGCAAAAACCAAAAGAATTAGAAACTAAATGAATTTAATTCAATCCGACGAGTAATATTTCCAGTTAACTAACCAGATGGCTAATGCAAGTACATCTAAGCCTAATAGTGCCACACCGCCAAAATACATTGCAGTATTAACTAAAGTGTGAATTGCATAATTCATCGCAGTATACATTAAACCTGCACCCAATGCTAATACGCCCAAAAATCCCTGATAGAATTTCATAACATATTTTTGCTCATTACGGCTATTTAAACCTGCGTTTAATGAAAAACTTTATAAATCTCCAAAACATTCTATAAATGAATGAATTCTGATATGCCTTCTGAACACACTAATGCGCCTGTAGTTGAAGAAAAAACAATTGTAAACAAAAAAAAGTTGCTCAAATTAGAGGAATTTTATGAAGAGCACCCCCACGGAAGGGAAAAATTGACTTTGGGTCAGAAAGCTGCAGATGTAATTTCGGGATTTGGCGGAAGCTGGATTTTTATAATTCTGTTCCTGATTTTTATTAGTGTATGGATTGGAGTGAATCTTTTTTGGCTCGTGTTGAACCCAATTGACCCTTTTCCATTTATTCTTTTGAATTTATTGCTTTCACTCATTGCAGCATTGCAGGCGCCTGTAATTTTAATGTCGCAAAACCGACAGGCACAGCGTGACAGAATTAAGGCTGAACGTGATTATTTCATTAATCGGAAAGCCGAAAAAGAAAATGTAAATCTGCAGCAGGACCTTGATGAACTAAAGAAAATGGTAAGAAACATCCATACAGTCACTGGCTGTGACAAAAACACAAAATGATTTTTAACTGATTTTAAAAAAATAAAAAGTTGTGCAGTTATACTGCACTGTCAAATGCTGCTTTTGTTTCCTTATGCATCCATAGGAAATACAGTATTACTGCACCTATGACTGTACCGATAGGAAAACCAAGTAGTGTTAATGCTGCAAGGACTGTTCCACCAAGTCTAGCCCATTTTTTTAATTGCAATATTGATCTACCAACGTATATTTCAATCGCACTAAGTATAATTACGATGAAACCCACCACACCAAATATTGCAGCAAATGCGCCTCCGGCAAGTGATTCTTCTGCGCCCATCATGAGTGTTCCCATTAATCCACCGCCAAAGAGAATTAATAATCCTGCCAAAACACCTAGAACTCCGGAAATAATGAATATCCACCCAGAAACTTTTGCACCTATTGGGATATCTGCCATTTTTTCACCTCCATAATTATATTATTTAATTATAGATACGATTTTTTACTATTTAAAGCTATATGGGGGGGGCAAATTTACGCCTTTTTTCTGCTATTCAATTTTGGATAGTTCATATGCCTTCTGAAGCTTATCAAGAGAAACAGAACCTATGATTTTATAATTTTCAACAACAGGAAGCAAAGGATAATTTTTAGCAAGCATTTTTGAAAGCACATCGGAAGCATTCGCATTAAGTGAAACATTAGGAACAAGTTCTGCAGCATTCTTTAATTTCATTTTTAATCTAACGCTCTTCTTAAATCCTGAAATTTTATCAGCAGTTATTATTCCAATAGAGCCCTCCAAATGAACAAGAAAAGCAGTTTCGTTCCTTTCCTGCATTTCATTAAATGCATCTTCTAATGATAGTTCAGAGCTCATTATTAATGCAGAGTCATCATAAACATCTTTTATTTGAACATTACCCAAAGATTCATGCATTAACACAACTTCATTTTCCTGCTTTGAACCAAGAATAATGAAAATTGCAATAACTGCAAGAATTAAATTCCCCCCTAAAAATCCTAAAACCAAAAGCATTGCACCTAAATAGAAACTCACACCTGCAACAATTTTTGTTGATTTATTAAAACCAAAAAACAAACCTAAAATTGAACGTAAAACTCTCCCCCCATCAAGTGGTAAAGCAGGGACAAAAAGATTGAAACTACCCAAAATTAAATTTACCCACATAAATGCAAAAAGAGGATAATTCATAATTGCGAAATCAAAAAGTTCAGTAAATGTTCCCACACCTAAATTTTCCTGAAATAATTCCCAAGGGAAAGGTAAAGCAAAAACTTGAGCAGTCAAAATTATCACAAATACAAGAAAAAAATTAAACAAAGGGCCTGCAATGGAAATTAAAAATTCATCCTTTGGTTTTTTCGGAAAGTCATCCATTAGTGCAACTCCGCCAATCGGTAAAAGAATTATTTTCCTCACTTTGAAACCGCGCGCAGAAGCAACTAAACTATGTGTTAACTCATGCAACGCTACTGACAAAAAAAGCAGAAAAAATAAAGTAAGCGTTTGAAAAAGAGTTTCTCTTGAAAAAATTGCAAGAAATCCAGTTATAATTATTACAAGCAATATGAAAGTAGAATGCAATTCAATACCTATGCCTGCTATTTTCACAATCGGAAAAGATTTCATTTATTCACCAGAGAATTCATTTTGCCATGCTCATATTTCGCATTTCCAAAAGCAAGAGCCCCTGTAACTGAGCCAATATAGAACATTAACGAAAGCCCTAAAACAGTGCCTGGAATTGATGCATAAGAAAGAATATTTGCAATAATAAAAACAATAAACAAATTCAGACCAACGAACAGCCATGCAACAAAGTATTTCTTATTCAAAGTGTCTCTGAATATTTTTCTGAAACTAAGAAGTTCTGAAAGTCTGTCTGCTTCGATAACAGAAATTATTGCACTCGGCATTAACCAAATCATAAACAAAAAAAGCAAAATACAAAAATACACGAAATAGCCTGCCATTAAAATCGTATTAAGTGCAAAATACAAATTCTCAAAAGACGAAAACATTATTAAAATTACATAAAACACTGCGGGTTTTTCAATCAAAAGAAGAATCCATGCAGGCAAAGTATATACTACAAATCCAAAACCAACTTTTACACCAACAATTAAAATTTCTTTCCAGTGTTCCCATTCTGCGAGTTCAATTTTTCCGTTTAATGAATTCCTTAAAGTATCTCCTGCAAAACCAAATATTAAAACAGACCCCAAACCAAAAGTAAGAAATGTGAAAATCCCGAAAAGTAAACCAACAATCAATTCTTTCGTACTTTCAAAACCAATTTTGAATATTTCAAAATATTGCCCCATAAACTCACTTTTGTTTAAGTCTTTTTACGTTCATATTATGTATAAAGTTTATTTATAGTTATTGTAATTTAAAGAAGTTTAATTTATTCAGTATTTTCTTCAACTGAATCATTGTTCACTGAAATGGATTCAATTATTTTTTCTGCAATTTTTTTAGCAGTTTCTGCATCAATTATATTTTTTACAATTATTTTTCCACTTTTGAAAAGACTTATTTTAGCATCATGGTATTTCATCATTATAACAAACGGTGTTTCAGCTTCAATTAGTGCATCTTCACTTAATTTCTTAGCAACTGTCTCTAATTCAAGTGTTTGTTTGCTTTTAGGAACAAATTCATATGAGTGCCCACTTCCGCAAAGTTTTGACTGAAAATCATCAAGCCTCAATTGTAACCACTTCCGCATTTTCAAGTTCCTGTTCTTCTAAATGTTTAAAATCAATTTTATATTCTTCCTCAAGTATTTTGCTCAATTTCGCTTTTGTTGAAGGTTTATCTGGAATAACACAGCATGAAGAAGGTAAAATCGAAATTTCAAAGGTTTCATATTCTCTTGCGAGTTTTTCAATCTCAATTTTATCCATCCCAATTAAAGGTCTCACAACAGGAATATTCACTGCAGTTTTTTCAGTTGCAAGATTTGTTAAAGTCTGAGATGCAACCTGACCAAGACTTTCACCTGTTAATAATGCGTGTAAGTGTTCTTTGTCAGCAATTCTTTCCCCGACCTGAAGCATCATCCTTCTGCATAGGACGCAATTATATTTCCTGTTGCAATTCTTTCCAATTTCTTTAAGTGCAAATTGGCCATGTGGCACAATGTAAAGTTTTATTTTTACATTGAATTTTTTGGCAAGATGCGCAAGAACCTGCTCTGTTTTCTGCAGGGGTTTTTCATCTGCAAAAGGATAATTTTTGAAATGAACTGCGACAACTTCCAATCCCTTGTCTAGCGCAAGCGCAGTCGAAACTGCTGAATCAATCCCGCCGGAAATTAGGGAAATTATTTTCATCAAATCACATTATTTTTTTTGAATAATTTTAACATCGTTTCCGTATTTCATATATTCTACTTGAACACCGGATGCTAGACTTGAATTTTCTGGCTTTGGAACATTCATTGTTTCATAACTCTGCATGTCCATAATCTGTACAGTGTCACCCATAACTGCAACAACCTGCGCTGCACTTCTTTTGATTATTGGAACTTCTGCATCTGCATCAGTTGGTTTCAAGAGATTTCTTTTCTGACCTGAGAAAACATCAAACGCAGTAATCCTTGCTTTTGAAGCACCATGCCTTCCTGATTTTGATTTTTCAATACCTCTTACTTGGCATACTGTTCCTTCAATCAGAACATAGCCACCTTCTTTCAATGTACTGATTTTTACGAATTTTTTTTCATCATCTGTCATGTTATCACCATTTGTTATGTAGAAGATATTATTTATCTAAATATTTACATAGTGTGTTATGTAACAACTCATATAGTAATAGTTCTTAATATTTTCCATTAATCAATTAATATATTATAAATCCTGCTCTTGATTACTATGTTTGAAGGCGTAAAGAAAAAATTAAAAACAATAAAGGTTTCTTTACCCCAAAGGCAAGTAAAACTTAAACCTAAATCAAAGAAAAACCTTGCTATTTTTGTTGATGGCCCAAACATTCTCAGAAAGGAGCTCGGGGTTGATTTAAGAGAAATTAAAAAAGCAGTCTATGAAGTCGGCACTCCCAAAATCGCAAAAGTATTTTTGAATCAGTTCGCTTCCAATAAATTAGTGGAAGCAGTTGCAAATGAAGGTTTCGAATCAGTTATTGTTGTTGGCGATGTAGATGTTGCAATGGCAGTGGATGCTGCAGAAGCAATTTTTAATCCCGCAATCAAAGGAATAGTTTTTGTAACAAGAGATTCGGATTTTCTCCCGGCAATAATAAAAGCAAAGAAATACGGGAAAGAGACCTTTGCAATAATCGCAGAGGAATCATCAGCAGCTGCACTGAAAAATGCAGTTGATCAGGTTATTGTGCTTAACAAAAGGTAATCTTAAAATATCAGTAATTATATTATACGTGTAATACACTCTAAATGTGATATCATGAATCTCCCTGTTGGAAATGTTTTGAAAGAAGGTGTAAACCTCAAAGATGTGAAATTTTCCAATATAATTTCCACTCTGATGAAAGAACACTTCACAGGTTATATTGTTTTAACAGTTGAGGGCTACTCTGGAATTGAAGAAGGGCTGATTTTATTCCGAAAGGGTATAATCATTGGTTCAATTTTTGATTATTCAAAATTTCAGGTCACGGTTTACGGGGGTTCAGCTTTAGAACAATCTTTTAATTCTTCAAATGTACATTTTGGAGTTTTTGATATTTGTGCATTAAGCACACAACAAGTGGATTTAGTTACTGCTTTTAATGAAAAAATAAAACTCGAAATCACAGTTACTGCGAAAAACTTAAATAAACTCATACCCAACAAATATGAAGTAAAATACGCAAAAAAAGTTCTCGCAGATGCATTAAAAAGAGAAGAAACAAAATTCGATGTGTTCCGAAAACTTGGATTATCAGGTATAAATCAGTGAAATTGATTAGTGACTTATATTGGTGAATTGAAATGGGTATAATTATTACCGCGGGATTGAAAATCCCGCACATAAATCGGAGCACCCGTACGAAATTGGGTGGTGAATTGAAATGGGATTAAGACATAATATTGCAGGTTTATTCAAAGGCTTTGCTGCCAAGATAATTGATGTAGATGATACTGCAAGGCCTGAAGAACAGCTTGAGTTGCTTGCTGATTTTCTGAAAAAATATGACTTTGAATTACACTCAAAGGAAACTGCACAAATCGTTCCAATTCTCAAGAAAAAGCATTTAGTAGATTCAATTTTAGTAACAAACAGAGATGGTTCAGTTGTTGTAAGTTCTGAAGGCAATGGAATGCGCGAGGCAATTCTCGGAACTTCATTATTCAATTACATTAAAAGTGAGCTCCCCAAATCAGAAGGAGTTCTGATAAAAAATAAAGATGACTGGTTTATGCTCATGCCGCATAATAATTTGGTTTATATTATAAAATCAAGTTCTGATTTATCCACAATTGAACTGAAAGCACTTGCAAGAGAACTTGAAAAATATCTTGATTCTGATACTTCTTCTGCTTCTGTGAAAGAATCTTCTAAACAACCCCAGAAAGCTTTTTAATCTATTAAGACTTTATTGTATGAGAATATTGTGAGAATATACGGGAATGTATAAGAACGCATTTTGATGATTAAAATGGTCAGAATAATAACAATCGCATCTGGAAAAGGCGGAGTCGGAAAAACCACTATTACTGCAA
>JAZDFD010000032.1:0-4170 GCA_043808155.1 Candidatus Iainarchaeum sp.
TGCCGTCAGCGATTTCTAAATGTTTGTAGGTTTTGCCTGTGATTGCGGGCAGGACTTTTTTGAGTGAGGCTGAGCCTTTTTGTTTCGGATTGTAATAATCAAAGTTTCTGAAGGGAAGAAGGAGATCAGTAATTCTTGCGGTTATGCAACAGATGTGTTTCTTTTCTTTAGGCATGTAATCAGCAAGCTCATTTAAAATTCTAATTTCAAATGCCTGATTGTAAACAACAATGCTTCCTGATGTGCCCAAAACAGATTTAAGTTCTTTCAGAAAGGATTCGCGGATTTTTCTTGGACTAGAAGCTAAATATGAATGATGAACAGGTTTTGCATCCGGAGAAGTGAGAATGTGTAAAGAAAACTGAAAAGGAATCTGCTGGAAAGGGCGTGAAGAGTCATAAATAGGAATTGCAGTATTGAAGGTTTCAAAATCTAAAAAATATAAGGGATATTCTAGGCTTTTAATGAATTCTTTTATTTTTGCTTTATTTATGTGGGGTTTGCAGTCTTTTTCACAATTGCACTGAATTATCTGTTTTGCATTTAATTTATAATCATCAGGAACATTGGAAATTGTTTCAATTCCGTTATTGATTAATTCAAAGGCTTGTTTACCCATTCTGTAAAAGCTAATGACGCTGTTTTCAGGAACTCCAGCCCAGCAGGAATCTTTTAGTGAGCAGTGATAGGGATTAGAACACTGTGTGCCTATTTCACACTCAGGGGAATTTTTTGAAGATATAATTTCAAACATTGCGGAAATTCTGTTTTCCATTCCATTAATTGCTAAAGTCACATCTTCGGTAATGTCAGACAAAGTAAATAATTTCTTAGGGCTGATTTTTCCCTTTTTTACAAATTTATTATTTATGTGCATTAAATAGCATTTTCTGATTTTGAGTCCGCATTGTTCCAGAACATATTTCTGAAAAGAAACATCATGGAGGTTTATTTCTTTTACATTGGTTGCGCTTTTTACTTCAATAAGATCCCATTTGTCTTTTCCTGCGGGTTTTAGAATGTCGGCTCGGGCATAAAGGTTTCCTGTTTTAAAGCCTGCTTCAAATAAAGGTTTTCTTTTTTTGAGTAAATGCGTAGTTTTTGCAATGTTTTCCATAAAGGGCATCTGGGGAATGTCAATCCCCTTAGGAAATAATTTCTTTGCAAATTCACCCACAAGTTCACCCTGCTTAAATGTGTGAAGAGTTGATTCATCATACGGGGGAATTAAATCTTTTTTATTAAAAACAGCCCAGAGCAGATAGGGGCACTGGAGACCTGTTAAATACTTTGATTTTGAAAGCAGAGCCATGATAGTATCCATAAAGAAAGTGTTTTTATTGGTTCTTTGGGTGTATTTCCGGTGAAAAAAAGCAAAAATATATAAAATAAAAAATGCTTATTTTAGCATGGTAGATAAAAAAGGCGAAATGACGGAAGACGAATTTTTGAAGTTATGGTACACTGGCAGATCAATATCTTATAATGAATTTGGTCCGGAAACAAAAAAACTTATTGGTAGTCTTGCTTTTAAAAGATGGAAGAGAAACGAGAGCAGAGTAACGGGAAATGCAGTAGCAGGTACTGGAATAGCAGCATCTGGAGCAGCGATGACTAAAGGCTTTTATGATATGGCGACTAACCCTATTCTGCAACACTTAAATGAAGGACATTTTAATCCCACCTGGATAGTAACCGCAAGCATGGGGCTGGCCACATTATTTGGTGCAGCCATGGTCACAAATGAAGGAAAAAAATTTGTTTTAGCGGAGAAGGAAGTTGCAAAAAAATTGGATGAAATCACAAAAGCAATAGAAAAAGATCCTCACGTCAGAGAACAGCTCAGAGTACAGAAATCACATGGGAGAACAGTTATCCATGTTATAACACCGATAAACGAACCTGATAAGACAAGGGTTGAGTTCAGAACTCCAAAAGAAATGAGAAACATATTTCTCAATTTAGCAATGCTCTCAAAACGCGGCCGTGCAAGAAAACTCCCTTCAGCAAGAGAAGAAAGACCTAAAAGAGAACCTAGAAAGCCAAGACCAAGGTAACTTAATGTGAACGCTGATTTTTAATTTTTATTGGTTCGTTGGGGTGGGTTTGTGAAGTTTGGTTTAGTAAACCATCACTTATAAATAGAGGTATTTGTGTATATTATTATATGGAAAAGAAAAATAATAAAAAAGTCACATTATATGATGCAGCTATAAGAGTTGTATATGAAGACAAAAAGAAAACATTTAAAGAATTAGCTAAATATTAGACTATTTTATCAGTTTAGCAAGCTCTTTTCCAATACGAATGATAGTTTTTTTTCGCAATTGTTCATCATTTTTTAAGAAAGGAACACAATCAAGTATAATCGACAAAATCTTATATGTCGGAATATTACTTGGTGTCTGTTTTTGCAGGCTGTTTTTTATGGATTGCAGACCGGTGAATAGTTCGGCATTTATTTCGTCTGGAATTTTCTGGATGTTATTTTTGATAATTTCTTCAACTTCTTTCTGGTTATATTTACCCTGAGCTAAATCAATCATGAATTTTGTTTCAGGCTGAAGGCTTGTGCGTAAGGTATAACCATTAATCATCAGAAAACTTGAAGTAACACCCAGCGCAACTCTTTTGTTGCCATCAACAAAACAATGACCTGCACATAAATGAAACAACAAAAAACCAGCTTTTCGGGAAAGCTTGAACCTTGATTTTTCAGCATAAATTTTTACTTCATTTATAAAACCAAGATTACCTTTCATTGAATCTCCGCTGTCGCCCCCTGTTTCAGAAATCATAAAATCATGTATTCTGCGTATTTCAGATTCATCAGGATATATTATGTAACCGCGTTTTTCCCAGTCTAGAAAAAAGTTACCAGTCATACTTCAAATAGGAAAGCTTAATTTTTAATGGTTTATGAAGGTAGATTTCCGGTGAACTTTCATAATAAATCAGAGCGTAAATAAAGATTAAGCAATAAGCGCAATCCTTATTGATTTAGTGTTTAATTCTGGAATTACACTGCGGTTTTTCTTTTTTAGTTTTAGAATGCCGAAATCGGAAAGGATGTGGGTGTCTCTGCTGACAGCTTCCTGTTTTCTCTCTGTTTTTACTGCAAGTTTGCCAACAGTTATGCCTTTGTGTTTTTTTATTTCCTCTAATAATTCCATTCTTTTAGGAGTGAAAATAGAGGAAAGCTGCTGCAAGGAGTCAATATAGATTATATTTTCCTGCTCTTTTTCAGCTTTCTTTGGATTATTAATTATTTTTTTAATATCTCCCCAGTAATCGCCTTTCACTTTGACCCAAACAGTTTTTTTTGACATTTTATTACCTCTCGTCATTCACGTATGATTCTCCTCAAATAATTTTTTCCATCTTTTCCAGTTCTGCTCCATTAAAATTCTGAATTCTTCAATCGTTTGTCCGTCTAATTTATCATCTAATTTTTGGATAATTTTGTTCTTTGAATAATTCTGATGCATGTGTAAATAATTATGCTCCCAGTCATATCTTGCAACGCAGTATTTTTTTCCTTTTATAGTAACGCTCAAATTAACTGAAAAATCAATTATTTTTCCTTTGCTAATCACTATTTTTGTGTCAATCACATCGTCCTGATTTTGTGAGAGCGATTTTCGTCTTAACAATTTTTTCATCAATGTCACGTATGATGTTATATTATATAACATTAAATGTTATATAAATGTTTGGTAATCATTATTGTGATGAAAAGTGATTTATAAGAGCTGCGAAAGTGGGTTTCCGGTGAAAACCATTTTCACAGTCCGTAGCTATTCACAGCGAAGGGCTAACATTTATATAGTATTTCCCTCCTGATATATAGATTCAAATGAGTCAGGAAAAAAGACCTGCAAAGCTTATTCTTGAGGACGGGAGTGTTTTCAATGGTTTTTCGTTTGGGGCTGATACATCTGTCTCAGGGGAAGTTGTATTCAACACTGGAATGGTTGGATATAATGAAACCCTAACAGACCCCAGCTATAAAGGTCAGATTTTAACGTTCACATATCCTATGATTGGGAATTATGGTGTTCCAAGTAAGGAAAAAAAAGATGGAATGCTTAAAAATTTTGAATCTGATAAAATTCAGGTTGCGGGAGTGGTTGTTCTGGAATATTCATACAATTACTCACACAGCTCTGC
>JAZDFD010000033.1:0-2835 GCA_043808155.1 Candidatus Iainarchaeum sp.
ATTTATGCCCCCAATGCAACTGCCCCACATCCCTTTGCTGCAGGTGCTTATGCCGTATTTGCATATTCCGACATTAGAACCGCATTGTTTTGTAAGCTCATCATCAGTTTTACCATCGCAGTCATTGTCTTTATTATCACAAATCTCAATACAATTCGGAGCATTCAAACAATCCGGATCGCAACAGTCAATTTTCCCATCGCAATCCTCATCCAATTTATTGGAGCAATTTTTTTCCGTATTTGCACCAAAACCACACTCATCAATTCCAATTCCGCTTACAAAAGTGCATACTTTGTTAACACAGGTTGAATGCGTAGCATTAATACACGCAAGAACATTTTCACAATCCTTATCTTCACAATCTATTTTCTTATCACAATCATTATCTTTTCCGTCATTGCAAAATTCATTCTCAGGAATGCAGTCTTCATTACTGCAATCTGAAACATCGATTTTGCATTCATCAGTGCAATTAAGAGTTCCTGATTCAAAACCTTTTGTAATGCATGTTTGGTCTTTGAAATTTGTTCCGTCACATTCTTCAATGTTCTCTGCAATTTCATTTCCGCAGGTTTCGCAGTTTCCGCAGTCAAATATACAGGTTTCACAAGTTTCATCTTCATCGCAATTATTGTTCCCACAATAATTATCATTTTGAGTATCATTATCTGTAGTATTATCATTGTTTGTGCTATTATCATTTTGAGTATCATTTCTCCATTTTTCAATGCATACATTTGCTGAAATACATTGGGCATCATCACAATCTGTCCATCCGTCACAGTCATTATCTTTTTCATCATCACATATTTCAGTATCCCATGTACATCCTGATCTGCATTCTGAAAAATCATATTTGCAGTCTTCTGCGCAATTCAAATATCCCCTGCCATAACCAATAGTTTCACAGGTTTCTCCAAAAAGATTGTCTGAATCGCATTCTTCAGATCCCTCTACAATACTGTCTCCGCACAAAAAATCTTCTATTGGAGGTGCAACTGTTTTTTCAGTAATGCATTCCTGCCACATTCCGTTTTCGCAGGTTCTTCTTCCTTTTTCAGAATCAACGTAACATATCCCGATTTGAGAATTTTCACATTCCTTCTCCCGAAAAAAATCTGTCAGATTTGATACTGAATTGAAAGAAACTACTACAACAAGCAAAATCACGCCAATAATCAAAATATGACTTATATCCAATTGAGCCTTCATAGCAAAAACATGTGATTATTATTAATAATACTTTTGATTAACTATGTATTATCTCAATTAGAGTATCTTTCTAATTGTCAACATATGATGATAGTGCTACCGAAGGTGCACAGATCACACGCGAATCTTTTCGCGTATGCGCAGATGGCGGAGTGGACAAACGCGCCTGGCTTGAGACCAGGTTCCCTCTGGGAGCGCAGGTTCGAATCCTGCTCTGCGCGATTGTAGGTTCGAAGTTAGGGGTTCGTGATTTGGGGAACGGACTTTGGATATAGTCTTAACAAGTCAATAATAATTACTATCGATTATTCCACCAAAATGACCCACTTCAAAACCTGTGTCAACATAAATCTTAAAGCCTGCTTCTTTTACTAATTTGCAAAAATAAACATCTTCGCCAATTAAATCTAATTTGCCACTGTAATCATTCTTAAACATTGGATTGTCTCCAACATTCTCAGAAACTTTTTCAATTACTTTTCGTTTAATAAGTGCAGTTCCTAATCCCACTGCGTCAACAGGCAATAATACTCCTTTTGGAAACTCCTTAATATTACAATAAACATCATCTTTAATTATTTTTAAACAGGGTGCAGGATAAGTTCTACTATAGTATAATGCACTTACAAAATCTTTATCGTGTTTTATAAGATTATCAATTGTTTCTTTTGGATAAATCATATCTGAATCTAAGAAAAGTAAATAATCTGCATCTGTCTTCAAAAAATTAGTCACAATTATATTTCTTGCCATACACAAAGTTGTTGAATCTACAACTAATGGCATAATATTATATTTGGATTTAGCATAAAGTAAGAATCCAGTATAACTCTTAAATGTTTGTGCAGGAACTGAACCATAAACAGGTAAGCCTACCATTATTTTTTCTGTTTTACTCATAAAACATTAAATATCGGAAAACATTATATTATTATCTTCTTTCATTAAAAAACCGGATTAATCAATCCCGAAATAAAAACAACCGCAAGAAGAATTGGAACTGCAAATTTTAGAATGAAAATTAATGCGTCTGAAAAAACTGATTTTTTGATTCCAAGTTCTAAAAATAATTCATCTTTTTTCCACAGCCATGCAAGTGTAAGTGTGACGATTATTGCAGAAAGCGGGGAGAGCATACTTCCAAAGAACAAATCCATTAATTCTAAAACTGGTGTTGAAAGAATTTCTAATTGAATTGGAGAATAACTCAAAAGTGCAGGCAGTGCACATATCGCAAGAAGTGAAATCAAAATCTTAGACGCTTTTTTTCTTTCAATATTAAATGATTCCACAATACTTGACATTGGAACTTCAATCATTGCAAGAACTGAAGTGAACGCAGCAGCAAAAAGCATTATGAAAAATAACGCTCCAAAAATGAAACCAAATGGAAGTGCTGTGAAAATTATAGGGATTGTTACAAAAGCTAAATCAAATCCTTGTCCTGGGTTAATTCCTTGTGAGAGTGCCAATGGGACGATCAATAGAACTGCTAACAAGGAAACTGCAACATCTGCAAAAATTATTATTGCAGTCATTGGAATTATTTTTGCATCTTTTTGAAGATAGCTTCCGTAAGTTAGCATAATCCCATAACCAACAAACAAAGAAAAAAGAACC
>JAZDFD010000034.1:0-69507 GCA_043808155.1 Candidatus Iainarchaeum sp.
GTGCGGTTCTGGAAATGAAAAAAAGTTAGGTAAGTACTCTGCTTTTGAGAGTTTGTTTTCATTATAAGTGAAAATTGCTGAAATTGCACGTATAAGAATCAAATCAAGTGCAAATAGATTTTTCCCTACAAAACCTGAGTCTACTCCTGCCATTGTGCCATTTAGTGTGATTTTTTCAACTGGGAGAATGAGTTTCTGCTCAATGAGTTTCGGATAGATTTGTGAATTTAATGGAAGGATTTTTTGTGCCAGTATTTTTCTCTTAGAATCTAAAGCAGAAATGCTCTTTACTGCCTCATTAATGATTTTATCCATTCCGACCATTATGAAATGAGTTGAAAAGTGATTTATAAAGATGCGTGAAGTGGATTTCCCGTGAAGCTTTTAATTAGTTACAATGAGTGATTGATAATATGAAATATAGACCAAAGCCAACTGGTTACATTCAAAGAAAACTGCGTTCTCAAGCTGATGAGATTCCCAGACATATGCGGGAAAAGTTTGGATTGTTTCTGAAATACGCAACTCCTGAAATCAAAGAAAAAATACGACTATATGACGGAAACATTCGGCATCCTGAACATCTTAATTATTCAATAAAGCTTGCTGAAAAATTAGATAATGAATATGTGGAAAGTGCAAAAAAACTTAATGAACTTCTGGAAAAACATACGCATACTGTAGAATATTCAGATGTTAGGAAAGCGAATGTAGGTGAGTTGTTAGAAGCATATGATTCACATATAAAGATAGTAATTGATTCAGAACTTGCAATGGCAGAATATTTTAGGCGTGAAGTTAACTATCCTTGGAAGAGCCCAGGACAAATTGGGTCGCTTTCTGAGCTTCTAAATTGGAACAGAGATACGCTTATTTGGAATATTGCCAACAAACTTCTGCTTGATAAAATAAAGGAATCGGTATTCAAAGATCATGAAGGTTTGGATGCGGGAAGTCAAATGTTTCAAACAATAATAAGTGTAAATTTAGAACTTGACAAATTCCATGAGCTTATAACCAAACCAAAAGCAGGCCTTACTCGCAATAATATGCAATTTTTGATTGCATTTATTCCAAATCTGACTAAATTACTAAAGGCGGATTTGCAAGTTTTGAGAGCACATAATTGGCCAATAGACATCTTGCAGGAAATACACGGGGAAATAGAAACATACGAAAATGATCTTACAGAATTAAACAAAGCATACAGACTGAAAAAAACCAAAAAATCACAGAAAAGAATTTAAACTTCCTCAACTTATCTATGTAACTTATTCTAAAATAAGTGATTAATATGGTAATATTATTTGAAATTAAAAACATTAAACAGCAGTGGCAGCCCCCCTTTCAGAAGAGCATTGAGGCTGAAGAAGCAAGAGTTTCAGCTGGGGGTAAATTCGGCAAACTTGAGCGTTTTGGCAGACATAGTGTTGATTTGGATGGATTTGCATTTACATTACTGGAAGTGAATTCAGACCACGTAGTTATTGAATATGACCATGAACTTACAGTTAAAGATTACCAAAATCCAAAGGACAGAAGAGTCTCCCTCAAAAAGAATGAAACTAAAAGCTTCTCATATCTCTGGGGCGAAGATGGTGTCACTAAAAAAATCACTTATAAGGGACAGGTTTAATTTCTTTTTTTAACTATCGTTAAGTTTATATACTTTTATTAACTATTGTTAAGTATGAAACTAATGCCCCAAGAACTGGAAACATGGTATATACTCCCTGCTTTGAGAAAAGAATTTACAGAATTACTCAGTGTCCAGTACAAAATGAAGCAGAAAGATATTGCCAAAATTCTAGGGGTTACCGAAGCTGCGATTTCACAATACAAAAAAAACAAACGCGGGAAAGAAGTGAAATTCTGCAACAAAATGAAAAAAGAAATTTCACAATCTGCAGAAGCAGTTGCTAAAGATGGAAATTCATTCAACAAAGAACTTCAAAAAATTTTTAGATATATGAGAGATAACGGTCACATTTGCGAAATTCACAGACAATTAGAATTGATTCCTGAAAAATGCGATGTGTGTATTCAAAGGTGAGAAAATGAAAGTATATATGGATAATGCAGCAACAACTCAGCTTGACAAAAGAGTTTTTTTTGCGATGAAACCTTTTTTGTTTAAGAAATACGGGAATGCAAGTTCACTGCATGCTTTTGGATTGGAAGCAAGGAGAGCGATTGAAAATTCACGGGAAAGTGTTGCAAAAATTATAAATGCAGAAAAAGATGAAATTTATTTCACTTCAGGCGGGACTGAATCAGACAATATTGCTTTGCGCGGGATTGCTTACGCAAATGAATCAAAAGGAAATCACATCATAACTTCTGCAATTGAACACCATGCAATTTTACATACTTGTCAGGCACTTGAAAAAGAAGGTTTCGGAGTTACATATCTTCCTGTAACAAAAGATGGTTTTGTGAGACTTGAGGATTTGAAAAATGCAATTACGGAGAAGACAATTCTTGTGACTATAATGCACGCTAATAATGAAATTGGCACAATACAGCCAATTGAGGAAATTGGAAAACTTTGCAGAGAAAAAAAGATTTACTTTCACACTGATGCAGTGCAGTCAGTTGGGAAATTGAAAATTGATGTTAAAAAAATGAATTTGGATTCTTTAAGTGCAAGTGCACATAAATTTTATGGCCCAAAAGGAATTGGTTTTCTTTACGTGCGTAAAGGTGTGAACATAAAACCAATCATGTTCGGCGGTGGTCATGAAAAAGGTTTGCGCAGCGGAACTGAAAATGTTCCGGGAATTGTTGGTTTGAGTAAAGCATTAGAGCTTTCGTCAAAGGAAATGAAAAAAGAGAGTGCACGCAACAAAAAAATGCGTGATAAACTGATTAAAGGTGTTTTGAAAATTTCTCACTCATGGGTAAATGGATCTAAAACAAACAGATTAAACGGAAATGCAAATTTTGGTTTTGATTTTATAGAGGGTGAAGCACTTATAATGAAACTTGATATGAAAGGAGTTGCAGCATCCACAGGCAGTGCCTGCAGTACACAGAGTCTAAGTCCAAGCCATGTTCTGATGGGTTTGGGGTTAAGTCATGTTAAATGTCACGGCTCTCTGAGGCTTACACTGGGAAGATTTAATTCTGAAAAGGAAGTTGATTATGTTTTGAATGTTTTACCAAAAATTGTGCAGGAATTGAGGGATATGAGTCCTTTGAGGGAAGATATGGATTTGAGTGCTTATGAAAAAGAATTCAAGAAGCATGGACATGAACATTAGGAGTGAGTAAAATGTATTCTGAAAAAGTAATTGAACAATTCAAACACCCGAAAAACATTGGGGAAATAAAAAATCCCGATGGTTTAGGTAAGGTAGGAAACCCAGTGTGCGGAGATTTAATGTATGTTTACATTAAAGTTTCTAAAAATAAAAAAGGGCAGGAAATTATTAAAGATATTAGAGTGAAAACATTTGGATGTGTAGCAGCTTTAGCCACTTCTTCAGTTCTGACTGAAATGGCAAAAGGAATGACTTTGGATGAAGCAGAAAAAATTACAAAAGACGATATTGCAAAAGAACTTGGTGGTTTGCCTCCAATAAAAATGCACTGTTCAGTTCTTTCAATGGACGGATTGAAAAAAGCAATTGAAGATTACAGAAATAAAAAAAAGTGATTCTTTGGTTTATAAAAAACTTATTTTCGGCACTGCGGGAATTCCTTTAAGTACAAAGGACAGAAATACAACAAATGGAATTGAGCGTGTAAAAGAACTTGGTTTGGGTGCGATGGAATTAGAGTTTGTTCACTCTGTGAATTTAAATGAGGAGAAAGCAAAAGAAGTGAATAAAGCTGCTGAAAAAAATGAAATTGAATTAACTTGTCACGGGCAGTATTACATTAATCTGAATTCTCTGGAAAAAACTAAAGTAAAGGCTTCAGTTCAGAGAATTTTAAATGCTGCACGCATTGCGAATACTGCGGGTGCTAAGAGCATGACATTTCACGCTGCGTTTTATATGAAAATGGAAAAAGAAAAAGTTTATGAAAATGTTAAGCGCGAATTGAAAGCAATTGTGAAAACTTTACAGAGTGAGGGAAATAAAATTTGGATACGTCCTGAGTTCACGGGAAAGGAAACTCAGTTTGGTGATTTACGTGAGCTTATTAGATTGAGTACAGATGTTGAGCAGGTTTTGCCTTGCATTGATTTTGCTCACTATCATGCACGTTACAATGGAAAGATGAATTCTTATGAAAAATTTTCTGAACTTCTTGAGCAGATTGAAAAACGTTTGGGAAAAAGTGCTTTACATAATATGCACATCCATGTTTCCGGAATTAATTATTCTGAAAAAGGCGAGAAAAGTCACGCGCCATTGCAGGAATCAGATTTGAAATATAAAGAACTGATAAAGGCGTGGAAAGATTTTGGTATTAAAGGGATAGTGATTTCTGAATCTCCACTAATTGAAGAAGATGCTCTGCTGATGCAGAAAATTTATTTGAAGTAAATCGGAAGCTTTTTATACTATATTAACACCATATTAATACGGTGATAATATGCCTACTGCAATTGTAAAAATTGATGATGAAGCTAACCGTGTGATTAATATTGTTAAGGCCAAATATGGGCTTAATGACAAAAGCGAGGCCATAAACAAAATGGCTGAAGAATATGAACACGAATTACTTGAACCTGAACTAAGACCCGAATACATTGGCAAAATGAAAAAAATCGAGAAAACTAAAACAGTTAAAGTAAAGGACATTGACGACTATTTTGAAAAGCTTAGAAAGAGATGATTATCTTGTATAAGCTTGAAATTAGAAAACATGTAGATAAAACTTTTGAGAAAATTGCAAAAAAAGATAAAGTTCAGGAAAATGCAGTTAAAAGAAAAATAAAACAAATTCTTGAAGATCCATACCGATTTAAACCATTGAAAAAACCGCTTCAGGGAAAGCGTAGAATTCATGTTTTTGGCCCATTTGTTCTTATTTACTCGATTATTGAAAAAGAAAAGAAAATAATAATTGAAGATTACGAACACCACGATAAAATTTACAGATAAATCAAAGGATGCTCTTTTTAAAGAAAAAAGACTTTAATTGTTTAATGGAAATGAAACAAGTTATTGTTGTAAGAACTGATTTGGGCATGGGGCGCGGTAAAATAGCTGCCCAGTCTGCACATGCAGCAATTCAGGCAATGTTTGAAACTAAGAAGAAATTTCCAGACTATGTTGATGCATGGATGGGATCAGGAATGCCAAAAGTGGTTTTGAAAGTTTCGTCTCTTAAAGAAATGATGTCCCTTTTCCAAAAAATGAAACAGACTTTGCCATGTGCAGTGATTTCAGACGCAGGAAGAACTCAAATTAAAGCAGGCACAAAAACCTGTTTCGGATGTGGCCCTGTTGTTGCGAGTGAAATTGATCCTTTCATAAAAGATATGAAACTGCTTTAGTTATAACTTAACAAAGTTTAGGTTATAGACGTCTTAGCATTAAGCTATTAAATTTGAAAGTACCTAATTTTAGTATGGGTATGGGTGAAATTAGACACATTGGACCAATAGCTCGTTTAAACGGATTAATGATACACAAAACTGAAGGGCCTGGCGACAGAGAAAGACAAGTGCCGGTAATTGATAAAAAAGATAAAAAAGGTAAAAAAGGGTTTCAAGATATTTTAGAAAGACGCATGGAATTAATGGAATTAAAAGAAAGAGCAAAACATAATGATGCACTTATTGAAGACTTTTTAAACAGGGGAATTTTAGAAATTGATAAAAATTCTGTAAAATTTACTGAATTTGGTTATGCTAGAAATGCAAAAGTGATTGATCCAGAATATATGACAACTGTTAAAGGAAAGATGGATGATGAGGAAATTACATTTATAATTTGGAATTCTGGAAATGCACCAACTTTTTACAATGCACGATATGTTCATTCACAGAGGAAAAGTGGTGAGTTTATAATAAGCGGAAAACTTAGAACTAAACTTGTTGGAAAGTGATTTTTATGTCATTTAGAAAACGTGTTGGGCAAGTAATTGAAAAATCAGACATAATTATTGAAATTCTGGATGTGCGATTTCCAGTAATTTGCAGAAACATTGGTTTAGAAAAGAAAATTCTCGAAGCAGGAAAGAAATTGGTTTTTGTTCTGAACAAGAGTGATTTAGTTTCAAAAAATCAGTCTGAAAGAATTAAGAAACGCTTTGCAGAAAATGAACGTGTGGTTTTTGTTTCTGCAAGAACCAAAGCAGGCATTGGAATGTTGAGAAGAACAATAAAAGAAATATCAAAAGGTGAAAAAGTTACTGTCGGGATTATTGGTTATCCTAACAATGGAAAAAGTTCAGTGATTAATGCACTGCGCGGAAAGAAAGTTACAAAGACTTCCATTAAAGCAGGTTTAACCCGCGGTGAGCAGTTAATTAAATTGGATAAGAATGTGATGCTTATTGATACTCCTGGTGTTATTCCTTTTGATGTAAGAGATGAAGCCAAACTGGTAATGATGTGTGCAAAAAGTGCAGAACGAATTTCAGATGTTGAAGGCGCGGCATTGGGGGTATTGGAAATGCTTATTGAAAATTATCCTGAAGCACTTGAGAAAAGATATGGTGTTGAACTATCAGATGAGGCTTATGATATGCTTGAAAAAATCGCATTAAAAAAGAAGAAATTAATTGGAAAAGGCGAACCTGATTTGCACAACACAGCCAAAATCATTATCCTTGACTGGCAGAAAGGAAAAATTAAGTAATTAACCGAACGCCCGCGAGGCTCAATCCTCGAGCTTGAGTGCACTTTCAGTAGCACATGCTCACTTCGTTCGCAAAGCCGAACGCCCGACTAGTGCGGGTGCTAATATTTAAATAATCCAGATGCTTTCTTTTAGCATGCATCCCGAAAAAGTGGCTGGTTTCAAGGCATTTGCAGTTCTTGTTTATCTTGCATTTACTGGAATTTTAGTTTATCTCTTAATGTTCAATACGGGTTTGGAGATTGGAACCGATCTTTCAGATACAAGCGGGGTTATTCTTATTGAACTGAAAAACAATGATAAACTTTCAAATCACATAATAAGAGATGCTAAAGTAAGCTTTGTTGATGCTGGCGGAACAAAACATGTGATTGGTGAAGTTGCAGAATTAATGCCTGGGAAGTCAAAAGAATTTCGCTGGCAAATTCCAGATTATATGCTTAGTGAAGTTATTTTAGTTGCAGAAGCACCTTATCATGTTAATGTAGGTTATAAAGGGGATTTTAAAGGGCGTGAAACAGCTAATTTGAGTTATAAAATAAGTTCAACTTTACAAATAAAAATTGGTAAAATATATGAAATGTCCGTGAATGTCTGCAATTCTGGAAATAAACCTGCAGAAGAAGTTAAAATCACAGCAACTTATGATGAACACTTTGAAGGTAAAGAAATTTCAGATTCTTTTGCTTTAATGGCTGATGAATGCCACAAGTATGATTTTGGTCTGCTTGCTGCGAAGTTAGGGCAAACAGAAATTAATTTTAATATCAGTGCAGAAAAATATAATGAAAATGAAAAAAGACAAGTAGAGGTAATTGACAATGAATGATATTAAGAAAAGCGAGGCAGGAATTATTGATTTGATACAGCAGATGGTTGCTGACGGTGAGACTGAAGATAAGATTGTTCAGACACTAAAGGATTTGGGTGTTGATGAAAACAAAGCAAAACGATTACTGCTTCTGGGACAGGCAGATACTTTTTCATTATTAAGATCAGAAATTAGCAAAATTGTAATGACTGATGTTGAAAAACAAAAACCTCAGATGATAAAATTTATGGAATCAGAAGCAAAAAAAGTTGCAGAGGAAGTACGGAAGAGTATTAAAACAGAAATAATGGCTGATGTTGAAGGCTATGAAAAAGAGTTAGGGGGACGTGCTGCTGAATTTCAGACTGCAATTAATGATAATGTTTCAAAACTTTCTGAACTTGGGCATGAAGTTAGAAAACAGCTTAATGAAGTTGGTCAGGATATGAAACAAATGAAACTTGATGTTGATGAATTAAGATTGCGCGGTTTAAGTGCAAAAAATAAATGGGTCAGCAATGTTTTGATAATTACAGGAATAATATTTTTGGCAGTTGATTTGTATTTATTTGTGACAAATTTCAATACAGTAATAAATATTGATAATTTAATCTGGACATTGATAATTGCAATTGTCGGATTGACTATGATATTTGTTGCGACAGTAATTTAGAGGAAAGATTACATCATCTTTCTTCTTGTTTCTTCATGATACTGCTGGAGAGATTCAATTGAATTTTGAAGCAGAACTTTATTTCTTATACCTTTTTCAGTCTCCAGTCTCATTTTCAAATCATTTAGAATATCTTCAGTTTGATATCGCACAGAAATCGCCTCTATTATTATTGCGTGTGAGAGTGTTTAAAAAGCTTATTTTGTGGTTTTTGTAAGCAATGTTTTCTGCTTTCCTGTTGCAATTGTAATATCCATCCCGTATTTCATTGCTTTTTTCAGGGAGAGGGAATATGCTTTTCCTGTTTTTTTGAATAATTCTTTTGGCAGGAAATACCAGCCCTTGTGGGGAACTTTCCATGCGATTAGAAATTCAATTCCTGCTTTTTTTGACCATTCTTCTAATTCCTGCATTTGCGCATCTTTTATGGAGAGATTCTCATTAGCCCATGCTTTACATTCAATTGCGAGTTTCTTTTCAGGACTTAATGCAAGAATGTCACAGCTTGGAAGTGAAGTACCACCTGAACCTGCAATTCGCACTACGCTGAAGCCCATGTCATATAATTTGTGGATTAATTCACGCTCTGCATTTGCACCTTTTCTGTACTGAGCCATGAATATATTTGGGAGGGAAGTGATTAAGTAATATTTGGGTTAGGAAAAGTATCATTTTTTAATCGGGAAATTTTCAACATCTGATAGTCCCATTACTGCTAATTTATATAATCTGTTCTCTGCTCTTGCCATAGCCAGCTGGATTTTTCCCTGCTCATTGGCAGCTTCAAGGGTTTCCTGAAGAATTTCTGATGCCCGGATTACATCCTGCATATGAATTATTTCCCCTGGTTGAACCTGCGGGGGAAGCGATTTAGTTTCAATTAAATGTTCCAGAACTGCAAGTTTTTGTTCACTTTCAGTTAATTTGTCAGTTAATAGTCTCAGAGCCTCGCTAGGCGAATTTTTTGTTTTTATTTCTTCTATTTCCTGTTGTATGTATTCCAAATGGCGCATTCTATCGGCATGCATAGCTCTAGGCAGGCTGTTAGCCTTTTGTGTTTTGCTTTCTTTATCCCAGTGATCTTTTCTTCTTTTCCGCCATTCTTTGGGTACCATGGAATATTTATAGGGGAAGGTGATTAAATATTTATTCAATAGGAGGAATTATATGCCACCACGTAGACCAACACCTAAAAGATTTCAAAAACCTGAAATCCGCTGTGATGCAATTAGAAAAATAAGGAAAGTGCAGGCTCCTGATATCAAAGAGAACGATGCAATACTTATTGAAAGGCACAATGCACCATCATTAATTGGTTTTCATGATGGGCATGAATTAAAACTTACACACCAATTGAACAGAGAAGGTACACATTTTAAAACTTTAGTTACAGATGTTGCACGTATGGACTCGGAAGCTAGAATGCAAAAAAGCGTTTTTACAATGTCATTTAATCCAGACGGAACTTTAAAATACCCGAAAGCTGTGAAAAGCATACACCTTATTGAGTGAAACCCGCCTTATCCAATGAAAGTCATGGAGTTCAACATACCCATATAAACATTTCCTTAAGCAAATTCCTATAGAATTAGAGTTAAGGAAAAACTCAAGGATTTCAGAATGCTTAAAAAAAATGAAAATTTTACAATTTTAAGCTTTAAAATTATTCCAAACTCTTCGGAGTTTAGGTTTATGGGTATCGGCTCTTGGAGTAAAAGAGTCAGATTAAAAATAAAAAGTCCCGCAATCAATGGAAAAGCAAACCAAGAAATTATTGAAAATTTGACAAAATTATTCAGCACAGATGTTGAAATCATTAAGGGCAAATTAAGCAATCAAAAAGAAATCCTTATTAAACTTGAAAAAGAAAACGTAATGAAAATAATTCAAAAACAACTTTCCTAAAAAAACTCTAGTTCTTCACATGAAAAGGAAGTGATTACAAAATGGCTAAGACATATTTAAACACAGTTAAATATGAAATTGTTGTTACATTCAAAATTCAGGGAATTGTTGACAAGCACGATATTATTGGTGCGGTGTTTGGTCAGAGCGAAGGCCTTATTGGAGAGGAAATGAATTTAAGAGAACTCCAGAAAGGCGGAAAAATCGGAAGAATTGAAATTGAACATACCATAACTAACGGAAATACCGAGGGCACATTAACAATCCCAAGCAGTATGGACACTGTTCAGACGTCTTTGTTAGCTGCTGCAGTTGAAGCAGTTGATAAAGTTGGACCCTGCGAATCAGAATTTAACACAATTAAAATTGATGACGTAAGATCTGGCAAACGTGACCAGATAAGAAAAAGAGCAGAAGAACTTTTGAAAAAATTAAGTGCAGACATGCCTGAATCAAAAGAACTTACTGCACAAATTCGCGGCGACAGAAAAAGTAATGAAGTAATTTTATGGGGCCCAGATAAGTTAGCAGCAGGTCCTGAAATTGATGAAAGCAATGAAATAATAATTGTTGAGGGCAGAGCTGATGTTTTAACTCTGCTGAAAAATAGTGTAGGAAATGCAATAAGCATGGGTGGAACAAGAATCCCACAAAGTCTTATTGATTTATGCCACAAAAAAACAGTTACTGTTTTCATTGATGGGGATAGAGGCGGAGAACTTAACTTAAGAAAACTTGCAAATCTTGCTAAAGTTGATTTCTATATGAAAGCTCCTGACGGAAAAGAAGTTGAGGAACTTACAAGAAAAGAAATTGAAGCAAGTATGAAAAAGAAAAGTCCTCTCGAAGATTTCGGAAGAAATAATTATGTTCCACGCGGAAATTATTCAGATAGACCAATAACAAGAGACACGGGCAGAAGTTACGGAGACTCAAGAAGTCCAAGAGGCAGTTATGATTCACAAAGTCCAAGGGGAAGTTACTCACGCACAGATTCAAGAACCCCTTCAACAAGAGGACCAGGTAGAAGTTATGGTGAATCACGAGGACCTGGCAGACCACCAACACGTGGCAGAGCTTCATCTTATGGAGCTCCAAGAAGTTATGACAGACAGGAACCTGCAAAAGATTTGCCTATTGAAATTAGTGCAGACCCAAAAGAAATTGCAACATACGAACCAGTGATGAAAACAGTAAGAGATTCACTGAAAGCAAAACTTCTTGACAAAAATAATAAAGAACTTTCAGAAATCAGCGTAAGAGATTTGATGAAAAAGATAAAAGATTCTAAAAATGTAAATGCAGTTGTTTTTGACGGTATTATAACTAAGAGATTAATTGATGCTGCAGAAGCTGCAAACATCAAATATCTTGTCGGTGTTAAGAAAGGTAAGATTGCTGAAAATGAAAAAGTTAAAGCAATTACACTTTAAAAAATTTGAAAAGTCAGAGTTTAACTCTGACTCTTTTTTTTATTTTTAATCTACATCTTTTATGCTTTGCTCAATCGGGATTATTATTGTTCCTGATTTGTAGAAGATTGTTCCGACAAGGAATACAGCTGCCCAAAAGAATAGATTTGCAATTGGGTAAAGGAATGCTGACCAGAATTGTCTAGATGTTAATTCCCATTGCCCGCCTTTAACTGAAAGTCCTGTCATTGCTTCTAATGAATCTTTACAATCCATATACTGAAGTTGAACTGCAGTGTCATCAGTTGATTCTATTGTTGCAAGGCATTCAGGATAGTTTTGCACAGCGTCCCATGAATCAAACATTCCCCCGCCTGCTCTTACAAACATTAATAGAGCTGCGAAAATAATGAATGCACCAATTAATTTGGGAAGGTGTAATTTGTCGCCTCCAATCTTGAAAAACATTATTCGTCTCATAATATCACCTTTATGTTCTGTGAATAATATGCTGTAGCGGTTTATAAATTTTGCGTGAGCAAATAAATCAGGCAGAGCTCAATCTGTGAGTAAATCAGATGCGCAGTAGATGCGAGCTAAAGCGAGCAAGTGCTACCGAAGGTGCACCCAAGCTCGAGGATTGAGCCTCGCGGGCTTGTGGTCTAGTGGTTATGATACCGCCTTTACATGGCGGGGATCCCCGGTTCGATCCCGGGCAGGCCCATTTTTCTTTTAATTAAAAGGAACTATTTTTAAGTTCTCATGAGTTTAACTATTATATGTCTCCTCCATTTGAAGATCCACATAGACCAAAAGATAAATTTAAAGAGATAGAAGAAGACAGAAAGAAAACTCAAGAGGAGCGTGAAAAAGCATGGGGTCAGCAGAAAAGAACCGGAGCGAAAAAAAAATTCAGGCTAATAACAGAGGAGTTTGACAACCCAGATGTGAGAAGCTCACTTTCAGAAGACACATTAGAAGGAATTATCAGAACACTTAACCGCTTTGGGAGTGATATGAGCAATTGGGGGGAATCGCCTCCTGTACGTGTAGGTGAAGTGCAAGTTAAAATCAGAGAAATAAGAGAATTTATACAGACCGGAAAAGTTGGCGAGGGAATACGCAAAAAAACTGAAGAGAAAACAACTGCGCCTGCAAGAGCAAGGGTAACAGGACATTCATGGTCAAACACAATTGAAAAGCTAAGGAAAGAAGCATTGAACTTGATGAGAAGGAAGGGTCTTCAACAAGCTTTACAATTGCTGGAGGAACGAAAAGGCAGGACAATAGAGGGCACACTTCCCGGAAAGGATATGGCAGCCTTTAATGCTCTTAAAAAAGTAATTGTTCCCATTATAGATCCTGTTATTAGGAACTTCAAAAAACAATTCAAAAAAGCAAGAGGACGGGACCTTACACCTGAAGAAGAGCGTGATTTAACAACCGAGATGAACGGTCTGCCGGCTATGAACTTTTATATTAATGAAATATGGAAAGAAGCGCGAAGAATGAAGTAATTCTATAAGGAACCAGCTAAAGAGAAAATTTAAATTAACCAAAAACAAGTCTTATTTATGGTTTCTAAAAATAGCAAGCCTATCACAATCGAGATTCTTGTTGAGGGCTACGGGGGAGCTTGTTTTCACATCCATTAAAGCAACAAAGGATGATTTTAAAGAGCTTTTGAGAGTTTCCAGAAATCCAGTGATGAGGGAAAACCTAAAAAGAGAGCTTAAAAAAGGAAAATTGAATTCTAAAGTTAGTTTTAAAATCTTTCTCAGGAGAAGTTGTATTGTCTGCGGTCATGGTCTAGTGGTTATGATACGACCTTGCCAAGGTTGTGACCCGGGTTCAATTCCCGGTGACCGCATACACCGAAAGGATTCGTTTGCAATCCGTGCGCCTTCGGCAGCACTGTTAAGCCCTTGTTTTTGTCATGAATTTTTCCGGTGAAACAGCTGGTTTTATTTTTGATTCTTTTTTCTCGTGTTTTGTGAGAACTTCATTGTAAATTGCGATAGTGCCGAAAATTCCAATTAACATTGCAAGCGGGATTGTTATTGCATTTTCAATAAAAATTAGAACTAATGAAAATATTGAACTAATGAAACCCAATCCCATAAAAGTTAACGGAGTAGTTACTAAACTTAGTGCAAAGAAAAGCATACTGATTATGGAATTAATAACCATTAAAATTACTGAAATAAGCATTGTTGCAATAAAAACTTCGAGAACTCTCCCTTCAGTCATTAACCAGCTTTCCCTTATTGACTGGATTATACCCATGTCCTGACTCATGAAAATAGCACTGCTTAATGAAAGTCTTATTGCGTTGTAGAAATACACAACGAAATAAATCAAAAGTGAAACTATTGTGATTAAAATTCCAGCAATATTTGCAGGGCGCGGAAATGACATTAAATAAATTCCAAAAACACCTGCAACAAGAATCAATAATAATTTAAGATTAAAAATTGAAAATAACGCAGCTAAACTTTCTGCAAGTCCCAGAAGCACTAAACTAAATGCTTTTTTCCAATTGAAAAAAGGAGCTGGTAAATTTTTAGTTTTCAATGCAAAAAGATAAATCATTCCGGTTGCAAATGCAAATACAGTTCCTGCAACTACTGTGAAAATAATTATTGACATTAATAAAATTCCCAAAAATGGAAACAGAAATTCAGGAGTGAAAAAATTCATTGGTGAAATGAAACCCTGCTGTAATGTCGGGAGAAGTACAAACATTGCAAGCCCTGCAATCATTAAAACTAACAAAACAGCTGCGAAAATCCACGCTCCTGTTATTGTCAAAACATGCTTCCATGTTTCTTTTATTTTAGTCCATGCAAAAGCAAATTTCACTACTTCTTCATAGTTCATGTAGTAATTTAGGGTTTGAAATATTTAAGTGTTTCTTCGAAAGTTAAGCTTTTTTAGTGGTTTGAACTTATAACTGGCATGATTATGAAAAAGAAGACAAAGATTATTTGTACGATTGGTCCCGCGAGCAATGAGAAATCTGTTCTGAAAGAAATGATTGACGCAGGAATGGATGTTGCTAGAATTAATTGCTCTCATGGAAACCATGAATTTTATTCTGACGTTATTGGGAAAGTCAGGTCATTGAACAATGATGTTGCAATAATTATTGATTTACAGGGCCCCGAAATTAGACTAAATTGTGAGAATACTTGCGCGTTTATTATGGGGAAAAAATTTACTTTTTCTTGCGGAAGAAATGGCAAAAGTCCATGGGTTGATTTTCCGCTTTACAAATACGTTAAGAAAAATGACAAGATATTACTGGGTGACGGAGAATTAGAACTTAAAATAGTGAAAGTCAGTAATAAGAAAATTGAATGCACAACATTAAATGAAGCACAACTTGACGGACGGAAAGGACTGCATGTTGTGGGCAAAAATATCCCGATGGATTTCCTTTCAAAAAAAGACATTTCAGATTTGCAATTTGCAATTAAGAACAAAGCAGATTTTGTTGCAGCGTCTTTTGTGCACAATGTACAAAATGTTAAAGCAGTTAAAAAAATCCTTGGGAAGTCAGGAATTAAAATAATTTCAAAAATTGAAAGCAGAAGTGCAGTGAAAAATATTGATAAAATAATTGCAGAAAGTCATGCAATAATGGTTGCACGCGGTGATTTAGGTTTAGAACTCCCTGCAGAAGAAGTTCCTTTATTGCAAAAGAAAATTATAAAAAAATGCAATATTTTAGGCACGCCTGTTGTTGTTGCAACCCAGATGCTTGAGTCCATGGTTTCAAAACCACGTCCAACACGCGCAGAAACCAGTGATGTTGCAAATGCAATTCTGGACGGGTGTGATGCAATAATGCTTTCAGGTGAAACCGCAATTGGAAAATACCCTGTAAAAGCAGTTAGGGAAATGACTAAAATTGCAAAAAAAGTTGAACCAGAAGTAAAAATGCCGGAAGTTACTGAAAAATACGGGAGTGTGAGTAATGCGATTTCGCACGCAGTAAACAGAATTTCAAAAGTTATGAAAGTTGATAAAATTCTTACAGCAACAATGTCAGGTTATACTGCGAGAAAAATTGCAAGACACAGACCAACTGCACCAATAATTGCAATTACAAAAAGCGATATTGTTAGACGGCAACTTGCATTAGTGCGCGGTGTTGTTCCGGTTTCATTTCATCTGACAGAAGTTATGCCAAGTGAAAAATTAAGCGATACAATAAATCTCTGCCTTAGAAAAAAACTTATCGGATTAGATGATACTATTGCAATCACCGGTGGCATTGCAAACATGGGCAAACCCAACACAAATTTTATCAGAATTCATAAGGTTTCGGATTTAGTAAAATATTACAAAAATAAAAAGTGATTATCTCTTTTTTCGGGGTTGGTTAATTAACCCTAAATCTGAAAGAACACGATTTAATCTTAAATATTCCCGCTCAACAACGTTAGCTCTTTGCATTTCAGCATGTCTTTTAATTGCTTTTTTCAGCATTAGTGTCAATTCCGGATTTGCATTAATTTGTTTTTTGTTATAACCTCCCTGAAGAAAGTATTCATAGCGGTGTGCTTCTGCCACACTAGATTGCTCTTTAGAAGCCAAAGTTGAAATGTCTTTAGTTTTAGGAATTTTAATTTCAGATACCGGTATACAGGGGACATTTGGAATTAGTGATTTAGGTGTGGGTTTTTTCGTTTTCTTTGTTGGTCTAAAACTTCGTAGATTCGTTGACTCAATATGCTTAGGTCTCTTACTGTAATATCCAGCCATTTTAAATCACACATAAGATTAGGGTTTCAGAGTTTTTAATATTTCCTGATGGATTTCTTCTTTTGATTTGAGTTTTGAGTTTGACACGCAGTTGATTTTTTTCCAGTTTTTTTGTTTTGCAAGCTGTAAGTATATTTTTCTTGTGCGTTCCAGATATTTTAAATCTGATTCATGGATGTCTTTTGTTTTGCCTTTGCGGTATTTCTTTGTTCGGTCTGTTCCTTTCATTAGTTTTTGGGAAATTGGAACTGGGACGTCAAGGAAGAAAGTGAAGGTTGGTTTAGGGAGTGTAGATTCTAAATTTTTAACCCATTTAATGAATTGATTTCTTTTTGCAGTGTTTGTGAATTTCGCACCTTGGTGTGCAATGTTTGAAGCAGTGTATCTGTCAAGAATTACTGTGAAGCCCTGTGAAAGTTTTTTTTCAATTTCATCAGAAGCAGAATATTTATCCAATGCATAAAGCATTACTGCAGATTCTGAAGAAAATTTTTCTTTTGACCCAAATTCACCAGAGAGATATTTCCCTATGATTTTTCCAAAGAATGTATTGTAACGCGGAAAGGACATCAAAACTGCTTTTTTTCGTTTTTTCCGGAGATGATTCAGAAGTAATTTTGTTTGGGTTGCTTTGCCTGAAGCATCAGTTCCCTCAATAACAATCAGTTGCCCTTTCATTTGAACCAATAGGAATAGAGAGTTAGTTATTTAAAAGTGTTTCAGAAGAATAGTCTGTTAGGCAGTCGTGGTCTAGTGGTTAGGATCCGAGCCTTCCAAGCTCGTTACCCGGGTTCGAATCCCGGCGACTGCACTCGCCGGAAAGATCCGGCGGTGATCTGTACACCCTTCGGTAGCACTGTTGTGAACGAAGTGAACATGTGGCACTTTAGTGCCACTCGCACTAGCCGGGCGTTCGGCTTTCGAATCCCGGAGGTTGCATATTTCTAATTATTTCGCTTTGAATTATTCAACATAATCTTTGCCCATAAAAAAGCATCCTCTAAAACAAAGAATAAAAAGGTAAGTTACGTAAGTCTATTAACATGAAAAAAAGAAAGTTGATAAGGAAAAAGGGAAGTGGACCCCCTGACATAAGACAATTAGATGATAAAACAGTGGACTGGTTGAATAAAACTATTAAAAAACATACAAATAAATTTGATATTAAATCACTTCTTAAGACTGAAAAAAAAGGTCGGAACGATTTTGAAGCAAACCTTGAGAGAATGCATAATAAACAAGTTGAAGAAAATGCAGGAAATGTAGCCAGGGTCGCTACAAAATACGCACTAGATGCAATTGGATTAAGTGTTCGCGGGGATGCTAAAACCAGAAAAGAAATACATGCAGCAGTTAATACACAGTGGAAAGGCATCATGGATTGTTTATGGGCGGATTATATGAGAAAAATAGTAAGGGGCAAGTATTTTCTATAAAAAATAAGGAATTTACTCCAGACCATTTTCACAGAATATTTGATAAGGAAATAGAAAGAATTCTTGGGAAAGCAAAATCCTATTTATTTCGGCAGGAACTTTATAAAAACATAGCTTTGTTGAGTCCTAAATAACATTGTTTTGTTACGAATGAACGTGCTAACCAGCCCAAAATTTCGCTAAGTACGATTTGGGAGAGTGTACTATTTCGTTACATTCAACATTACAGTAATATTCTCTTTATCATATTCATACTATATATGAATGAATCACACAAAGTAAGCTTTTTATTTCCTTTTCAGTTCAATTTAGTTAGATAGTTTGCGCTATGTATTAGGAGGAATTTTAATGGTTTATAAAAAATTATTTATACCTGGGCCGACACACGTAAGGGATGATGTTTTGCAGAAGCTGGCCACACCTGCAATTGGGCACAGATCAAAAGACTTTTCAGCACTTTATGACAGTATTCAGCCGAAGATTCAGAAACTGCTTTACACAAAGAATGTTGTTTATATGGGAACTCATTCAGCAACTGGCTGGATGGAAGCAGCAATAAGAAACTGCGTTGGAACAAAAGTTCTAAACACAATTAACGGTGCATTTTCAAAAAGATGGAACGGAATTGCAGGAGAATGCGGAAAGGATAATGAAGCAATTAATGTTGAATGGGGCAAGGCAATAAAGCCTGAGATGATAAAAGAAAAACTTGAAACAGGAGAATTTGATGCTGTTTGTGTTACGCATAATGAAACCTCAACAGGTGTAATGAATCCTCTGGAAGAAATTGCAGAAGTAATGAAAGAATATCCAGATGTTATGTTCATGGTTGATGCAGTTTCAAGTATGTCAGGTGCAAAAATTGAAGTTGACAAATTAGGAATTGATGTTATTTTGGCATCTGTACAAAAATGCTTTGCGATTTCGCCAGGATTTTCAATTTGTGCAGTAAGTGAAAAAGCTATGGAAAAATCAAAAGACATGAAAGATAAAGGATATTACTTTGATTACTGGGCATTTGACAAATACCATAAAAAATCACAGACACCAACTACGCCAAGTACACCGCACATGTTTGCATTAGATTATCAGTTAGACAGAATTTTTGAAGAAGGTGCAGAAAACAGATTTGCAAGACATAAAAAAATGGCAAACTATGTACGCGGCTGGGTAAAAAATAACTTTGAAATGTTTGCAGAACTAGGTTACGAATCATTAACAGTTACAACTGCAACAAACACCAAAGGAATTTCAGTAGCAGACCTTAACAGCAAATTAGGTGAACGCGGATTCATGATTTCAAACGGTTACGGTGACTTAAAAGAAAAAACGTTCAGAATTGCACACATGGGTGATTTGCAAATTGCTGACCTGAAAGAAGTTATTGAAAACATTGAAGACATTCTGGAGATGAAGTAAAATGGCAAAAGTATTGATTTGTGATGCACTCCCTTCAAACGGAGAAGAAATTCTAAAGAACGCAGGAATTGAGGTAACTGTAAAAACAGGTTTAAGTGAAGAAGAACTTGTAAAAACAGTTCCTGAATTTGATGGGGTTGTTGTTAGAAGTGCAACAAAAATAACACGACCTATAATTGAAGCTGCTTCAGGCAAACTGAAGGCAGTTGCAAGAGCAGGTGCGGGAACGGATAACATTGATAAAGATGCAGCATCGGAACACGGAGTTTATGTTTTCAATACTCCGGGTGAAAATAGTAATGCTGCTTGCGAGCAAACACTTGCTTTGTTACTTTCAATGCTCAGACATACTGCAGCAGCAGATGCTTCAATGAAAGCTGGCAGATGGGACAAAAAACTCTACAAAGGAACAGAAATTAAAGGAAAGAAAGTTGGAGTTATTGGAACAGGCTTAATTGGTTTAGATGTTGCAAAAAGACTCAAAGCATTTGAAGCAGAGATTTTAGTCTCGGATCCGTATGTTAAAAAAGAAACAATTGAAGCATTGGGCATGAGATATGTTAAGCTTGAAACACTAATAAAAGAAGCAGACATCATAACAATTCACGTTCCCAAAAATGATGAAACAACAAACATGATTAGCAAAGAACAATTTGCACAAATGAAAGATGGTGTAAGAATTGTTAATTGTGCAAGAGGCGGAATCATTAATGAAGCAGACTTGATTGAAGCTTTGGATTCGGGAAAGGTCGCGGGTGCAGCACTTGATGTGTATTCAAGCGAACCTCCTGAAAACTGGGCACTTGCAAAACATGCAAAAGTTACTGCAACTCCGCACTTAGGTGCTTCTACTGTTGAAGCAGGTTTGAATGTTTCAAGAGCTGCAGCAGAATATTTAGTTGAAGCTTTGAATACGAGTAATTTTGAAAGAGCTTTAAATTTTGACAAAATCAGCAAATAATGCTGATTTTCTTTTTCTTTATTTTTGAGAAATAAATAATAATACTAACCACATAATGTATTGCATGATGAAGAAATTTTTAGTCATGTTTGTACTGCTGATGGCTTTCAGTACTGTTAATGCTGATTCATTCTCATTTGAAAGCGCGTCCAATAATTATGTGATTAATTCTGATGGTTCAATTAACGTAACTGAAAATATGACAATTAATTTTTATGACCAATTTTCAGAAGATTACAGGGAAATTCCTCTTGACGGAATTCAGATAAGTGATATTGCAGTTTATTCAGGAACTGCAAAATTGAATCACAGAACTAAAAATATTTCAAACGGAATTGAAATTTCATGGGATTTGAGCAGGGCTATGAAACAAAGTTTCAGAATTGAATATACTCTGAAAAATGCACTGAATGTTTATGACGATGTTGCGGAATTTAATGCAAAAGTCTGGGGCGATCAATGGACTGTTTCTTTAAATAATCTTACAGGAAAAATTGCACTTCCAGGGAGTGTAACAAAAGCAGAAGACGTCTACACTTTTGGGCATCCTCAAATGGAAGGAACTATAAGACTGCAGAATTACAAAGATGTTGTTTATAGTCTGAATAATATTCCAGCTGAACAGTGGGTTGAAGTAAGGGTTATTTTTCCGCGTGAATTATTGCAAAGTACTTCGGGTGCAAAAGTAATTGCAGGAAATGGTTTGCAAAAAATTCTCGATGAGGAAAATCAGCTTGGTTTGTTTGGAATTTTGGGGGTAATTGTTTTTTGGGTTTTGAATCCTGTTGTTATTGCAATTGTGTTTTTTGTAATACTTTGGTTTTTGTATGGAAGGGAACCGAAAGTTGATTATTCGGGAATTTATGAAAGAGATTTGCCTTACAAATATGCGCCTTCAGTTGTTGGTGCTCTTATTAATCAGGATACGCAGGAACCTGAACAGAAAGATTTTGTTGCTGATTTGCTGAATGTTTGTTTGAAGGGAGTGCTGAAATTAAAACAGATTCCCAATGAGAAAAATGATTTTGAAATTATGAAAATAAGAGAACCCAAAGCAGGGGAACTTTCAGAACCTGAAAGAATTGTTTATGATTTTGTGAATCAGGAAATGATTAATGGAAAAACTAAATTTTCAGAATTGGAAAAGTTTGCAAAAAACTCCCCTAAAAAAGCGTCAGAATTTTTCAAAAAATGGAATGACTCTTCTAAAAAATATGCAATTGATCAGGGGTTTTTCACAAATCAGAGGGCACAGAGTTTTTATTGGGGGATGTTAACTGTGTTTGGGGCGATTGGATTAATTTTGGTATTGTCTGATTCCGCGTATATATTTTTGGTTATGATTGGAGTAATTATAAGTGCCTTTAAACGAATTATTAATTTGTCCGCACCTTATTTTATTATAGGGTTACTTATTACTGGCAGTATTATGTTTGTGCGAGGACTGTTAATTACCCCTTCAGAAATAACATTAATACCTGGCTTTGGGATTAGTATTTCGTTGGTTGAACTTCTTGCGGCTTTTGTTGTGGGGAGTATGTTGCTGAAATTTTTCAGGCAAGCATTACCTGCAAGAACAACAAAAGGTGCTTTGCATTATGAGAAATGGATGAAGTTCAAGGCGTTTTTGCAGGATTTTTCTGAAATGAAAACAGTTCCGCCTGAAGCAATAATTCTGTGGGAGCAGTTTTTGGTTTATGCGATTCCTTTAGGAGTTGCAGATGAGGTTGAAAAATCAATGAATATTGTTTTCAAAGATTATGAAGTAAATAATTCAAATATTTTCTATGGACCCGTGTACTTCAGTGCATTTGCATTCAGACCGTTTAATAAATTTTCAACTGCGGTGGGAGCTGCAGCAGCTGCGGGAATGAAAACCTCAGGGAGTGGGGGCTTCAGAGGAGGCGGATTTGGGGGAGGCTTCGGCGGTGGCGGTGGTTTTGGAGGCGGTGGCGGTGGCTTCCGTTAAATAGAAAATAAAAAAAGAAAAATAAAAGAATTAGAAGCTGACTTTCGGAGCTTCTTTTTGTTCTGTTGCAGTTTTGAAAAAGTCTCTTTCTTTGAAATTGAACATTCCGGCAATAAGATTTGCAGGGAACATCTGGATTCTGTTGTGATATTTCAGAACAGTATCATTGTAAAATTGTCTTGCAAATGCAATTTTATCTTCAATTTCAGTAAGCTGTGATTGCAGATTTAAGAAATTCTGATTTGCTTTAAGTTCGGGGTAATTTTCAACAACTGCAAACAGTGATTTCAGAGTTTGGGTCAGCATATTTGCGGCTTCTGCTTTTTCTGCGGTTGTTGTTGCGGATGCTGTTGCTGCTCTTGCTCTTGTTACGTTTTCAAAAGTTGTTTTTTCGTGTTTTGCATAGCCCTTTACTGTTTCAACTAAATTAGGGATTAAATCATATCTCTTTTTCAGCTGAACGTCAATCTGCGCCATTGCATTTTCAATACGATTTCTTAGACCAATCAAGCTGTTGTATGTTACAATAACAAATCCAATAACTGCGAGTACCAGAATTATTATCAGAACAACAAGTCCGATTAAGATTAAGTCCATATTAAATCCTCCTTAACTAATAATTATCTAATAAAAGAACATATATATAAAGATAAGTTAGACGCGTTTTGTGATTTGATGAATGAAAATGAAAAGTTTATGAAACTTGCATTGAAACTTGCTGAGAAAGGCAGGGGAAACGTGAGCCCTAACCCAATGGTTGGCTGTGTGATTGTAAAAAACAGGAGAATTGTTGGCAAGGGATTTCACGAAAAGTATGGTGACGCTCATGCTGAAATTAATGCATTAAAAGATGCAGAAAATAAAGCAAAGAATTCTGAAATGTATGTTACTTTAGAACCCTGTTGTCATTATGGGAAAACCCCGCCTTGTGCTGATGCAATAATTAGTGCGGGTGTAAAAAAAGTTTTTATTGCAATGAAAGACCCAAATCCGAAAGTAAATGGGAAAGGAATTGCAAAACTTGTGAGAAAGGGAATTGCAATTGATATCGGAAGTTTGAAACATGATGCTAGAAAATTGAATTCAGCATATATTAAAAGAGTGGGGGGAAAACATGCTTTTGTTTGTTTGAAAATTGCGATGAGTGTAAATGGAAAAATTTCCTATGGCAATGGTAAAGGAAAGAAGATTACTGGTGACGAGAGCAAACAAAGAGTTCATGAATTAAGAAATGAATATGATGCAATTCTTGTTGGGCGAAATACAGTTGTGAAAGATAATCCAAAATTGACTTGTAGAATTAAGGGTTGTAAAAATCCTGTAAGAATTGTGCTCGATTCCGAATTGAAACTTAAAGGAACAGAACATATTTTCAGGGAGCAGGGAGAAGTGATAATTGCGGTTACGCAGGGAGCAAGTAAAAAGAAAATAAAGAAATTTGAAAATAAAGCAGAGATTGTGATTTGCAAATCTAAAAACAAAAAAGTTGATTTGAAAGATTTGATGAAAAAATTAGAAAAATATGAAATTGGAAGTATTTTAGTTGAAGGCGGGCGTGAAATTAATGAATCATTTTTGAAATCAGGCGTAATTGATAAAATAATGCTTTTTGTTTCCCCCAATGTGATTAAAGGGAAATCACTTGAAGCATTTGATTGGAAATTGCTGGATAAATTTCAGTTGGAAAATGCAAAAGTTGAAAAACTCGGAAATGATATTTTAATTGAAGGTTGTTTGAAGTGAGAATATGAAACGCGATAATAAAGGAAAAAATTTCGTTGCGAAAATAGCTCTGGAAAGGATTTACAGACTGTTTGAGTTAGCTGATGCTGAAAAAGATAAAACACGCACTAAAAGATATGTTGAGCTTGCGAGGAAGATTGCTACGCGGAACAGAGTAAGAATTCCGCAGGAGCTGAAAAAGAAGTTCTGCAAAAAGTGCGGCGCATTTCTGAAACAGGGAGTTAACTCTAAAATCAGAGTTACAAAAAGTTATTTATGTGTCACTTGCAAAGAATGCGAAAATGTAAAAAAAATCAGCCTCAAGGCTTTTAAATAATAAAAGAGTAATTGGGATATGAGAAAATTCATTCTTATTTTTAGTATGCTGGTTTTATTGAATAGTGTTTATGCAGCTATTGATACACAGGGGAATAATGAAACTCTTTTTCTCGGGGGGTTGGGGCTTGCACTTGTTTTGATTATTATTGTGGTTCTTGGATTTTTCATTTATTTCTTCATGAGGAAAAAGAAGGCGGAGTTTTAACCTAATAAATAGCTTTATAAAGCTTATTTAAGCGAAGTATTACACTGCTTCTTTTTAGAGGCTGTAGAACAAAGTCCAAACCCGGGACAACCCTGAAAAGGGAAGAGGTGAGAAATTGGGTGTATATGATGTTCCAGCAACAATGCTGATAAATGAAATAGCAAAAGAATTCAAAGAACAAAATATTTTGAAAGAGCCAGACTTTACAAGATTTGTTAAAACAGGTGCGCACAGAGAGCGCGCTCCCTTGAGAGAAGACTGGTGGTATGTGAGAAGTGCAGCACTTCTTTACAGAATATTTAAGGACGGTCCAGTAGGAACTGAAAGACTTAGAACATACTACGGCGGAAAAAGAAACCGCGGTGTTAAACCTGAGAAATTCAAAAAAGCATCAGGAAAAATAATCAGGTCTTGTCTACAGGAACTTGAAAAAGCAGGTTATGTTAAAAAAGCCAAAAAGGGCCGGGCAATAACTCCCAAAGGTCAGAGTTATTTGAATACAATTTCAAAGAAACTTATGCCTGAGTGGAATGAACAGGTGAAGAAAACAAAGGACATAAAACCAAGAACTTTCGTAACCTCAAAACAGGCAGATTTTAAAAAAGAAATTAAAACAGAACACAGAGAAAAGGTTCAGATGGAAAAACCCCAAGAGAAAAAAGAATTTAGAAAAGATGCTGAACCAAAACAAATGGTTCAGATAGCAAAACCAAATGTGAAAACAGAGGCGAGAATAGAACCTGAACCCAAACAATTAAAGGAGGCCACACAAGCAGATCAGACTGAGGCAACTGAAGAGATGTGATTTTGTATGGATGAATTAGAAGCAATCAAACAAAAGAAACTCGAACAGATGCAGCAGCAGAACCAGCAGCTTGAAATTGAAGCAAAGCTTGATGAGGTTGCCAGAAAAATTCTGACACCAGAAGCAAAAGCAAGGCTGGGAAATGTGAAACTTGTGAACAGGGAACTTTACATTAATGCAATTCAAACTTTGCTTTATCTGTATCAGCAGGGTCAGATTCAAAGCAAAATTGATGAAGCAGATTTAAAGTTACTCCTTGAAAAAATAAGAGCAGGAAAAAGGGAAATCAGCATAACAAGAAAATAATGAGAAAATGATTGATGAAGATATAATTTTGATGGTGTGAGATATGACAAGTAACAAAAGTTCAGAAAAAAAAGAATTTTTTATTTCAATAAGAAAAAAAGTAGGTCCTGGACTTACTAATGCCCCTGTTTGGGTTTTACAAAAAGCAGGAAAAAGAATATGGAACCCCAAAAGAAAAAGAAGCTGGGGAGACGCAGACTTTGGAAAGCAGTTTGAAACTCTGAAAACAGCAGAGAAAAGAGCAAAAGTTAAAGGAAGAAAACACGGGACAAAGAAAATCCCTCTTTCAAAGACATCCCACAAGGGAAAGAAAACTGCAAAAAGAATAAACAAAAGAAAAAAACCAACAAAGCAAAGGGTTAAAATAAACAAATCAAAGGGTAAGTGATTTAGATGGCAGATAAAAAAGATGATAAAAAAGTAAAAGCACAAACTGAGAAGAAATCAGAGAAAAAAGAAATCACGGCAGATAAAAAAGCAGAATCTAAACCCCTTGCTGCAAAAGCAAAGGAAAAATTTGCAAGACCCAAAGAAACTAAAAAGAAGGAAGAAAAAATAATTGAAAAAAAATACAGACTTCCGCTCAAAAGCGTTTATTCTGCAACAAGACATAAAAGAACAGTGAGAGCAATCACTGCAGTTAAAAGATTTATGGCAAAACATGCGAGAGCAAAACCAGAAGATGTTTTGATTTCTCCAAAGTTAAATGAATATATCTGGAGCAGAGGCAGGGAACATCCCCCAAAATATGCAGATGTTAAAATAATCATTGCAGAAGGAAAAACAAATGTTTATTTGCAAAATGAAAAAGTAATAGCAAAAACTGAAAAGAAGTCAGAGAAAAAAGATATTAAAACAGATAAAAAAACTGAAGAAGAAAAAGAAGCTGAAGCAAAACTGGAAAAGAAAAAGCAGGATAAAAAAACCATGGAACTGTCAGCAGATAAAGCCGCAATGAAGAAGGGTATTCAGAAGTGAAATCATGGAAATTGAAAAAGCCACTTTAATTGGCAGCCCATATGTGGGGATTTTTTCAGTTTTGACAGATAAGATGTGTTTGTTGCCAGTTACTGAAAGCAAAGAAAAAGTGAAATTTGTATCAGATTTTTTTGATATTGAGATTTTCCAGGCAAATATTGCAAATTCTGCTCTTTTGGGAATTTTTGCTGCAGGTAACAAAAAAGGATTTGTTATTTCAAATATTATTGAAGAATATGAAATGATAATTTTTGAAAATGCAGGTATTAAAGTAATGAAAGTTCCTGAAATTATTGCAGTCGGAAATTTATCAGAATTCACTGACAGCAAAGGTTTTTGTTCACGGGCTTTTTCAGAAAAAACAAAAGAAAAAATTTCAAAATTTTTAGGAATTGATATTCAGTATGCAGAAATTGCAGAATCAGATTTGATTGGGTCAAGTCTTGTTGCAACAAACAACGGATTCATTATGAACCCAAATGCATCAAAAAAAGAATTTAATAAAATCAGCAAAGGATTAGGAGTTTATGGCACAGCAGGAACTGCAAATTATGGAGATGTTTTTGTAGGTAATTCAATTATTGCTAATACAAACAGCGCAATTGTTGGAATTCAAACATCAGGACACGAACTGATAAAAATAGATGAAGGATTAAGAGGTGAATAAAAATGGCAGGGGACAAAAAATCAGAACTTTTTGAAGTCACTGGGACTTATTTAGAAGCTAAAACTATGAAAAAATTCACAAAAAGAGTGGAAGCATTCAATGAAAAACATGCAATGGAAAGAATAATGTCTTTAATAGGTTCTAAACATAAAACTAAACGTAAGGATATTAAAATAACCGAAGCTAAAAAAGCAGAGGGGCGATAAATGATGGCTGAAAAAAAAGAAATTAAACTTACTGGTCAGCAGGCAGTAAGATTATTTGAATCAGAAAAAGCGAAAATGGGTGTTGTCCAGAGAAAAATGGAAAGCATTCAGGGCATTATTAGTGAATTGAATAATGCAATTTTAGCACTTGAAGAAATCAACAAAATAAAAAGTGAAGCTCCTTTTCTTGTGCCTTTAGGTGCAGGGGTTTACGTTGAAGCAAAACTTGAAAACACAAAAAATGCCAAGCATTCACTAGCAGGCAGTATCATGATTGATGAAAAAGTTGAAGAAATTGTAAAGAAATTAAATTCTCAGAGAAAAGACGCATTACAAAATATGGGAACTTTACAAAAAGAAGGACAAGCACTATCATCAAATCTGAATAATTTGGGAATGATTTTAAACCAAATGAATGCACAACAAAACGCAAAATAACGTGCTGGAAATGTTTGATGCCCTAAAGAAAAAAATTTCTTCTTTTACTTCTAAATTAAAGGAGACTTCAGAGGAAGCTCATGAAGTTCCTGAAAAACGCGAAATTAAAGCAAAGGTTTCTTTGGGAAGTTCAGTAAAAAGTATTGTTACGGGTCACATACATATTGGTGAAAAAGATCTCAAAGATTTGTTGTGGGAATTGGAACTGTCATTATTAGAGGCAGATGTTGAACAGGGAACTGCGCAGGAAATTACTTCTGAAATTCATAAAGAATTAGTTGGCACAGATGTTCCGAGAAATGAGTTTGATTCTTTTGTTAAGAAAAAAATTAAAGAAAGTCTTGCGCGTGTTATGCAGGCAGAGAAAGTAAATATTCTTGAAAAACTTTCTGAAAAAAAACCACTTGTGATTCTTTTTTTAGGTCCAAATGGTGCAGGTAAAACAACTACTATTGCAAAGATTGCACACCTACTGCAGAAGAACGGGAAAAAAGTTATTCTTGCTGCAAGTGATACATTCAGAGCAGCCTCAATTGAACAGCTTGAGACTCATGCCTCACGTTTGGGAGTGAGGCTTGTGAAACACAATTACGGGAGTGACCCTGCAGCTGTTGCTTTTGATGCAGTGAAGGCTGCAGAAGCTAAAGGATTTGATGCAGTTTTAATTGATTCTGCAGGCAGACAGGATACAAACAAAAATTTAATGAGAGAGCTTGAAAAAATTTCACGTGTTGTTAAACCAGATTTGAAGATTTTTATTGGTGAAGCACTTTCAGGTCAGAATCTTCTGAATCAGGCATCAGAGTTTGATAAAGCTTTGGGACTTGACGGATTTATACTTACTAAAATTGATACTGATGCAAAAGGCGGAACAACAATTTCACTTATTTACAAACTGAAAAAACCAGTTCTTTTTGTGGGAACAGGACAGGAATATGATGATCTTTTGGAATTCACTCCTGAATACGTTATTGACAGGGTTGTATAAGGGCTCAGCATAAAAGAATAAATTATATTAGTGAAACTGCTAAGCAAACAATTTTATCATATTGTGAGTTTATTATTAATATGGTCCATAAAAGAAAGCTACTTCCGGTTCATGCTCTGAAAATATCAAAACTTTTGGAAAAAGGTAAGGGACGTAAAGAAATTGCAGACATAATGGAAAGAGACCATAATCTGAATCCAGTTACTGTTGCAACTTTTGTAAGCAGACACTTCTCCAAAGCAAAGATTGGAGAGGCAGAAAGTATTGAGGCATTGTTATGGGAATGGCGCGGGAGTGTTAAAAGCAAATATGACACATGGAAAAATATGAGTAAATCGTCAAGAAAGGCTTCAGCAAGAATGACGCCTGAAGCACGCAGTGAGAGAGGACGAAAAAGAGCAAGAACAATGGGGAAAGATGGGTTGCAAAGGGCAAGACAAAAACAAATTGAAACAATGGGTCCGGAGGGATTAAAACGAGCTGCATTAAAACGAGTGGACACTATCGGTTCAGAGTTCAGTAAAATAGCACAGACAAGAGAGGCGGGTATGTCCGCAGAAGCGAAAAGTGCAAGAGCGATAAAAGGGGCGGAAACACTTGGAACTGAAGGACGCAAAGCGAGAGCGAAAAAAGGAATGGACACTTTGGGTTCTGAAGGAAGAAGTGCAAGAGCAATTAAATCTGCCAAAACAGTTGGAAGTGAAAGAAGAAGTGAAATGAAAAAATTATGGTGGTCAAAACTAACAAAAGCGGAAAGAAGTGCAATAATCCGAAAACAATGGGAAGGTTTAACTCCAAAAGAAAGGAGCCAAAAGGCAATATATATGCAGGCAGGTATGACTGCAGAAGACTTTAGCGCTAGAGCAATAAAACGAGAAGCGTCTATGCCTGCAGATGTTAAAACTGCAAGAGCACAAAAAGCTGCAGATACAAGAAGAAGGAAAAAGTACGGACATCTTTTATATTTGGAAAAGCTTCCAGAATTGTATCTCTTAAATGAAAGCGAAGTATTAAGCTTGTATAAAGAAAAACAGGGAATTTTAATTTCATTAACAAATAAATTTAGAAGACGAGAAGATTATGAGGATATTACAACGATTGGAAAATTGGGAGTATTTGAGGCTTTTATAAGATGGGATAAAAAAATGAATTTGAATAAGCTAATAGAAGATTGCATAAAATATAATCTAATTAAATATTTTTCAGAAGATAAAGGATACATGCTGCAACAGCTTACACGCTTTGCAGAGTCTGATGCTAAAGAAGCAGGACTGAAAACAGACAAACTGTGGAATGTTTAATTAGCCTCGCTTGTGAAAAAGTCTGTTGGGGAAAAAATATTATAGATTGTGCTGCTTTATTTAAGTGAGTGATGTAATATGACCCTTGGGGAAAATTTAAGGAAAGCTATTGAGAGCCTTAAGAAAATGACAGTAATGGACCGAGCTGCGATTAAAGAGGTAGTGAAGGAACTGCAGAGAGCTTTAATTGCCAGTGATGTCGAGGTTTCATTAGTTCTTGAACTGAGCAAAAAAATTGAAGATGCTGCAACAGTTGAGCTCCCTAAAGGTTTGACACGCAGGGAGCATGTGATTAAAACTACTTATGATTTGCTTGCAGGTTTGCTTGGCAGAAAAACTAAAATTCCCGAAGACCCTAAACGAATTCTTCTTGTTGGTTTGTTTGGTTCAGGTAAAACAACAACAACAGCTAAACTTGCGAAATATTATATGAAACGCGGTAAGAAAGTTGGTGTTATTGCGGGTGATACATACCGGCCTGCTGCTTTTGAACAGTTGCAACAGCTTTCTAAAAAATCTGATATTCATTTTTATGGAAATAAAAAAGAAACAAATGCCCCCCAAGTAGTTGAAGAAGGTCTGAAAGAATTTAAGGGTTATGATTTAGTGATTACAGATTCTGCAGGGAGAAGTGCATTGGATAATGATTTGGTAAAAGAACTCAAAGAGATTCACAAAGCGTTTAAGCCAGATGAAACATGGCTAGTGCTGAGTGCAGATATTGGACAGGTTGCAAAAAAGCAGGCAAATGCATTTCATGATGCTGTTGGCGTGAATGGGGTAATAATTACAAAAATAGATGGTTCATCAAAAGGGGGGGGTGCATTAGCAGCATGCAATGAAACTAAAGCCGGAGTTTTATTTTTAGGAACTGGTGAAAAAATAAATGATCTGGAAGAATTTGATGCCGAAAGATATCTGAGCAGGATAATGGGTTATGGTGATCTGCAGGCACTGCTTGAAAAAGTTAAGGACCTTGAAGAAGATGACACACTATCACCGGAAGAAATTTTTGAAGGCAATTTTAATATGCGGGTTTTTTATCATCAATTGAAAGCAGCAGGTAAAATTGGGACGATGGATAAAATCGCAGAAATGATTGGCTTGAAAATGGAAATGCCGGCAGAACAATTGCAGATTGGGGAAGATAAATTAAAAGGTTTTAAAGTTATAATGGACTCAATGACTGCAGAGGAACTTGAAGAACCTGATTTGTTAAATAATTCAAGAATTAAAAGAGTTGCAAGGGGTTCCGGAAAAACAGACGCAGATGTGCGTGAGCTGATAAAACAATACAAACAAATGAAAAATGTATTTAAGAAAATGAAGAAATTTTCAGATCCAAAGAAACTTGAGAAGATGCAGAAAACCGGTGACTTTGGAAAAATGTTTTCGGGAATGGGTAAAAAGAAAAAAAAGAAATTTAGATTTAGGTGAAAGAAAAAAAGAGTGTGAACTAAATGGAAATTTACAGTATTGAATTTTTGAGAATTGCGATTATTTTAATCGGATGTGCGATTGCAGCATACTCTGATTTTAAAACGGGTTTAATTTATGACAAAGTAACATATGCAATGATTGGTTTGGGCTTGATTTTGAATGCGTTAGAATTTGATTTAATGCTTTTTAGTGTTGGAACTGCAGTTTTTGTTTGCGGATATGTTGCTTACAGATTAGGTAAAGTCGGTGGTGGAGATGTAAAACTTCTTACGGGAATTGCTTTGCTACTTCCATTCTACGGAGATTTTATCTTTGTTGTAAATGTTGTTTTTGCAGCCTCGGCAATTTCAGTTATTGTACTTGCAACCTACTACTCCCTGAAGTATGCAAAAAAAGGAATTGAGTGGAAATCGGAATTACCAGGAATTATTCAGGCGGGGTTCTTTGGTGCTGCGATAATTCTTTACTTTGGATTACTTTTCCAGATGAAACTTATCAGTTTTGATGGTGCTGTGTTAATGGCAGGAATTTTGTTATTTGCATTATTGTTTTTAGCATTACAACATGGGATAAGAAAGAATTTCTTTCTGAAAGAAGTAGAACTTGGTAAACTTGAAGAAGATGAAGTTCTGGCGGATGAATTCATTGGGAAAGAAACTAAAGATGCACTTGGATTGAAATTCAAGGGCGTATTAGGAGAAAAGGAGATTGCAAAATTGAAGGAAATGGGAGTCGCGAAGGTGCCTGTTTACAGAGATATGCCGCCATTTGCACCGTTTATTTTAATAGGTGTTTTGATTTCATTATTGGAACCGAATTTTATTGGTTTGATTTTTATTTAAGTAAACATTAATAATTGAAGTTTGTATAGTGATATTATGAAAATATTAGTTACTGGCTCAGCTGGTTTTATTGGAAAGAAATTAGTCCGTGCTTTGAGAAGAAACAGGCATCAGGTTATTGAATTTTCACATAGTAAAGAAAATGATGTGACTGATTTTAAGCAGATAAATTCTGCCCTTAAGGGCGTGGATGTAGTTTATCATCTTGCTGCAGTGCTTGATGAAACAAAAAAATCAGAAATGAGAAAAGTAAATGTTAGGGGAACTGAGAATGCACTGGAAGCAGCAGCAAAAAACAATGTTCAGCAATTCATCTATTTGAGCAGTATTGGCGTATATGGTAATTTTAAAGGAAAAGCAGATGAAAGTTTTCCCGTAAATCCTGAAACAGAGTATGAAAAAACAAAAGCAGATGCTGAAAAATTAGTCTGGGATTATCAGGAAATGCTCCCGGTTACAATTCTTAGAAGTGCGCTTGTTATGGGTGCAAATAAATACTGGGAAGATATTGTGAATGTTATTGAGAAAGATCTGCCCATGGTTGGAGATGGAAAAAATAAATGGCAGACTGTTTATATTGAAGATTTAGTAAGTGCGTTGGTTTTTGTTTTGGGAAAAGAAGAAACATTCGGAGAAATTTATAATATTGCAGAAGAAGATGAACCAACACTGAAAGAGTTATATTTTGAAATTAAAAGAAATCTGAAAATGAAATTAGAATTCAAAAGCGTGTCTTCTTTTACGGGAATGTCAATGTCATATTTTAATTTAATTTTAGGAAAAAATAAAATTCTGATTCCCGCACATGTTAAACGGTTGCTTAAAAACAGAAATTACAGCATCTCTAAAATCAAGAAACTTGGATGGAAACCAAGATATAATATGACCGGCAGTGTTGTGCACACAGTTAATGAATTAAAAGGACATTAAAGGTTTTTTTCTTTTGCACCTTTTTTTACTGCAGATACGATTGAATCAAAAACTTTCTTTGCTTTGGTTAAGTCGCCGTTTGTTTTTTCTAATGCAGTTCCCACATGGATTGCATCAGCACCTGCTTTGATTGTCTGATATGCGAACTCGGGAGTTCTTACTCCACCTGCAACAATTAAAGGAATGTCAATTAGTTTCTTTGTTGCAGTTATCATTTCAGGTGGTGCTGGTTCTGGTGCTCCGCCGCCAGATTCTAAAATAACTAATTTTGAACCCATGTACTGACCTGCAAGAGCTGTTACTGCTGCTAAATAAGGAAGGTTTCGTGGAACTGGCTGTGCTCTGCCAACCCATCCTGCAGCTCTTCCTGGTTCTGCAATTACATATGATGTTGGAATTACTTCCAGACCCAGTTTTTTAACAGGCATTGAAGATGCGATTTGTGCACCTGAAATATAATAAGGATCTAATGAATTAAGCATTGACATAAAATAAATTGCATCTGCTTTTCCTGAAAGTGATGCAATATTACCTGGAAAAAGAATTACCGGAAGTGATGAATTTTCTTTTGCCTGTGTAATGGAATCATCTAAAAGTTTGCCCTGTGCTGAAACTGAGCCTCCGACACATATTGCATCAACTCCGCTTTCTTCAGCAACTTTTACAAGTTTTCCTGCTGTTTCGGGAGGCTGATTTGGCGGATCGATGACTAAGAAAGTCAAACCTTTTTTTTCTTCAATTAAAGTCATTATTTTTTTGTAAACTTTTCCATTACATAGGTTCGTCATTCAACCCACCACTATTACGTCAAATATATACCCGAAAATCTATATAAAGCTGTCCTGAGCAATAGCACGCGCATACTCAGTATTTTCCTGCTGTTTGGATTTTAGGATATTGCCATGTCCCGGGAGAAGAATATCAAAATCCAGAAGTGAGAGCTTTTTTAGGGAGTCTAAGAGTTCTTGTCTATTACCTGAAACTAAGTCAAATCTACCGCAGCCTCTGTTAAAGATCGTGTCTCCGGAAAACAGGAGTTTGTGTTTTTTATCATAAAAACATACACTTCCTTTTGTGTGGCCAGGGGTGAAAATCACCTGTAATCTGAAGGGATAAGCATCAATAATTTCGTTCTCATAATAGTGGGTTTTTATTTTGGGATATTTGTCAGAATTGAGCATTATTGATTGTGTGAAAATTGGATCTTTCATATTCACGTACTGGGCGTCATAGGAGTGCATTCTGATTTCAGTGGATTTGAAGGCAGAATCTGCTTCAAAATGATCAGCGTGTCCATGGGTATGCAATACCCCATCGATTGCCCCTGATGTGAAGCCAAGAGAGCTCAGAGAATCTAATATATTAGAGGTGTTTTTTGCAAGGCTAGTGTCTATCAGAAGGGTTTTTTTGCCCACTAAGAGGTAGCAATTACTGCCCTCATTCGGGCTGTAAAACGCGTATAAATTTGGGAGTACTTCTTCAAACATTCAGAAAATAATAGCTTTTGGATTTTATAAGAGTTGGTGTTATAAAACAGGCTTCACCAAAATAGGTAGGCCCATGTTGTTAAAACTAAAATTCCGATTACTGCAATTATCAATCCGGATATTGCCATGTCTTTTGCTTTGATGTAACCTGAAGAATATGCAATTGTGTTTGGCGGTGTGCCCACGGGAACAATAAAATCAAGTGAAACTCCGATTGCTGCTGCAACAACTAAAATTTTTGGGTCAATGTTAAGGAGCAATGCAAGCGGGATTACAAGAGGAAGCATTATTGCAGCTGATGCAGTATTTGAAGCCGCAATTGAAAGTATAAATGCAAAAGCAATGACTATTAAAAGAATTAAGAAATAGGGCTGATTAATTACAAAGGATTCGAGAACTTTTGCTATTTCTAAATCAAGTCCTGAGGTGTGAATTGCAGTTCCTAACGCAAGTCCACCTCCGAAAAGAAGTAATGCAGCCCAGTTTATTTTTGAAATGTCTTCTGTTTTTAGTAAACCTAAAATATATAAAAGAATGAATGGTACTAATGCAATTGTTGCATTATTAAGTCCTGTGAATGTTGTTGTAAGCCATAGTGCAACAGTTATGATAAAAATTCCGGAAACTAATTTTTGATTTTTATTTAATGGTTCAACAGAGAAACCAGTTTTTAGTGAATTGATTTCTGGTTTGAATAATTTCATAAGCACAAACCACGTAACGGGAATCATTATCAAAACAAGTGGCATTGCATAAAACATCCAGTCAAGAAACGAAAGTGAAATTGCATTATCTGCTAAAAATTTCGCAGACATTGCATTTGGTGTTGAGCCAATTAAGGTTCCGATTCCGCCTAATGTTGCAGCATATGCAACTCCCAAAACAATTGCTTTTCCGAAGTTTGAAGACAGAGGCTTGAGATTATTTTTTGCAAGAATGATAAGTGCGATGGGGAGTATTACTGCAGTTGATGCAGTGTTTGTCATCCACATGGAAAGAAATGCAGTAAGCGCCATTATCCCGAAAAGAATTTTTCCCGGAGACGCGCCAACTTTGTTTACAATAGTGTAAGTTATTGTTTCATCTAATTTGTGTTTTTGCATTCCAAGTGCAAGAACAAAGCCTCCGAAAATTAAAACAACGACAGGATCAAAAAATGGGGCAAATGTTTCCTGAGGCGTAAATCCACCGAGCGTAATCAGAAGAAATGCAGCAAGAAGTGAGGTTACGTGAAGAGGTAGGATTTCAGTAAACCAAAAAATCATTGTAAAAACTAAAATTGCAAGGACAATCTGAGCCTGCGGAGCGATTGGTAAGGGAATAGTCCAAAGAATTACAGAAAGCACAATTGCGAAAAGCGCAGTTATTATCCGCAATTTTTTATCCATGCTTAAATTAGGTCATTTTATTTAATAAGTTTTTGCAGTCCATACTTATAATGCCTGAAGACTTTGACAACCCAAATTCAATAATTGAAAAAATTATTGAAAAAACAGGGAAAAGCATGAATGAGGTTGAAGCCCTCATTAATGAGAAAAAAGAAAAATTCTCAGGTTTGCTTACGGATTCTGGAGCTGCATTTATGGTTGCAAAAGAGCTCAATGTTAAAGTTGATGCAACTTCTGCGTCAACAGAGTTTACAAAAATTTCTAAATTAGAAGACGGAATTCAGAATGTTGATGTTTTAGTTAAAGTACTGCAGGTTTTTTCAGCAAGGGAATTTGAAAAGTCCGGAAAGAAAGGTTTGCTTTGTAATTTAGTTGTTGCAGATGAAACTGGCGAAATCAGACTTACACTTTGGAACAAAGAAGCAGAACGAATTCAAAATGAACAAATTCAGAAAGGAGATGTACTGATGCTGAAAAACTGTTATGTTTCATCTTACAATGACAGAAAACAATTGAGCTTAGGTTATTCTGGTGAAATGATAATTAATCCTGAAGAGCAAAAAGTTGATGTTTCTATTTCTGAAAATAAATTAACAAAACTTGAAGAGTTAAAACCTGAAATGAGTGATGTTGATAGTGTTGCAAGAATTTTGAGAATTTATCCTGCAACTGAGTTTTCACATGAAGGACGGAAGGGGAAGGTTTTGAATTTTCAAATTTCAGATGGTTCTGCAATTATGAGGGCTACAGCATGGAATGACATTGCAGATCAGGTTATGGCACTCTCGGAAAATGATTTAATAAAAATTGAAAGCGCATACACAAAACAGGGTATGCGCGGTTTAGAATTACATTTGGGCTGGAAGGCGAGAATTATTGAAAACCCAAAAATTGATTTTGAAATTCCTGAAGCCGACAAATTAATGAAAGTTGAAACTGAAAAGAAAACAATTAATCAGCTTGCGGATGGGGACAAATATGTGCAGGTGGACGCGAAAGTTTCAGGAATTCAGCAGGGGAGATTTCATTACAAAGTTTGTCCAACCTGTGGAAAGAAACTTCAGACATTGGATACGGGTTATGTGTGCGAGAAATGCGGACAAATCAGGGAACCAGAAATTAATTTAGTTGTTGGTGCAGAAATTGAAGATGATACTGGAAAAATTAATGCAGTCTTTTATGAGAAAGATGCTGAAAAGTTTTTGGGTTTCAGCAAAGATGAAATGAAAAAGAAACTTGATGATACAACATTTGAAAATCTGCAGGAAGAATTTGAAAACAAGCTTAAGGGAATGGAATTCTTATTCTCGGGATTTGTGCGTGCGAACAAACTAAATGAAGCAGAGAATGATTTTGTTGTGAAGCGTATTGAAGGGAAATAATTTCAATGAAAAAGTTCAGCGGAAATCTACTTACACTATCTTTTAAAAACAATGAAACTAATTCTATACAGAAGCAGGTTCAGGGGGCTGTTTTCTTTGCCAAGATACGAGCTTCAAACGCCCTTGCTTAAGGAGGAATTAAAATGGCAACAAAATCAGAAGAATGTGAAGAATATAGTGAAGATGAAGAACTGAATAAAGAAATAATTGAAAAATCAAAGAAAAGTGAAAAATCAGGTTCTAAAGCTGGAAAAAAAATTAAAGATATTAAGGACCTTCCCGGAATTGGTCCGACAGCACTTGATAAATTATCAGCTGCGGGGTATTTAACAATTGAAAGTATTGCAGTTGCTTCACCTATGGAACTTACAGAAATTGCAGGACTTGGGGATGGCACTGCAGGCAAAGCAATTATTGCTGCACGTGAAAGTCTTGAAATGGGATACGAATCTGCAGATAAAATTGTAGAAAGAAGAAAATTAGTTGGTAAAATTACAACTGGCTCTAAAGAAGTAGATGCATTAATTGGTGGTGGGCTTGAAACCCAAAGTATCACTGAAGTTTATGGAAAAATGGCATCTGGAAAAACACAATGGTGTTTTCAGACATCCGTAACTGCACAGCTTCCTGAAGAACAAGGTGGTCTCGGAGGAAATGTTTTGTATATTGATTCTGAAAATAGTTTCAGACCTAACAGAATAATGTCAATTGCAAAAAAATATGATTTAGATCCCGAAGTAGTTCTGAAGAATATTTTTGTTGCACGCGCTTACAATGCAGCACATCAAATGTTATTGGCAGAAAAAGCAGAGTCACTGATTAAGGAAAAAAATATCAAATTATTAATTGTTGATTCATTAATGGCACATTTCAGAAGTGAGTATATTGGCAGAGGAAAATTAGCAGACAGACAACAGCAATTAAGTAAACACATGAGAACACTTGCAAAACTTGCTGAAATGAATAATGTAGCGGTTCTTGTTACAAATCAAGTAATGTCAAGACCGGATATATTATTTGGCGACCCCACAGCACCTGTCGGAGGAAATATTATTGGCCATGCAAGTAAAGTCAGACTTTATCTGAGAAAGAGTAAGGGTGACAAAAGAGTTGCAAAATTAGTGGATGCCCCTGATTTACCCGATGGTGAAGCAATTTACAGAGTTACAGAAAATGGTTTAGAGGATGAGTAATCCTCGTCTATTTTTTTATTTCGTTATTTGACGAGTATTGTATTTTGAATTGACTTAAAAAGATTTTCCTTTCATTTAATCATATATTGCTTAATGGGAGGTAATAATATGAAGCGTATTTTAGTGACGGGTTCTTCGGGACAAATCGGCTCAGATTTGGTTGTTGAATTAGCAAATAGATTTGGGAAAGAAAATGTTTTTGGTGCGGATTTGAAAGACCCTATAAACAAAAATGATATGGGCAAATTTTATACCACCGACATAACCAATAAAAATGCAGTTGAAGCACTTATAAAAAAATACGACATCAATATAGTGTATCATTTGGCAGGACTTCTCTCAGCAACAGGTGAAAAAATGCCTGATGAAGCATGGCGGATAAATATGACGTCACTAAAGAATGTATTAGATCTTGCAAGAGAATCTTCTTTTAGAGTGTTCTGGCCAAGTTCAATAGCTGCTTTTGGACCAAGTACACCACAGGAAAACACACCACAGCAAACAATATTAGAACCAGCGACAATGTATGGTGTGACAAAAGTGTCAGGGGAACTTTTGTGCAATTACTATTTTCAAAAATATGGTGTTGATGTTAGAAGTTTAAGATATCCGGGATTAATTAGTTACAAAGCCGAACCAGGTGGCGGAACAACAGATTATGCAGTTGGGATTTATTATGGTGCACTGCAGGAAAAAAAATATACTTGTTTTGTAAGAGAGAATACTGTGCTTCCAATGATGTATATGCCGGATGCAATAAATGCAACAATTGATGTTACAGAAGCACCTTCTGAAAAAATCAAAACACGATTTAGTTACAACCTTGCAGCAATAAGTTTTTCAGCAAAAGAACAGGAAGAGTCTGTGAAAAAATATATCCCTGAGTTTTTTTGCACTTATGAACCTGATTCACGGCAAAAGATTGCAGATTCATGGCCAAGAACAATTGATGATTCTTCAGCAAGAAAAGACTGGGGCTGGAAACATGAGTATGATTTGGACAGGATGACACAGGACATGCTTGAAAAATTAAAAGTTAAATTAGGAACTAAGGATTGAGGTGAATGAAATGGCAAGACCAGACGCATTTTTAGGAGAAGAAGTTGCAAGATTAAAAAAAGAAAATCTTGCATGGACACTAAGGGAATTGCAAAGTGCATCACAGCCACATGCAAGAGTGGACGGCAAAGAAGTATTGATGATGTGCACAAACAATTACCTGAATCTATCAACACATCCAAAAGTTGTAAATGCAATGATTGAAGCAACAAAAAAATGGGGCGCGGGAGCAGGCGCTGTTCCAGTGCTTTCAGGAAACACATCATTGCAGAAGGAATTTGAAACAAAGTTTGCAAAGTTTAAGGGAGTTGAAGCTTCGTTACTTTGCCAGACTGGTTTTGCTGTTAATTCAGGATTAATACCACAACTTGTTGGAAAAGGAGATCTTGTAATTTCTGACCAGTTAAATCACGGAAGTATTATTGATGGAGTAAGACTTTCAAAAGCAGAGCGAGGAATTTACAAGCATAGAGACACTGAAGATTTGGATAAAGTTTTGAGAGAAGCGCGGACAAAAGAATACAAAACAATTTTGATTATAACAGACACTGTGTTTTCAATGGATGGTGACATTGCTCCATTGCCAGAGATTGCAAAATTAGCAGAAGAATATAATGCAATGGTAATGGTTGATGACTGCCATGGTGAAGGAATGCTGGGGAAAGGACGCGGCGGTGTTGCACACTTCAATCTTCAGGGGAAAATCCAGGTTGAAGGAGGCTCTTTAGGAAAAGGATTTGGTGTCATTGGCGGGACAATCGCTGGAAGCAGAGATTTGATTGAGTTTGCTTATAACAAATCAAGAACCTGGCTGTTGAGTACTGCTCACTCACCAGGTGTGATTGCTGCATGTATTGCGTCAATTGAAGTTGTTGAAAAAGAACCTCAGCATGTAAAGAAGTTGTGGGACAACACAAATTACTTCAAAAAAGAACTTGATTCTCTCGGGTTTAATACAGGAAACAGTCAGACTCCAATAATACCAATAATTACAGGTGACCCTGGTTCGGCACAGGAATTTGGAAAAATTTTGATGGATGAAGAAAGTATCTTTGTCACTCCAATTGTTTTCCCAATGGTGGCTAAAGAGCTTTCAAGACTGAGAATTCAGATGAATGCCCAGATGACCAGAGATGACCTGACACGCGCTCTTGGAGCAATGGAAAAGATTGGAAATAAATTGAAAATAATTTAGGGGCAAAACCCCTATTTTTCTACTTTTGAGCTCATTAGTAACTATTAAAAAGCAGTTTAGGCACTATTGTAATGTGGGCTAGATCGGGGGGTCAGCGGTCCCCTGTCAGCGGAAATCCCGCTTTATGCCGCGATTGAAGCCTTTAGAGCAGTCATTTTAGTGGCGAGGGGCCATTATCCGTACATTGACCCTTTGTCTCCTTAGGTCCTTTTTTAGGATGAACCCCGCCAGATTCGGAAGAAAGCAACGGTAGTTCTAGGAAATGACGCTTTGGAGGTCTTAACGAAGGCGAGGAAAGATGATGGGCCACCCCTTTGTTTATTAAAGTGGCTCATCTTTAGGCACGCCCACACTTGCGTGATGACATGTATGATAAAAAAATTTCGGTAAAGGACCTAATAGCAGAAATGCGGAAAGAACTTAGAGAAGAGCCAGAAGATGGATTAGACATTGGTTTTAAACCTTATTTTGAAGCACCTGCAAAAGCAGTAAATAAAAAAGTTATGGAAAAAAAGCCAATTAAGAAGAAATTAATAAAGAAGAAGGATGTTAAAAAAAAGGTTAAGGCAAAAAATGCTAAAACTAAAAAAAGAAAACCAATGAAAAAGAAAATAATTAGAAACAAAACTGTGAAGCGAAAAACAACTGCTAAGAAAAAATCAGTGAAAAATAAAATCATAAAAAAGAAATCTAAGAAAACGTCTGCAAAAATAGTCCGTAAGAAAACTGTGAAAAGAAGAAAATAATTATTTCATTGCTTTTACAGCTTCATTATTCAGTTTAGATAATGCTTTTTGTAAGGCAGATACAACATCCCATTCAGTGGCTTTTGATGCAAGTGTTTTATTATTTGTAATTAGCATTGCATTTACATCATATCGACTTTTATTACCAGTTTTGCTTGACTCTTTGAAATTTATTTTCAACGAAGTGCTTTCGCCAAAAAATTTTTCAAACTTGTCATATTGTCTTTCAGCAGTTTCAATGAGTAATTGTTTAGTCATACTATCTAATTCGGGCATATTTGACAATTCTATTTTTCTATCCATTAAATCACCTAGCAAGTTATTATTTTAATAAATTTTTCAGCATCTAAAGATGCAGCACCAACTAACAAACCATCAATGTCTTTTTGTTTCATTAATTCAGATGCGTTTTCTGGTTTTGCGCTCCCGCCATATGCGATTTTTGTATTTTTTGCAACTTCATTATTATAATTTTGTGAAATCCATCCTCGTATGAATGCATGTGCTTTTTGTGCGTCTTCGGGTGTAGCTGGTTTTGTATTAGTATCTTGTTGTCCTTTGCTTATTGCCCAAACTGGTTCGTATGCAAAAGTTATTTGTTTTATTTGTTCTGAATTTACATCTTTTAAACCAGAAGTTAACTGCATATTCAGAACTTTTTCAGTTTTACCTGCATCTTTCTGTTCTTTTGTTTCGCCAATGCATAGTATTGGCTTTAATTTTTGTGCCAATGCAGAGTGTATTTTTTTATTTACATCTTTATCTGTTTCTCCGAATAAGTGTCTTCGTTCAGAATGTCCAATTAGCACATAAGAACAAAATTGCTTTGCCATTTCTGCGGAAATTTCACCAGTAAATGATCCATTGTTTTCATAAAAGATACTCTGTGATGCGAGCTTTATTTTTGTCTTTTGTGTGAGTTTGTAAATATCAGATAATGCGGTTGCAGGTGGTGCGATAACTATTTTAGAGGTGTGAGTCGCTACCTTTGGCAAAAAATCAGTTATGAACGCTATTGCTTCAGAATTGGTTTTGTTCATTTTCCAATTAGCAACAAAAATTGGGGTTCTAGGCATAAAATATAGTAAACTAGAAGGAATTTTTAAGGTTATGGGGGGTTATTTAAAGCTTTTCGAAGTGGAAAATTATCAGATACTATGGATAAGGGAATAGTGACTATTAGCGAGATTATTCACAATGCACAAAGTTATGATTCTGAAATAAATGAAGACCAAATAAGAAAAGCATTTGATTTTGCAATGATGTTGGGGGAACAGCGAATAATGCTTTCATTTATTAAACCACATAAAGAACATCTTTTAGACATTGCAAAAACAGTTACAGATCTTAAATTAGATTCTGAGACTATTTGTGCAGCTATACTTCATGAAGCAGTTATAGCAGATGTGAGTGTTGAAAAATTAGAGGAATTATTTGGTAAAATAATTACCACAATTGTTAAAGAATACTCTGACACATACCTTGTTCTAGAAAGTAATAAGTCACACTTGCCTGACGACAAACTTGCGACAATTATGCTCGCAATATCCAAAGATGTAAGAAGTGTGTTTGTGAGTATTTTTATTGCATTAGATACGCTTAGATTTATTGATTATTATCCGAAAAATAAGCGAAAAGAGATTGCAAAATCCATACAAGCGATATATCTTCCAATTTGCCACAAACTAGGATTAATAGATATTGAATGGGAAATACAGGACAGGTGTTTTAAAATACTCGAACCTGACGCGTATGCGGAAATTAAAAGTAAAGTTTCTGAAAAAAGGGAAGCTAGAGAACTAAAAATAGAAGAGGCTGTAGCTGATGTTGAGTCACTTATTGGAAAACGGGGGAATTATAATTTAGTGGTTTACGGCAGAGCTAAGAGTTTTCATAGTACTTATTTGAAAATGATGAACACGGGAAAAACCTTAACGGAGGTTAATGATTTTTTAGGTCTGCGTATTTTATGCAAAGATGAAAGTGAATGTTATAATATTCTGGGAGTTATTCACTCAAATTATATTTATTTACCTGAATATTTTGATGATTATATTTCACGACCTAAGAAAAACCATTACCAAAGCATACATACAACCGTAATTTGGAAAAACCAGCCTCTCGAAATACAAATAAGAACTGAAAAAATGCATAATGAAGCAGAGGGCGGAATTGCCGCACATTGGAAATATAAAAAATATTCTAAAAATTTACATTTTGATAAAAAATTATCATGGGCAAGACAACTGGTTGAACGACAAAGAAAAATTAAAAATTTGGCCAGTGTTTTTCAATCAATAGAAATGCAGTTAGGTAAATGTGAAATTTTTGTTCTAACTCCGAAGAAGGAAGTTATTGTGCTACCTGAAAAATCAACTCCGATTGATTTTGCATTTACAATTCATACAAATTTGGGTAGCAAATGCAAACAGGCAAGAGTCAATGGCAGACTTGTTCCATTAGATTATCAATTAAGTAATGGTGATACAGTTGTAATTGACACAAGTAACAAAACTCAGACAAATAGAGGTTGGTTAGGGTTTGTTAAGTCTGAAAAAGCCAAGAAAAAAATTAGAAGCGCATTATCAATGATTCTTAAACCAAAAAAACACAAAATAGACACGCACATAAATGACGATAAAATAGTAATTGCAGAATGCTGTAACCCACTACCAGGCGACGATTGTATTGTATATAAAACAACAAAAAGGAAATTGATGATTCACAGAAAAGATTGTGACAATGTTGAAAAAATTTCAAAAGAAAAAATATGTAAAACAGAAAAGGGATTTAAAAATATATTACCTTTAAAATACACCACAAATATGAAAGTTAAAGCAACTGACAGAGCAGGCCTTTTAACGGATTTGTTGAATGTGTTTGATGATGCTAAACTTGAGGTTATCAACACTGAGGCTAAAAGCAAGCCAGACGGCACAATAACCTGCATATTCAAAATTAATGTTAAAAACACGGAACAGGCAGAGGGCATTCTTACAAAGCTTAAATGTGTCGATTTTGTTCATAATGTTGAAAGAAATTAATTCTAAAAGAAAAGTATTATTAATAAAATAAACTTAATATTAGCGAGTTGTATGAAACGTATAAAAACAGGCATAACTGGTTTGGACGATCTTGTCGAAGGCGGGTTTCCGCAGAACAGAAGTGTTCTTGTAAGCGGAGGCTGCGGAACTGGGAAAACAATTTTTTCAATGCAGTATATTTACAAGGGCGCTTCGGAGTATAATGAACCAGGTGTGTATGTAACGATGGATGAGAGACCGGAATTGATACGAGAGGATGTATTGCGATTTGGGTGGGATTTAAAAAAATTAGAAGAACAAAATATGCTTCAGATTATTGACGGAAGTATTGCAAAACTTGGTTTTCCTTCAGAAGAAGAATTTTCACTTCCTGTTACTGGTTTTGATATTGATAAACTGCTTTTGGAAATTATGCGCGTAGTAAAGCGGATGGGGGCCAAGAGATTAGTTATTGATAGTATTCCGGCAATGGGATTTAATTTTGATAATCGTAATGATGCAAGAAAGGCAGTCTTGAAAATTAGTTATATGCTTACTAAATTAGGTGTTACGTCTTTACTTATTTCTGAGGTTGATGAGGGCGAACATAGCTTTGGAAAATATGGTGTTGAAGAATATGTTGTTGATGGGGTAGTTGTTTTGCATTATATGGGAATTGGCACGCAGAGCAACAGAACTCTCCACATAAGAAAAATGCGGGCAACAAAACACTCAGAGGATTTACACCCGTTAGAAATCTCAGAAAAAGGTATCACTGTTAGAAGAATCGAAGAAGAATATGATAATGTATAACTCATATAATTTCTTTTAATCTAGAAATGCATCTTTCTTTTCCCAATGCGAGAATTAGTGTACCTATTTGTGGCCCTTGTGATTTGCCAATTAGAAGTAAATATAGCAACTGGAACATTCTTTTTGGTTGAATTTCATTTGCTTTTGCAGAATCAAAAATTGTTTGTTTAATTTCATCCTCTAGGGATTTGTTTTGCATATTAGATGCAATTTCAGACAATGCTTTTTTCTCAGTTTGAGAAATTTCATTTATTATATCATCTGAAACAGAATCAGTAAATGCAATTTTGAATTCGTCGGGTGCGTAGTTTTCAACCCAATATTTTGCGCGTATTAATTTTTTCTGAATTTTTTCTTTTTGTGCGATTGTCAATTCTGTTTTAGGGAGGTGTCCCATCACTTTCAAAAGAGTGATTGTTTCAGGGAGTTGTGTTTCGGGGTTGTGGATTTGACTGAGGAAGGTTGCAAATTGATATGCAATTTGAATGGGTGTTTCTTTAGAGGTTTGCCCTGCAACTGAAAGTTCATATTCCCGTTTTATTTTGTTGTTTAATTTTTCACTTCTGTCTTCTTCTAAATTATAGTAAATTCTTTCTGCTCTTTCAAATCGTTCCATTAAAAGCACAAATGAATTGTCTTTGAGACTGAAATCAATTGCTTTATTTGGTTTGTAACTAAAATTTAAAAATCTGAATGTTTCTGGTTGTGCTACTTTCAACCATTCTTCTAAAGTAATTACATTTCCAACAGAACCTGCCATTTTCGCACCTTTCACTTGGATAAATTCAGTAGGGAGTTGATATGGACCTTGCAGATTGAAAATTTCTTTCATAAATGCTTGTGAAACATCTACACTTCCACCTTTTGAAAAGTGATCTTTTCCACCTGATTCAAAATCAACTTTGTTATATGCCCAAAACGCAGACCAATGTACGCGCCAGTGTAGTTTTGAATTTCCATTTAAGGGAGAGATGAGCCCAGTGGATCCGCACTTACATTTGTATGTTATTTCTTTGCCATTCCACTCCAAAGCAGTAGTAAACGCAAGTTTTCCACAATCAGGACATAAAATTTTAACAGGAAGAAAGGATTTTGATTTTTCTGAGCCTGAAACTCTGTTCCAAACGTCAACAATTTTTTCGGAGTTATTTAGGGAATGGATAATTAAATCATTAAATTTTCCCGCTTTGTAAGTTTCATATGCAGATATAATTTTTGGTTCAATTCCAAAGTTGGGAATAAAATCTTTTACCTGAATTACAAATGCATCTGCCCATGTGTTATAACCCGGTAAAGGAGAGGGGGCTAATGCGCAAGGAAAGCCGATAAATTTTTCATATTCGGATTCTTTTATTTCAAGACCAGAAGGAATTTTTTTAATATCATCAAAATCATCAATAATGAAAAGCTGTGTGGAATTATAACCTCTATTTTCAAGTGCGTGATGAACAGCGTAAGGTGTAAAAAGTTCAGTTCTTGCATTCCCTATATGGAAGTAGCCTGATGGTGTCCACATACCTTCACAGATGTATGATGCTTTGTTTCTCTGCAAAAGTACGTCTGCGGCAGCATCTGCCCAGTTTGTTAATTCGATTTCTTTTTGTTCTGGCATTTGAATCTTAATAATTAGAGGCTTATATAATTAAAAAGTATAAGAGTGGGACTGGTGGGATTTGGACCCACGACACCACGGTCTTCAGCCGTGTGCTCTCCCAGACTGAGCTACAGTCCCTGCTCTAAACAAAGGGTTGTATAATGAATATAAAGTTATCAGTGTAATTCATAAAAAATGAAACGAGCCCGGAGGGATTCGAACCCTCGACCCCCTGGTTAAGAGCCAGGTGCTCTACCAACTGAGCTACGAGCCCAAAACATCATTAACAATAGTGCCATGCACGCTTTTAAAATAATTAGTCCTGTGTCGAAGAACTAAGTTAAAGATGCTCATCTGTTCTTTTACTACTTGCTTTACCATTAAAAAACACCCCTCCCCCTTAACGACATTTTAAATAATGGAAAGCGAGCCCGAAGGGATTCGAACCCTTGACACCCTGGTTAAAAGCCAGGTGCTCTACCAACTGAGCTACGAGCCCATTAAATACGGAGTATCATAGCGTGTAAAGAACTTCGCAATCAACAAGCATAATAAATGCGCCATGGAAAGTTTATAAAAGGTTATGAAAACAACTATCCAATCGCTTTTTTGCCGTTCATGTAAGGGTGCAGGGCTTTTGGGATTTTTATTGTGCCTTTCTTTGTTTGGTGATTTTCAATAATCGCTCTGATTGCACGCGAGGTTGCTATTGCTGTGCTGTTCAAAGTATGGACTGGTTGTTTTCCGTCTTGTGTCTGGTATTTGATATTTAATCTGTTGGACTGATAACTTGTGCAGTTTGAACAGGAAGCTGCTTCAAAATATTTGTTTTCGCGCGGGGACCACACGTCTAAATCATATTTTTTTGATGCTACTGTCCCAATGTCCCCTGTACATACATTAACAACACGGTAAGGAAGTTCTAGTTTTTTGAAAATGAATTCAAGGTTTGATAAAAGTTCTTCATGATATTTTTGTGAATCTTCGGGTTTGCAAAAAATGAATTGTTCGATTTTTGAAAATTGATGAACGCGGTGTAACCCTCGTGTATCAACTCCATGCTTTCCAATTTCTTTTCTGAAGCACTGGCTTATACCTGCATATTTCAAAGGAAGTGTGTCTAGTGTTTCATTCATATGCATTGCCGCAAGAGGATGTTCAGATGTTGCAATTAAATAAAGATCTTCATCTTCAATTTTGTACATTACATTTTCAAAATCATCTAAATCTGTTACTCCTTCATAGGGCATGCGTCGCATCATTAAGGGTACTTCTGTTAAGCAGTATCCTTTTTTCATTAAAAATTCTGAAGCAAAATTAATCAAAGCAAGATTAAGTAAAGTCAAATCATTGTAAAGATAAAAGAACCCAGAACCGGATGTTTTTGCTGCGCGTTTGAAATCAGCTAAGCCTTTTTCTTCAATAAATTGACCATGAGGCATCATTTCAAAATCTAATTTTGGGGGGTTGCCAAACTTACGGATTTCAAGATTATCTTCTTCATCTTTACCTATTGGAACAGATTCATCAAGAATGTTTGGTAAGCGCATAAGTGCTTTTGTTAAAGAGGCGTATATTTCATCTGCTTTGGTTTCGTTTTGTTTTATTTTATTCGGGATTTCTTTTGCGTCCTTAAGTTTTTGGGTAATGTTTTTTCCTTGTGATTTTAGGTTTTTGATTTCATTAGTGAGTTCATTTCTTCGCTGTTTTAGTTTATCAACATCATATTTGAGCTTTCGCCAGAGGTCATCCTCGATTTTTATTTTTTCTAATAGTTTGAGGTTATTATTTTGGCCTCTTTTTTTAAGATCTCTTGCAATGATTTTGGGGGTTTCCCTTATCAGTTTTATATCCAACATCAAATCACTAAAAACAACTATAAAATAATGTTACAGTACAATATAAATATATGACTAAGGATATTGTAATTTTGAGATACGGCCATAGGGTTGTACGTGATTATAGGGTCACTAGTCATTGTTGTTTAGTAGCAAGAGCATTGGGCGCTAGTAAAATAATTATTCAGGGGGATGAGGATGAAAGCATCCAAAATTCCGTGAATGATATTGTAAAACGGTGGGGCGGTGATTTTAAAGTTGAGATTGCTGAGTCCTGGAAAGGAGTTATTGAGACGTATAAGGCGAAAAAATATTTGATTGTGCATGCCACAATGTATGGTTCTCATATTCAAAAAATTGAATCAAAATTGAGAAAATCAGATAAAATTCTGCTTATTATTGGTTCTCAAAAAGTAGAATCTGAGGTTTATGACTTAAGTGATTATAATGTGTCGGTAACAAATCAGCCCCATAGCGAGATTGCAGCACTTGCAGTTATTTTAGACAGATTGTTTGAGGGTAAAGAATTAGATAAAAAATTTAGAAATGCTAAAATTAAAATTACGCCTCAGGCAAAAGGCAAAAAAGTTGCAAAGAAAACAAACTAATTCTTTGAGAAGTTTTATAATCAGTTATTAATAGAATATATTTGATGCCTGCTAAAAAAAAGTCGATTGTTGATTTTCTTGCAGTTAAAGAGTTCATAGGCACTATTGCTGGTGAATCTGCGATTGATTTGATAAAGATTTGCCACAAAAAAAATTGTGGTGTGACGGACGAGGAAATCGCTAAAAAATTAGGTTTGAAAGTAACAGAAATAAGAACAATTTTGAACAGACTTCATTACAGAGGAATTGTTTGCTATGACAAAACTAAAAATAAAAAAACAGGCTGGTACTCATATACTTGGGAAATAAAGACTAAGAGAATTGCAGAATTGATTCTTGAACAAAATTCTGAGCAAATCCAAAAATTAGAAAACAAAATGGTTTTGGAGGAAACATACTCATTGTTTGGATGCAAGGCAGAGTGTGCGACTGTGCCTTTTGAAATAGCAGCAGAATATCATTTCAAATGTCCTGAATGCGGTAAAACTCTTGAATCGATTGATAACAAAAAGCGTGCAAAACAAACCAAAAAATACATTGACACACTGAAAGAAGAGGCAGCAGAACTGGCGAAGATGTTATAAACACACAATTTGTTGGACATATAGCACACAGTATACAAAAATTAGATAATAAAAATCACGGGGTATTTTGGAGCATATATTCAAAATAAAAAGAGTATATGGATTTGATTTTAATTTAACGGTTAATTTATGGTTTATTAAATAAAAAATGGTTATAGTGGGGTTTTTTAAAGGTTTTTGTTTAATAAAATAATAAAATGATAGCGAGGTAGGGCAGTCTGGAGTGCCCGTCGGGCTCATAACCCGAAGGTCGGAGGTTCAAATCCTCCCCTCGCTATAGGGCTTTTTCTTTTGGCGGTGGTAATTACTAAAAAATCACTATTTGATAATCATGTTTTTAGTAAGTATGATTCAAAATTTTTCTTTTGTTTGTGAGAACTTACCATTAATTCGGTAATTACGACACACTCACAAACACACTTTCAGTAGAAACCCAAAAAACCAACAAAAAGATTAAAACTCACATGTTACAAGTTAGACAGACTATTGAAAAATACAATACTCACTTTGCTACATTTGCAGTATTAGCACTGCTTTTGTTGTTGTTTGTGTTAAATTTTGCAAAAAATATGCACTCACTTTTCGCTACAATGCCATAAAACAGCTAAATAGAGGGGGTTTTTAGATGTTTATTGGAATGATGATTAGTAATTACGAGGTAATAACCGAAACTTACTACTTTTACGTGTCCAAACCATAATGATTTAAAGTAATTATGGTCATTATATTAATGATATGAGCATCATAAACAATTTATTTTCAACAATAACAGGGCTGTTCAAAAAACCAACAAAACACTCAAATATGCCATTTGAAGGGGATATTTACTCGGAAGAGGGTGTTGTTGAGAGTGTTGATGAAATACATTCTATTTGGGATTATTTAAAATTTCATGAGCATACACAAGCACATCATTTAGTTAATGTGGTGGGTTTTGATGAATGGGTTTCGATGGAAGAAATAAGACGGAGAGTTAGAGAATTGTTTAGTGTAGAATATAAAAATGAACGCAGTTTATATCCATATATCAAAACATTGGTGGATATTGGTTTAATGGAAACCAGTAATGTTGGTGGCAAAAGAAAATGGAGAAAGAAGGATTTAATGATTAAAATTAAAGTAAGAAAAAAAAAGGAAGCAGAGGAAATAGAAGCAAAAACAAAACACATAAGTTAGAAATACACAATTTCTTGGACATGTTGGTTTAAACCATTTTTAGAATAAAGGAGATATCAATTAGGAGCGGTTTTTGGAATAATAAGAGTCGGTTATTTGCCCTTTAAGTCTTTGTATGCATCATAGAAAAGTTTTAGTTTTTCAGAACTTAGATACACGTCTTTAAACCAAATAGAATTGACAATTGCTTGTGATTCGGATTTTAACAAATTAATATAATTGGGTTCAGTTTTTTCTTGTTTTTGTTTGTTTTGTAATTCATCTAGCAATTTGGAGGGGTCTTTTGCATTTGAAGATACATGTGTCCTGTCCAAAAGCGCTTCTAATGAAGACATAACTTGTTTTTCATCAATATTTTTTTCATTCATATAATATACGGCTTTCCAGTCACCTTTAACATGCCATTTATGGGTTGGATTTTTGCCTGTTTTGAAGAATTCAGTAAGTGTGTTAAAGGTCCCTGGGGGTATAATTACACAATTTTTGCCTGGGCGAATATAAGGTATGTTTGATAAAACACCCCGCCGGTAATACTGGTAAATTTTACCATTTGATTTGTATACTGCTTGGGTGTAACCATAAAGCGCACGGAATAGCTTCTGATAGGTGTATGATGAATGTTTTATAGATTCAGGTAAGATGAATTTATATTGAATAAAATAACCCTTGACAGCCATGAACACCCCTCACTTCCACTATTCTAATTAAATTACTAATTAAATTATATTATGTATAATTATACCTAAATATATAAAAACATAACTCAAAAAAACAAAAAATAAAATTAAAAAGAAAGAATTAGAAGCGTTTTCGTCTGTAGTGTTCTGCGTGGCCTGGGTGTGTTTTTGGTCTGTGCACTATGGGTGGTGCGTCAGAATCCTCATCAGAAGAGCTTGCAGTGTTAGAAACCAATACAATATCTTGAACTGCTTTAACATTCCTGTACGGGATGCTTTTTTCCATGATTATTTTCTTTGCTTCTTGTTTGGTTCTTGCCTTTAAAACTTCTGTTGTTATAGTCTCGAGTCTGCCCTTTTCCAAATTTATAACAAGATCATATATTTTACCCTTATGCTCTGCACTAGTAGAATATATTTCCATACCAAATAATTTCGATACTCTGAGCGTCATATTCCCCCTCCTAATTAAAAATATCTATATTATAAAATCCATTGAACTATTTAAGCTTTTTGTTATTCTTACGAGAATTGTGTGAGTTTGTTTGAAATTCGCATACATCTACATAATTTTATTTGATTTTTTATTTATCCGTCTTGGGCATATTACACTACTACATAACTAAAAAACCAATTAAATTTATTAGCTTTATTTACTTTACTCTGAATAGTGGAAGTGCCCCCCGTCATTTCTCTTTATGTGCGAGTTTGTCAAGTGGGCTCTGAACCTTCTTCAGTTGTTCTGTTGAAACAGAGGTGTAAATTTGGGTTGTGCTGAGGTTTGTATGACCAAGTAATTCTTGAATTTTTCTTATACTTTCTCCTGATTCTAAAAGATGTGTTGCATAAGAATGTCTTAGTGTGTGTGGGGTAACATGTTTCTGGATTCCGGCTTTTTCAGAAGTTGTTTTAATAATTCTCTGAATCGTATCTACGGACAACGGTTTTCCATTTTTTTTAGAAAAAACAAAATCAGATTCATGTTTTTTATTTTTTAAGTATTGTTTTAGGTGTTTAAGCCACTCAGTTGACAGTATGATTATTCTGTCTTTGTTTCCCTTTCCCCCACGAACCTGTGCAATTCTTTCTTTAACCTCAAGATCATTCACTTTTAGTTTGACGCACTCTGAAACCCTACAACCCGAAGAATAAAGAAATTCAACAATCAACCTGTCTCTTTTAGCTTTTGAAGCTTTTATCAAATCTTTCACTTCTTTTTGAGTAAGAACAGATGGGAGTTTTTTTGCGCGTTTTGGGCTTTTTATATCCTCCATTATTTTTTTCTTCAGAAAGCTGTGTGTGAAAAATTTTAGAGACGAATAAACCAATGCAAGCGTAGCATTTGATGTGTTGTTTTCCTTTTTATGTGCCAAGAAATTCACAATATCGTTTCTTGAAAGGTCGTCAACTGGCTTGTTTGTGAATTCAAGGAATTCCTTAACATATAATTGATACATTATGAGTGTTCTTTTGCTATAGCCTGTAATAGTTAATTCATTTTTGAAATTCAGTATAACCTCTGCATATTTGGATTCATTCATTATTGAAATAACACATGTGAATTAATAATGCTTCCGTAAAACCAAAGATTATAATTTTAAATGGATTTGTAATTTTTATATTTGTGATATCATGCCTATAAGAAAAAAACCCACACCCAGAAAAAAGACTGAAAAAACAGAAGACAAAGATTGGCAGAAATGGTATGCTGAGTTAGATAAGAAAGAACATGAAATACGGCTTAAACAATTAGGCTTAGAAGATGACGAAATTGATGAATGGGAAGAAATGCAGGAAAAAGGCGTAACTCTAGATGATCTGGAAGTCGCCACTACCGCAAAAGAAGAACCCGAAAAAAAACCAAAAAAGAAATAGATGCATTATTCGCTCAATTGCGCATATCTATAATCCTTTCTTGACTGCCAGTATAGGCCAATTGCCGCAATTCCTGAAAGCCAGGCTGCGAAATAATACAATAAAGCAACAGCCATTTCTCTATGAAAATGGGTTATAACGCCTTCTATAAGAGACCATACAAACAAGGTTGATAGAATTACGCCCATGCTAAAGAAAAACGCGGATTTGATGAATATTTTTGTAGTATCTGACATATAACTCGTTAATAATATACCCTGCTCATATAAATAATTAACCTTATATTTGAGTTAAACCAAGAGTGTTTTACCTTCTTTTTTACTAAAAAGGAATATTTATAAAGGTTGGACGTAGCTATTAGTATATTAATCTAATTTTAAATTAGTGAAGGTGGGAATAATATGAAAGCATTTTTAGATATGGACGTAGATGAGGAAATGAGACAAAAACTCCTTGCAGAAGAGTTCAAACTTAGGAAAAAACAGCCTGAAGCTTGGACAAAAACAAAATACAGAAAATATGCCAATTTTGGCAAAAACAGAGTCGTTAAGGAAGTGGAAGTAAAGAACTAATTCTTCCCTTCTACATAATTTTTTTGGTCTTAAATATGTTAAATAAATTAATTTTTCTGTTTTTATCAATTCATTTGAAGAAAGGAGGTTATTGAATGAACGGAACTAATAAACCTAGAAGACGACCATCATTTGGTCCGAAACCAGTAAATGAAGGCGATGTATATAATATTGAAATTGAAGGAATCGGAACAAAAGGAGATGGTATCGGCAGAGTCAAAGGCTTTGTTGTAATTGTCCCTGGAGTTGTAAAAGGCGACAAAGTTGATGTAAAAATAACTGCAGTTAGAGGTAAGGTTGCTTTTGGTGAAAAAGCTTCAGGCGCGGACGCGACTAAAGCAAAAAATGCAGCAACCAAAGAAACTTCAGAACCTGCTGAAGATGCAGAAAAATCAGAAGATGACGCAGATGAAGAATCTTCAGAAGACGAAACTGACGAAGATGCAGAAGAAGAATCTTCTGATGATGAACCTGATGACGAAATTGCAGACACCGAAGACGAAGTTGAGGACAAGTAATTTCTTTCAGTTAATAACTTGTGTTTGGAAAATGAATCTCTTGCCAAATGATAAGCTTTTATTTGGTTTGAGATTTATTTTATTTGATTTTAGGGGGTGTTAGTGTGGAAACTGCTGTCACTATTGAAAGAAGAAATATGAATTATTATGTCCCTAAAGAAAAACTTTGTATGAACTGCGGACAAAAAGTAACTAATAAAGGAACTAATTTTTATGAAAGACGGTTTTGTTCTGTTGAATGTAAACTGGAATACTGTGAAGTTCTTTCAGAGATTAAGAAAATTTAATATCTTAAATCAATTTAATAAGTTAAATATCTTCATTACGTAATGGAAATAAAAATAATTCAGTGTCCTAAATGCGGCCAGATTCAGGGGAGTATGTCACTGAAAGTTTTCCAGTGCAAATTCTGCTCGCACAAGGCACAGCTCCGAAATGTGAAAATTCTGAAAAAAACAGATGACTCGGGCAAAGCACAGGAAATAATATCTAATTTAAAAATGCAAAAAGCGATGAAAAATCAGGCAAATTAATTAGATGTTGGTATTTGAGCCCTTTTTCTACGATTGTACCACTCTCCAGTTATTGTACCAAAATTGATATATAAACTGGGAACAGCAATAGTATTGAAAGTATTTAATAAAAAACCAGGAATCCAATGTTTCACCTCATCCTCCTTTGATTCCTTTGGTTTTTCTTTTTTTTGGTATTTATTGTTTCAGTGATTTATATGATTGGAAAAAGACACGCAACAACAATTGCTTTTTTTCTTTTGATTTTAAGTTTTGTTTTTGCAGAAGTACCAAGCCCTTTTCAGTTTTTGAAAGAGTTAAGCACAGTCGCAGCTGAGTTTGACATATATGTAAAATTCATTGTATTGTTCTTTGCATTAGGACTTCTGGTAATTTCCGTAAAAGCATATCTGAAAAAAAAGAGCCCGAGAATGTTGTTTTTGGCAGCAGCCTTCTTCCTATTCGCAGCAAAATGGGGACTTAAAATACTTGACTTGTATTTCAGTTCTGGTGTTTTTCTTCCCGACCCTTCAGAGAATGTATTTGAATTAGCAATCTTTGTAATGTTGTTTGCTGCAATCTTCAAAAAATAGAAGTGAGTTTATGGAAGATTTGGAAGAGGCATTAGTCCTAGACACTAGAAGGAAGATTTACAAAACAATTGAAGCATCTCCTGGTTTGCATTTTCGGGAGATTCAGAGAAGGACGGGAATGGCGATTGGAAGTCTGCAGTATCATTTAGAACAGCTGGAAAAGAAAAATTTAATACACGCACAAAAAGAAACAAAATTCATCCGTTATTACGCGGTAAGACAAACTCTAACCGCGGACAAAAATATGATTTCACTTCTAAGACAGGATAGTGTCAGAAAAATAGTGCTCTTTCTGCTTGAAAATAAAGCAGTCAATAATCAAAAACTTTCAAAAGCAATAAATCTTTCGCCATCCACAACCTCGTGGCATTTGGAAAAATTACTTTCACAAGGTGTAGTTGAGAAAAGAAAACGCGGAAGAAAAACTTTCTTTAAAATTTCAAATCCTAATGAAATTGCTGCAATTCTTATTGGACATAAAAAGAGCTTTCTGGATGAACTTGTTGATAATTTTGCAGAAGTCTGGGAAGAAATTTAAATTTGCACAAAACAAGGCTTAATTTTCCAATAATGCAATGTTTCTATTCTCACTTTCTACATCTCTAAGGCAAGATTTTTATTCTCACGTTCTTTTATATTACTCTATGATTGAAACCGGAGTTCTTCCAATTACCTTAATTGGAATTGTAATTATAATTGCACTTGGCCTAAGTATAATTTCGAAAAGAATGGGTCAAAATCCGGTTTTGGGTTTCATACTTGCAGGATTTCTACTGGGCCCATTTGCATTAGGTTTGTTGAAACCAACTGATGAGCTTGTAAGAGTTTTTGCAGATTTGGGTTTGTTCGTGCTTCTGTTTTATTTGGGACTGGAACTCTCACTCAAAGATTTTCTTAAGGCAGGAACTTCAGGGGTTGGTTTAGCAATAATCAACATGCTTGGTCTCACATTTGTTGGTTTTGTAATCATGCAGTTGCTTGGCTTCTCATTCATGCTTTCGATTCTTGTGGGATTCATGCTTTTCTGCACAAGTACTGCTGTTGTTGCAAAGTTTGTAATTGATAAAAATATTATCGAAAAACCATCATCAAAATTAGCTTTATCAATTCTCATAATGCAGGATTTCTTTGGAATTTTGCTTTTGGTATTTGTAACAAGTTTTGCGCCTTTGTCTGAAATTTCGCCACTTGGTCTTACTTTGAATGCAATAGTTTTTGCAGTAGCGTCTTTTGTTGCAGTTTATGAAATGGCAAGTGTTGTTGAGAAATGGTTAGTTTCACATAAATTCGGACATGTTGAAATGACTTTGTTTGCTTTAGGTGTTGGTTTAATTGTTGCAACAATTGCTGAAATGATTGGCTTATCGCTTGCATTGGGTGCATATTTTACTGGTTTTGCTTTGGCTGAAACACATACTGGCAGAAAAATAAAAGCAGATATCAATTTTATGCGTGATTTTTTTCTTGTGTTCTTCTTTGTTGGGTTTGGAACGACTTTATTTTATAATGCAGATTTAGCAGTTCAAATTTTTCCGCCATTAACAGATGTCTTGTTTTACATATTTATTGGCCTAGCTTTGGCAATAGGTGCCATAATAATAAATATTTTGGTTTTTGGAATATTTGGATCTTATTTTGGATTAACAGATGAAGATTCAAGCACTACTGGAATTTTATTAATGCCACTTGGTGAGTTTGTTGTAATTATTGCTGCTGCAGCAATGGCTGTACTTACTGGTGCTGAGAAAACAATGATTGCACCAATTGCATTTATGGTAATTCTTGTAACTGTTGTTTTATTCCAACCTGTTTACAATTTGCGTGAATTACACAGAAAAATTGTTGCAATGGTCCCCAAACCTTTCAAACACAATGAAGTTACACAATTAAGACATGTTGATTCAAAAGCAATGAAAGATTTGAAAACAGTTGTGTTTAATTTATTTATCATTTTATGCTTAGCGTGGATAACTTTTATCCTTTACATGGATTTGCCTGTTTTCGGAGTTCAAATTGAAGGTTTGAGACTAACTGTTGCAATTGTAGCATTTTTGCTTTTTGCAGCATTCCCTGTTTTTAAAAGTTTCAATGCAATGAAAAATGTTTTCGCACATGCCGGAGATTTGAAATAAAGTGAGTTTCTAATGATTAACAAAAAGAAGCCTGAACTTCGCAAACGCGGAACTAAAAAATACACATTTCTGGACAGACAAAAAGAAATACTCACTGCAGTTAGTGGTGCGTTCAAAACTACTAACATTCCCAAAAACATTCAACATGAGCTTATTGAACTTAATCTTAATCATCCGCACGAAATCCCTATACCGAAAACCAGCAATTCAGGAACCATCCAAAAAGTTGCAAAACCCCCATCACTCCCCACTCATGAACATTTAAAGTCACTGACATATTGGAGGCTCCCTTTGAGTGAAAGAAAAAAAGCAAACATAACACGTTCAAGTTCTGACGCAAATCCCACACTTCAGTTACAAAGGCTCATTCTTGATAATACTTATGATAAATTTATTAAAAGAAAAAGTTCAAAATTAGGTAAAACTTTTTTTAAATCAGGTGCAGTTAATGATTTACCTTCTGTTTCAAACATTTTATTACTGTCAACAAGACTACTAGCTGATTCGTTTGAAGAATTCCCGGTTTTAGATTTCGTTACTCCTGCGTTTTTAGTTCATGCGAACTATCTTTTTTTGAAAGATAGTTTAAGTCCAGATGTGCAGAAACACATCACTAAAAACCCGCGCAGGGTAAAAAAAATGCTTGATGAACTTAATGATTTTGTTAATGAAGAAATAGGTGTTCTAAGAAATGAACTTTTAAAAGAATACAACCAATTGTCTTTAATTAAAAAACAGCTTGCGGAAAAAGGCATTGTTATGACTGACTCGGAACTTGATGAATGCAGGCAGTTTTTGAACGCCGCCCCTCTGCTTAATCTTTTAGAGGCCGAAAAACACATTCACTTAATAACAGAAATTGCAGAACATTTCATGCTGATAGTAATGGAAGAAAAGCAATAACTAAATTATTGCGTGCAAATACTCACTTATTTCTTGTACATAATCAATTACTATTTGCAAGTACCACTTATCGCTTGCAATTACCGGCTTACTAATCGCAATTAATCAATTACAGCTTTGCACTTCAAAACCCTTGTCATCTATGCATTTGTAACAGGAATCAAGCTGGGTTTCCATTAAATCTACTTTCACAGTGCATGATTCATAATTTTCTGCAATTTTGTTGTTGATTATGGGCTCAACCACATAATGCCCTGCAAGTATTCCGAGTATTATACCCAAAATAAGTATTGAAATAAAAATCACTTTTTTTGAACTCCAAAAACCTTCGCCATCAAACATTTAATCACACAGTTTTAATTGTCACTCATGTATTTTTAGTTTTGTTCCATCTGAAAGTAAAATTACTCTGCTTATTTCTGATTTGTCTGCTAAATTATATTCTAACACATTATTAAGTTTTTGTGCAAATTCTTCGATTTCTTTGAAATAAGGCATTCCTTTAGTGCCAACACGTTTTCTTGAAAATCCAAGTGCCATGTATGCTTTTAATTCAACAAAATTTGGTTTTGCTTTTGCAATAAGTTCTGCATATTCTTCTGCGTTTTTCATATTCAGTCCGCGTGTTAAAGTTAATCTTATTGTTGATCTTTTAAATTTTTTAAGCAGTGAGAGACTTTTGTTTATGTTTTTCCAGTAATTAATTCCTTCAAGTGGATTGCAACTTTTCAGGAATGTTTCTTCATTTGGTGCAGGGAGCGTGATATACATTTGTGTAGGATTCTTTTTTACAAGTTTTTCAATCATATCAGGTTGCGTACCATTCGAAACAACAAAAGAAGTAATGTCTCGTTTGTGAAGCTCATCAATCATTTCAGGGAGTTTAGGATATAATGTTGGTTCTCCTGAAAGTGAAATTGCAAACTGATTAGGATTCATAGCTTCTTCAAATCTTTTTTTGTTTACGTTTGCATAGCCTTTGTAACCAATTAAAAGTTCTCTTTGTGCATCAATGCATCCATCAATAATGTCCGTGGGATCATCAATTGTTCCTGTCCATTCTTTTTCAGCATAAGAAATATCTCTCCAGCACCACTGGCATCTTAATGGGCAGAAGCCCAATGAAGGAGTCATCTGCACGCATCGCCATGAGGGTATGCCATAAAATAAATATTTGTAGCATTCGCCTTCATCTCTTAATGAATTTCTGCACCAAAGACAAGTTTTTATTGCAGAATGATTACCCACAAAACGATAACCCTGTTTATAAAGCTGGTTTTTGGTTTCTTCTGAAAGCATTAGGAAATTGCGCACAGAAAGAATTAAAAGTAAACTATTTTCGTTTTTCTTTTATTTCTGCAGCGATTTCTTCAAAATCAATTTTTTTAGATGCAAAATGATCTCTTACTATTGAAAGTCCTAATAAGCATGTTAATGCAACAATAATCAGAAAAGCGACTGCAGTCGGATCTGCAAGTGCAATTTGATTTAGGAAAATACCATATGCAGAGCCTGCAGATGTTACGGGTTGTTTAACTATGCAACAAACACTATACCATAAAAGAGAAAATGCAACAACAATTAATGTAAATGCAAGAACAAAATTTTGGTTTATTTTGCGCATAATCTAATGTGGTTTAACTAGAATAAAAGCCTTTTCATTAAAATTTTGGTTAGCTTTGGGCTAATAACTGATTTAATCGCAATATTACATAACACAAATTTTGCTTTGTGTTAGTATGGTGTGAAGGAAAGCTACATAATCTATCTTATACATAACCATTAATCAAAATCTGAAAACACATTGTGTGTCTGTCTAATCTATAATTCACTGCGGAAAACCCATTTTTTGCACTTTTAATCACCAATTGTCTGCTTTTTTTATGTAGAAACCGATTTGCAAGAGTAAATCTTATAAATAACAACGCACTCTATCTATTAATTATCAATTTTCAGGTGAAACTATGTACAAATACACTATTGCCAGACAGTTGGCGACTAAAAAGGTCATAACCAATAGGGGAGACGAGGTTGGGAAATTAACAGATCTCTTGGTGAATGAAGTTACTGGGGAAATTGAAAGACTTCTTGTAGAGTTAGACAGGGAAAGCAAACTTCTGAAAAAAATCGGAACAAAAGAAAGACTTATTGCAATTCCATACTCTGCAGTTACTGCTGTCAGCGACGTGTTCATTGTTGATGAACGCGAAATAGAATCCGCTGAAGGCGCAGAAGAATTCTTAAAGTAAGGGTTTATTTTCCCCCCTTCTTTTGCCATCATAGAGTTAAAACTGCTTTTTTGTTTTTCATATCAATTGATTTGACAAAATGATATTTTGAAATAATTTCTTTTTGAATTTCCTTTTCCGGAATTTTTTTTACTGCTAATTCATTAATTTTTGAAATAACTTCGTCAACTTTCTGATAGTTTTCATAAATAATCTCTGCCTTTCTTCTGCTGTCAGCGATTTTTTGGTTTGTGTTATCAATTGCCTCAATTTGCTGATTATGGCTGAATTCAAGTGCGGAAATTCCCTTTTCTGATTTTTTTGTTGCGTCTCTTTCCTGAATTCCCTGAATGTCTTTTGAAAGAAGCGTATCTAGTGCTAAGGACACACTTTCAAATGTTTTAGAATCTGCAGTTTTTGTTACATTTTCGGGGAACGCTATGTTCGCAGGGAGCAGTAGTTTATGGTTTTCATTTTCTAAAATAAATGCTTTTGCGTGTGTAAATTCTTTTGGTACATAATATTTTTGTATTGCAGAATAAACTTTTTTAAGTTCCGGAGTTTTTAATAATGGAAAGTTTTCTTTTTTGTCTATTTTAAGTTCATCACAAATCAGTTCTGCATAAAAAGGAGCAATATTAATCTGTTTTATCAGTGTTGCTGCAATTCCAAAACCATCTTTTGCAATCTCTTTAAACTCATCAAAACTTATTTCTTCAGGGTTCATTCCTTTCGAAGCAGGAAATTTGTATGTTTCCCCTTTTTGTAGCTCCCTGTCTTTCCAGCTTTCTTTTCTAAACGCCATCAAAATTTCATAATTTTTATCTGTGAGAATTATATTACCCTTTGCAAATAATTCAAAAATCAGATAGTTCTGTTCAAATTCAAAAACAACTACTCTGTCAAATCCTTTCTGTTCAATTTTCAGAATTCTTCTGTTGAAAAGATGCTTTTTCAGAAATGCAGAAAAACCACTGCTGTGCATTTTTGCAGGTATGCTGTATTGTGTGAAATAAATCACAGTAGGTGAGGCAATCAAATCTTTAGTTCCCTCTTTTGTGTGCACTTTAATTTTCAGCCACTGATTTGGAAGTGTCTGAATCTTATTAATGTGTGAATTTTCTGCAAGTAATTTGATTTCCTCCACTAAATAGCGGAGTGTCAGGTTTGTAATTTCAATTTCCATACTAATCACACAAAATGTATTGGCCAGCCTTTAAGTCTCTTTCTGTAAAATTTTTTTCTCTCATTAATTTTTTCTTTGTCAGTAAGTTCAGCATTTATTTCAATATTAATGCATAGTATTTGGTTAGAATGTGCTCTCTTAACAAAAGCCAAACGCTCCCCCACATCACCCCTTATCGTCATGGGAGCCATAATTTCCAATGAATATCTGTCATGCTTCATTACTCTTGAGTCATAGGCGAATCCCATTGCTTTTCTTGAGTTAGTATAAACATTTGGGTTCTGGCGACCCCAAAAACCAATCTTCAAAATCCAATTCAAGTGTTGAAAAGAATCTATTTTAGAAGATGTAATCCCATGCGTAACAGGAAACTGACCTACAAAAATTTTACCGTTCGGGCGTATAACCACTTTGAGTTGAATCAATCTCTCACTTATACTCAAGTCTACAAAACCCTCTGTTTTTTGTTCCTTTGTCATTTCCTCAATTTTAGAAATAATATTTTTTTGCAATTTCTCAAGAGTTTTTTTTGATTTTTCTATGTCTTTAAAAACAGGGTCTAATCCTTTGAGTGAAGCATGGGCTTTTTCAACAGAATGCTCTCTGAGCTGTTTTTCAGTACCAAAAAAGAAAGCATATGGTTTGAAACCCCGTCTCCTTGTGATAACTTTGCGTATTGGCATATTACCTAATTAGTGTTTTATTACTTTAAATAATTGAGTATATAGTCTGCTATTTTATTTCAGGTATTTCAGCATGAGTTTTGCTAATTCAGGGTGTTTTATAAGCTTCTTTGAAATCATTGCTGCGGAATCAAGAAGATTCCCCTTTGTCATCAGCATTACATCTTCACCAGTTAATGCATTTCCCAGTGTTTCAAAATCAGGGTCTTTAAGATTTTCAAGCATGTAACGCATTTTCAGGATTTTCATTAAGCGATTCCCAGATTTATCATACCATATTTTGTTGTATTCTTGCAAAACATCATGTGAGAAATTCTTTTTTGCAAATGCAGTTTCTGCAACATCTGCGGCAATTAAACCTGCTTCCATTGCAATTCCCATGCCTCCGCCGTGAATTGGGTTAACTTGATGTGCTGCATCACCAATAATCATTAAATTGTCTGCGCACATGTCTTCTAAAAATCCGCCAACTGGAATTGCACCTGCATTGACTTCAATAATAGAACCTTTTTCTAAACCTGGTTGGGTTGCAACCCATTTGTCAAGATATTCTTTTGCAGATTTTACTTCTGTTCCGCCAATGCCTATACCTACGTTTGCATGGTCCTCACCCTTTGGAAAAATCCATAGATATCCTCTAGGCGCAACATCTGTCCCAAACCACAAACTAATAAGGTCTGGGTCGTCAAAATCAATATTTGTCATTTCATACTGGTAACCTGAATCAATATCATTCAGTTTGTTTACTGTATTCACACCTAATCTTCTTGCAGTCTGAGTTTCAACTCCGTCTGCTGCAATAATCAAAGGTGCAGAATATTCTTCATTTCCTTTTGGTCCGCGAATAGAAACATTAACTTTTCCATTTTCACGTTTCAAATCTAAGACATTTGATTTAACACGGATTGTAGCCCCTGCTTTTGCAGCTTTGAATGCTAATTCTTTTTCAAAAATTCTTCGTTCAATAACATAACCTGCAGTATCTGGAAATCTTAGTTCAACTTTTTTCCCTGACGGTGTGTATAATGCTGCTCCCTCAATTTCTTGGACAGCCCATCTTTTGTCTGGCTCAATTCCAAGTTTGTTCATCCAGTTTAAACCTAAACCTTCACCGCATCTTTTGGGAACTCCAATTTCCTGTTTCTTATCTACGCACAAAACATTCAGATTTTTGTTTGCAAGTTTTTCAGAAGTATAAAGCCCAGCTGGACCAGCACCAACAATAATAACATCAAACTTTTCCATACCAACACTACTCCTTCTTTTCCATTGCCATTACTGGGCAAATCCTTATGCATGCTCCGCAGTTTATACATTTTTCATTATCAATTACAATTTTGGTTTCATCCAAAGTTATTGCATTAACAGGGCATACTGCTACGCAACCCCCGCAATAACAGCATAGTTTTTGGTTATTATCAATCATGTTATCACTCACTCATTATTCCTGAAAAACATTTTTAATATATCCATTCCCCCGGCTATTATGTCCACCCCCCTTTGAGCAGACAGCATTATTTCATCCATTTTGGCTTTTCAATACATCCCGCGCCATTATTCTGTTCTAATGCTTCTAATCCTGCTAATTTATCTCCGGAAAGATATTTCAAACAGGCTTTTCCAGCCATTGAAACATGCGAAAACTCTTCTGAGTCAAAACCAAGCTCATTTACTGCTGTTTCAGTGTCTCCTCCGCCTAAAACAGAGTATGCTTCTGAATCAACAATAGATTGCGCAAGTCTTTTCGTACCAAGTGCGAATCTGGGATTTTCATACATTCCCATTGGACCGTTATAAATTATCAGTTTTGCTCGCTTAATAAAAACCTCATAGAGATTTGAGGTTCTTTCACCTATGTCAAAAATCATATTTTCTGAAGGCAGATTTTCAACATCAATTTCTTTCCTCTGAGTGTTTTCTTCAACTGCTACATCTGCAGGATAAACTATCTGCTGGTCGTGTGTTTCGATAAGTTCTTTTGCCAAATCTAAAAACTGAAAAAATTCTTTTTCTTTTAACCATTCCTCTTTTTTGCCTAAATCTGTGCCTGATGCTTTAAGAAAAAGTTCACCTATAATTCCTCCGAGCAAAACAGTTTCAACTTCTTTATGTTTTAACATATTTTTCATTAGTTTTATTGAGTCTTTGGTTTTTGACCCCCCGAGAATTAAAACTCTTGGTTTTTCGCACACATTTGTTTTGTTAAGTGCTTCCATTTCTTTTTTCAAAAGAGGTCCTGCAAAACTTTTTAGAACAGGCGTAAAGCCAACAACAGACGCATGTGAACGGTGAGCAATTGCCAAAGCATCTAAAACAAAATAATCTGCAACTGGTGCGATTTTTTTTACAAGTTCTGTTTTTGCATGTTCTTCAGGACTATTTTCTTTTGTTTCATAATCTAAAAAGCGAGTGTTGTCAAGGAAAAGAATGTCCCCTGCTGTTAATTCCTTAATTTCAGAAACATAATCTTCGTCCCACGCGCAAAAACTAATTCTCTTTCCAATTAATTTTGACATTAATTCTGCATGCCCTTCAAGAGAAATAAATGTGTCGTCACCTTTGCGCCCCTGGTGGGAAAGAACAACCTGTTTTGCACCTTTTTCAGATAGTTCTTTGATTGTTTTTGAGTGCTGTTTTATTTTTTTTGAAAGTATTGGTTTTCCATTTTCCACTGGTGAATTGATGTCTATTCTCAAAACAATTGTTTTATTTTTAACATCAACTTCGTCAATACATCTCATTTCAATCACATTTTGAATTCTTGTTCATTCAAACAATCACATTTTTATAATATATTGCATCCTAATCACTTTTCTCTACCAACTCATTTACATCTTAGCAATTTTCTCAATTAAATCTGACGTTCTGCATGCATAACCCCATTCATTATCATACCATGAAATTACTTTTGCAAAATGGTCATGCAAGACTGTTGTCGAAAGCCCGTCAAAAATTGATGAATATGTGCTTTTGATAATGTCTGATGATACTATTGGTTCATCAGTATATTGCAGAATTCCCTTAAGCTCTTTTTTAGATGCAAATTTCATTTTTTCATTTATGTCTTCTGCAGTTGCCTTCTTTTCCAGATTCACGAATAAATCAATTAATGACCCTGTAGCAACAGGCACACGTACTGCCATCCCATATAGTTTTCCTTCAACTTCAGGAATTACTTTCCCAACTGCTTTTGATGCACCAGTGCTTGTTGGGATAATATTTATTGCTGCGCTTCTGGCTCTTCTCAAATCTTTATGTGACCCGTCTAATAATCTCTGGTCTCCTGTGTATGCGTGAACTGTAGTCATAAATCCTCTGTGAATTCCAAAATTATCCTGAATTACTTTGACTACTGGTGCCAAACAATTAGTCGTGCAGGATGCATTACTTATGATTTTATCATTCTTTGAAAGCTTCTGATCATTTACACCCATTACAATTTGTTTGATGTTTCCGTCTCCTTTTGGAGGTGCGGAAATAATTACCTTATCAGCACCTGCTTTCAGATGTTTTGCGCAGTCCTCATAAGTTCTGAAAAGCCCTGTTGATTCAACAACTAAATCAACATTTAAAGCACCCCAATTCAAATCATCTAATTTTTTTTTCTGAGTAAGTGCTATTTTTTTACCATCTGCAATTATTTCATTATTACCTGCCTTAACGTCTTTTTCAAAAACACCATAAACAGAATCATATTTCAATAAATGTGCCTGTGTTTTTGCATCTGCAGGGCTGTTTACTGCAACTATGTCATACTTTGAATTATCTAAACCAATTCTTAAAAGACATCTTCCAATTCTTCCGAAACCATTTATTCCAACTTTTAATTTTTCCATTATTTCACCACCTTTCCAAGTTCTCCTAAATCAACTTTATCAAACTCTTTCAATTTTTTTGTAACAATTTTTATTATTCTGTCTAATCCTTCCTGTGTAAATGCCTCAAATCGTAGTATTAATTTGGGCTGTGTGTTCGAAGCTCTTACTAAACCCCAGCCATCCTCAAACTGAATTCTTATTCCATCTACAGTAACTGAATTTGGGTAAATTCTGTTAAAAAAATCTGCAATTTGATCAACAACAATAAATTTTATTTTATCCGGACAATCAACTCTGTATTCTTTGCTTGAGAAATGTTTTGGGAATGCATCTAACAACTCAGATAATTTCTTGTCTGTTTTAGATAAAATCATCAAAAGCCGTCCTGCTGCATAGAATGCATCATCATAACCATAAAAATCATCTGCGAAAAACATATGACCTGACATTTCACCTGCAAAAATTGCTTTTTCCTGTTTCATTTTTGATTTTATTAAAGAATGCCCTGTTTTCCAGAATATTGGGTGCCCCCCGAGGTTATCAATTGTATCATACAATGTTTGTGAACATTTAACTTCAAACAGAATTTTAGAATGCGGATGTTTTTCAAGAATTTCTTTAACAAAGAGAAGCATTAACCTGTCACCGTAAATTAAATTTCCTTTTTCATCTACAACGCCAAGTCTGTCAGCATCTCCGTCAAAGCCAATTCCCAAATCCGCATGTGTTTCTTTAACTTTTTTTGCAAGTTCTGCAGTGTATTCTTCTTTTGTCGGGTCTGGTAAATGATTCGGGAATGTTCCGTCTGAAACACAGTAAAGAGGCACAACATCACATCCTAATTTTTCAAAGAACTGAACAGCACATACTGCAGCTGCACCATTTCCGCAGTCAATAACAACTTTCATTTTTTTATCTAATTTTATTTTTGATAAAAGCATTTCTAAATAATCGTCTAAAATCTGTGCGTTTTTAACAGAGCCTTTTCCTTTCCTGAATTGGCCTTTCTGAATCAATTCCAGCATATCCTGAATTTCCATCCCATAAATTGGTTCTGCTTTTTTGGACGTGAGTTTAAATCCATTATATTCTGACGGATTGTGAGAACCCGTTATCGATATTCCGCCATCAAAATCCTTACTATAAACTGCAAAATAAAGCATAGGTGTAGTGCATAATCCAATATCAGTTACATTACAGCCTGTCTGGATCAGACCTTTTATGAATGACCTTTTTAGTCCTTCTGAGGAAGGGCGATTATCTGAACCCACCATGATTTCTTTTCCGGAAATAGGCTGTATAAGCGTCCCGTAGGCTTGCCCAATAAGTTTTGCTGTTTCCGTGTTCACTTCTTTCCCAACCAAACCACGAATATCATATTCTCTAAAAATGTGTTCAGGAACCACAGACAAAACGCTCACCAAATAAAAATAGCATAGCTATCCATCATTAGAATTAGAAACGCAAAAGCTTTAAATATGTGAAAGTTTCATAATGCGTCATACTTTGTATGATGTTTACGATTATCATTTTTTTGTAAAGTCATCTGCTAATTTGAGTATTTTTTTGGCATTTTCAAAAGTCAGCAATTTCATGGTATCATCATAATTAAGCCATTTATAATCCATATGTTCGTGTGAAATAACAACTTCTTTTGTTTCTGTTTCAAGAATGTAAAAAATCACTTTTTTGTAAATTGTGTCATTTTTTCTTCTGAATTCATATTTTATTTCCTCACGAAAGCCTTTCAAAAGATGGGCATCTTTTATCCCGGTTTCTTCCATTACTTCTCTTATCATTGTTTCGTGTTCTGTTTCATCATGTTCAACATGACCTTTAACAAAATCCCAGTGGCCAGCACCATAATGTAAAAGCAGGTATTTCTTTTCATTATTTTTCATTCTAAAAATAACCGCGCCTACACTTTTCTCTTTTGTTTTTTTTGAATTCATTTAATTACCTATTAATTCCTACCATTTCTTCAAAACTATCAAAACACGTCACAAAAATTGTTCGTAATTAGAATGGTTGAACTTGTATAAAAAGCGTCTGATTTTTGCTTTATTAAATGAATATTTTGCAATAACATCCTCCTTCTTCCCTGAAAATTCATCAAATTTAGATTCTTGTGAGGGATCAAGTAAATAGAATTTGTTATCAAGCTCTGTTATTACAAATGCATGTGTTTCAATATTATCAAGTTCAGCAATTACTACCTCTGCTTTTTCATCTCCTAATCCAAGAAGCAGGGAGCACAGAAAAACAGCTAAATCTTCATCATCTCCGACTTTGTTTGTGAAGATTTCTTTTGGTGTCATCCAGTAATTCAGATTTAATTCATGGTCAACATATTCAATTTCAGATGTAATGAACTTAAGCACCAGGGACGCTGTTTTAGCATAATCTTTCTCAAATGAATAATTTTCAGGCATAAAATCAG
>JAZDFD010000035.1:0-21053 GCA_043808155.1 Candidatus Iainarchaeum sp.
TGTCTGAGATTGTTACTTCAATTCCTTCAAAGTAATCATTGACTTCAATGTCAACATTTTCTTCAAAGTCGCCTGTGTTTTCAACAAGCAAAGTGAAAACCTCAAACTTTCCTCTTTCAATTTTTAGATCGTTATTCACAAGGTCTACATCTACTTCGTTTGTGCCTTCCAAATAAACACATGTACTTTCTTTTGTGTTATAGTCGTCATCCCATGCATATACTATGATTTCGTGTCTTCCAGTGTCATCTGTTTTTCTTGATTTGACTTCAAATTCAAGAGTTACACGTTCATAGCTGTCTAAGTAAACAGGTACGTGGTCTTTCAATTCAGTTGGAAGATCTGAAACAACCTGCAGGTCAACTCTTATGTCATCGTTTGTGATGTTTTTAAGAGTGAAAGTGTATGTTGTTTTTTCACCTTTCTCAATTCTTTTGCATGAACTCTGCAAAGTTAATGTAAATTCTTTATCTTTATTTATAGGGTTAGGAATACCACAATCCTTAACATAGATTCTTGCTGTATCTGAATAAGTTTTGCTTCCTGACTTTGCATAGATGTTAATGTATTTTGTTCCTGTTGAAATTCTGTCTGGAACCCAGATTTTCAGTGTAACATCTTCTGAATCATAAGCGCTCAGATAAATGTATTTATCTGTGAAATAAGGCAGGAACATTTCTGGCTCTGCTGAGAGTTCTATATCTCTTCCGTAGTTTGCGTTGTTTTTGATTTCAACATTAACTTCATTATATTCGCCTCTGCAAACTGTTTTGTATGTTGCATCTAATGTGATTGAATCAGTTATAGGTCCATCCGCATTTACGTAAACTGTTATGTTTTCAGTTTTGGGTCCATTAATGTACTTTGCTTCAAGTTCTACATTATATGTTCCGGTATTTGCGTTGTTAGTTTCGATGTAAACTGTAACACTTTTGGAACTGTCTGCACCTAACCAAAATCGGTCTGTGTTAACACTTGAATTAATGTAGCTTGAATTGTCACTTACTGATAAATCAACGTAAGTTTCTTGGTCACCTGTGTTTCTAACATCGTATGAAACACTGTCTGAATCATATCTGTCCATAGTGACTGTTCTGCCACTTGGTGAAAATTCAATGTTAGCGTTTACAGGAGGTGTAGGTGTATTTACATTAACAGTTGTAACCACAATTTTTCCTTTGCCGTCATAATCTGCGCGTAAATTAACTCCGTATGTTCCGTTAGGTGCGTTAGTTGTTGTAATATTAACAGTAACGTCTTTTGAATTCCCAGGAGCTAATGAAAATCCGCCTGTATTTACACTTGAACTAACGTAATTCGCTTTAGAGTTCTTGCTTGTACTGAGCGTAACGTAAGCTGCTGTTCCGCCTGTGTTCTTAAGTGTGTAAGTAACACTTGTAGAACCATTTTTCTCCATGTTGACACTTTTGCCACTCGAAGTAAATATTATATTAGCGTTTGGAACTGAAGGAATTGGTTTGTTTAATGCGGCTTCAATTTCGCCTATTAATGTATTGTAATTTGGATCAAATAATTTCTTGCCGTTAACAAACACAGTAGGAGTATCATAAACTCCGTTTGCCTTCCCATCCTGGTAGTCATCTGTGATTTCGCTTAAGTGTGCATTGTTTTCAAGGCATCTGGTGAAACCGTCGTTTGTTATTCCGTTGTATTGGGCAATGGCTTCGAAAACATTTTTCTGTGTTTCGTCGTTTTTACCTGCCCACTGATTATATCTGTTGAACAGTCCGACATAAAACTGAGTAAATTTTCCATAGTCATCTGCACATTCCGCTGCGTTTGCTGCATCAAATCCCTCATCGCTTGCAAAGTCCTTCACAATTAGCTGGACTTTACCTGCGTCTATGTAGTCTGACCACAAAGGAATCAGTACCTCGTACATAAAATCTCTGTCGTCTGCATCTGAAAAGTCAACAAACTGTATTACTTTTACAGGTGCATTTGATTCACCCAAATATGGGTCTCCTAATGTTGGAATTGCTGCAAAAACATTTGTTGCAAGAACCAACACCATTGCTATTGCCAATAATATTTTTCTCATTGTTTTATCCCCCCTCACTTAGTAATCCTCTTGGTATATCTTGAAATAAAGGCAATTAACAGAATTGCTGCGATTACAACAAGCACAACATTAAAGACTATTTCTGAAAGTCCTGCATTGCTTGCTGCACCAAATAATGTGAAAAAACCGCTTGCAAGCGCAATCTCACCTACCGCTTCTTCACTATTTTCTGTTCCTCTAAATTTAATTATCATATTTGTAACTTGAGTTTCGTTTCCGAGATTTATAATCAACTGACTTTCAAAAACAGATCCTTCAAAACCTTTTTCAGGATAAATAGTCATAGACACTTTTCTCGATTCATGAGGTCTAAGTTCACTTGGATAATTACTTATGTCATAATCTGCAGAAGTTGCAAAATTAATCTGCAGTTCTTTTGAAACTGAACTTCTGTTTTCTACAACAAATGTAATTTCTTTCGGACTGTCAAAAATATACACTGGATTTGGAACATATGTTTTAAGCTCCATTGCTGACACACTTGAAATAAGCAATGCCAACATGATTAGTAATGCTGTTAGTCTCATGTCTTGACCCCCAAGTTATGTATTAACTTATTAACATTAACACTAATATAAACTGCTCCCCCTATCCTTTATAAAGCTTACGGAAAGCTTAGAATCCATACTTTCAGCCATAAATGACATTTTTGGGGTATTTATCTTCTGTTATAAATAGTATTAGGATATCTCTAAATATAGTCTTCTAATTCTTCCTGTGTCATTCCAATTTCTTCAATATTTTGCTTAGTTATTTCTTCGTTAATAGTTCCGCCTTCCATTAGGATTAGCACAGAATCTTTCTGAAGCAGCAATATTACATCTCCCCCTGCAGGAGATATAAAAACATTACAAATATCCTCATAATCTAATCTTGCTCCAAAATCACCGCCGTTTACAACAAAACTAGCTTCTAATCCAGTCATATATTTTGCAGCAGAAGCTGCATTCTCAAATTTAAGAACCATTATTTTCGCGTTTAATCCATCTATTTCCGCGCCCTCAACCCCGTCCTCAACAAAAGTTTCTGCCTCTCCCTCGTACATGGTTTCAGCAATTTCTCTTGGAGACCTATTTTCCAGATTCAAATTTTTAATTTTTTCAATTTCATCAATTACAATCGGAATTTTAAGGGAAGTATCATCCAGCGCTCCAAATTTATCTGCCACAGCTGCAGGAGAAACTCTCCCAAAGAAAAACAAAAAGTAAATTGCTAAAATTAAAATAACCGCCCCGCCTGCAGCAATGTAAAGGTTCTTTTTATTTTTCATCAAATTTTTAATATCCATTATTCAAAACCCGCTTCTTCTTTAATTTCTTTTAAATGCTCATGCATCTCATCATATGTTTCCATAAAATCATCGTAATCCTGCTTTTTTTCTTCCATATATTCATCAATATCTACAGCTCCTAAAAAGTTCATAACTTTTACAGAAAGAGCTGGTTTTTCCTTGTAAATCATAATGCTGTCCCTGTACTGCATTATGTTTTCTATTTTTTTCATAACTATGAATCCTTCTGCATGCGAAAAATATTCCTGAAATTGTTCTTTTGTTCTCGTTTCTGATTCTGATTTTGGAATTAGTTCGTGTATTTTTTGTGCGTGATATGCTGAAGCCAAATTTATTGAAGCCATTTCTATTTCATAGTTCATTGAAGCATTTGCAATTTCTTCATTGAACACTGCATTTGAAATATCTGCAAGCAGAACCATTGGTCCTGAACCTGCAACAGCAATTCCCTTCATAATAATATAATCGACTTTTGGAATTCCGACTTTTCCAGACGCAAGCTGGTCTGCCTCATACATTCCGCCATAAATTGACGTCATGTTGTCTGTAAAACTGAATAAAGTTCCGGCATTCCCTGCAAGGTCTCCTGCAGTTTTAAGATTTCGCAATGTTTCAAACTGTTCAGGTGCCTGCAAAGCAGCATCTACTACAGAAGCGAATGTATGCACATACTTAATTCCTTTCGAAAGTGTTTTGAAATATCCTAAATTTTTTGCATTGTACATGTGCAGTTGCGCTTTTTCAAATTCATATCTTGCTATGTCCTCCCAATTATTTGTTGCAGCAGCATAACCCCCCAAGCCATAAAACATTGGCCTGACATAATCTTTTCTGTAATCCTCAATAGCCTGTTCCGGAGAGCCAGTTAACTGCCTTCCAAAAAGATCATATGCCGACCCCAAATTTGAAATCCCTTCTGCATAACTGACACAAAAATTTTCTACGCACTTTCCATTAGAACAATCACCTTCTCCGCAGCAATTTGGCACACCTTCATCAGTACCTTCATGAACTATTTCTAATTCCCCATTGCAGCAAATACTCGAACGCAAATATCCCCCTCCGGAATCTTGTGCTCTGACTACAACTCCCTCCTTGTTTTTTATGCAGCCTTTTGAATCTCTTTGTGCTCCCTTGTAAGAGTCAGTATACAAACAACAACCATCTGCACAATCTGAATTAGCTTCACACCTTCCGCCAGAAGGGGAAGGCGGTTCATATATTTCACCGCATTTGTAATTCCTGCATTCATAATCCGAGTAACAGCCATAATTCGGGTCATCTGTGGTGCAGCAGTCAGTTCCTTTCACAAAATTTGGAATCCAGGTTCCATCTCCGCAGCACGTTCCTGATTCTCCAGTAGTACATTTTTTGATGCCGCCACTAAATTCATTGCAAGTAAAACCTTGAGAGCAATCTATGTGTGATGTGCAAATTTCACAAGCTCCTTTCCTTACAGATTTTCCTGAAGCAGATAAAAAGATTTCATCAAAATAACCATTACCGTTTGCATAAGTACTGCTTGTTCCCATGCAAACATATATGTAAGAAACTTGCGGAGTGCAGCTTACAGAATATTCAACCCAGGTTTCCTTGTTGTTAATCCCGTGCACATAACCTTCTTTTGTTTCACAATCTCCGCCACCCATCATCTCATCCGGATCTTTAGTTGAAAGCCAGAATGAAAGATCACTTTCAGCTTCTGTGTAAAGTCCTTCAGGAGACTGGTATTCAATACCCTCAGTCCAGACCCAGGCTTTTGCAACATATCTTGTTCCTGAAGAAACATTTACTTTTTGGCAAAGATAACCTGCCTTTTGGGTGTCATCATCATAAACATAGTAACCCCTTTCTCCATTGTAAGTTTCCCATTGCAGTTCTATACTTGCGTTATCTTCTTCGTAAACCCATCCATAGTGAACCCAGGAAGTTTCATCATCATAATCCTCAAAGCTTGGGTTCTTTAGAAGATTTTGGAAAGCATTTTCTCTTTCACAATAATTGTAAGTTCTGTTGCACACGAAATTTGGTTTACACTCGTTATCAAAAACACAGCAGGTTCTGAAGAAAGGGCAACAGTACGCTGCATCAATTCCTTTTTCCCTGTTGCACCAAGTTCCTTTTACGCATTGGACTTCATTGGTACACTGCGCTCCCTGAGGCCTGTCCCAGAACTCAGAGTCATCTTCAGTATACTGGCTGTAATCAACTTCCCAAGGTTCTAAATCATCATACTCATAATCGCTGTCAGAGTCTGCATCACTATCTGAATCCCCATCTGAGCCTCCGGCTTCAACACATGCATAATTTACACAAACATCTCCTCCATAACAATCTGCAGTTGTTCTGCAGCAATCAGGCCAGACATCACAGCAAATGTTCATTGACCCACTGCACATTTCTGATTTGCAGTCTCCATTATCATTGCAATAATCTCCTGCATCTCCCTTTTCAGTCACTCCGCAATCTGAAGGGCAGGAACTATCCTCACCCCAGTCACATTCATTATCCCCGCAGTAAGGGTCAGAGGGCCTGCAGACTAAGTGCACACAATTTCCAGAAATGCATTGATTGTCCACAGAACATTCATACCCGTTTTCAAACTGGTTTTTAACACATTTAAAATTAGATTCATCACAATTCCATGAAATTCCCTTTTCTTTACAATCATAATCTTCTATGCAGCAATCATAACCTGCTGCACAGCAGAGGTTGGTATATTGCGCAGGAACCCAGTCGCAATTTCCGGAATCGCAACCATTATCACTATTGCAGTATTCCCCATCCGCTGCTGCAAAAACAAAGGGCATAATTGAAATTACCATAATCAGCAGAATGAGAGCTATCTTTTCAGAAACCATTTGATTAAGTAATATTTTTCTAATATTTAAAAGTTGCCTCAGTACTCATATACTCTCAAAGCCTTCTTTCTGAGCATTACTTTCAGCAAATCTGCTTTTGTAACAATCCCTGTCAGTTTCCCTTTTTTTGACACAAGTAAGGCTGCATTATAATTCAAAAGATCTGAAACAATCTCAACAGGTGTTGAAGCCTGTATCACTGGCAAAGATTCATCCATCACTTCTGAAACTTTAATGTCACTCAAATTCTTACTCCCAATTTCATTTACTTTTGAAAGTATGGTTTTTTCAGAAACAGTTCCAATGCAGTGGCCATGTTCAATTACAGGGATTTGTGAAATTCCCTTTCGCTCCATTAATGAAATTGCTTTTTTTATAGAGTCATTTCCTTTAACTGATTCAATTCTATTGATCATAATGTCTGAAACTTTCAGTGCAGATTCCATTCCAAGTTTTTCAAGTGAATCAAAAATCCTTTTTGCTTTGTCATAAGTAGGAATGATTTTACCTGATTCAACTTTTGCAATCAAACTCTGGGAAACTTTTGTAATGTTAGCCAACTCACTCTGTGTCAGATTCATCTGTTTTCTTCTTCTTTTGATTTCGTCAATTTCGGGAAGCATAATCAATTCACTACTAAATTTATACCACAAATCTTTTTATTCTTATTGGAATATTTAATGCAAAAAATTATGATTATAAAGATAAGGTGATTCAATGCTTCAAGAAATTACTTAATAATTAACAAAATTTGGAGTGATAAAATGAGTGATAGAAAATATTTCTTTACTTCGGAGTGCGTAACAGAAGGCCACCCTGATAAAGTGTGTGATCAGATAAGTGACGGCATTTTAGATGCAATCTATACTGATGACCCTCAGGGAAGAGTTGCTGTTGAAACACTTGTAACAACCGGAATGGTTATTGTTGCCGGCGAAGTAACAACAACCACATATGTTGATGTTCAGAGCGTAGTAAGAAACGTTTTGAAAAGAATAGGTTATGACAATCCTGAATGCGGATTTGATTACCAAAGTGTCGGAGTTTTAACTGCAATTCACGAACAAAGCCCAGACATTGCACAGGGTGTTGATGAAAAAGCAGAACATGAACAGGGTGCAGGTGATCAGGGTTTAATGTTTGGTTATGCAACAAACGAAACAGAAAATTTCATGCCATTACCAATTGACTTAGCACACAAACTTACAATGAAATTAACAGAAGTAAGAAAAAACGGAACTCTGGATTACTTACGACCCGATGGAAAAAGTCAGGTAACAATTGAATACGAAGACGGAAAACCAAAAAGAATCGAGGCAGTTGTAATTGCTGCACACCATTCTGCAGATGTAGACATGGAAAAACTAAGAGCAGACATTAAAGAAAAAGTAATAATGCCTGTTTGCGGTGATTTGATTGATGAAAACACAAAGTTTCACATTAACGCAACTGGTGCATTTGTTTTAGGCGGACCTCCAGCAGATACAGGGCTTACAGGAAGAAAAATAATTGTTGACACTTATGGCGGTCATGGATCACATGGCGGAGGTTGTTTCTCAGGAAAAGACCCTACAAAGGTTGACAGATCTGCATCCTATATGGCAAGATATATTGCAAAGAACATTGTTGCCGCAGGTTTAGCAGACAAATGTGAAGTTCAGCTTGCATACTGTATTGGTGTTGCAGAACCTGTAAGTGTTTTAGTTTCCACTCACGGAACAAACAAAGTTCCTGAGGAAAAAATTGAAGAAGCAGTAAAGAAAATATTTCCTCTTAAACCCGCTGCAATTATTAAACACCTGAACTTAAGAAGGCCAATTTTCAGTAAAACAGCAGCTTATGGCCACTTCGGAAGAAACGACCCGGACTTCACTTGGGAAAAAACCGATAAAATTGAGGAACTTACAAAAGCAGTAGGGCTGTAATGCCCTTTTTTATTTCTTTTTATTTATTATATCTTTAACTTATGTTAGAAGATTTTCTTAAATCAAATGATTTTTCTGCAGAATTTACATCACGCGCGCAGAAGGATTCACTTGCAAAATGCAACTTATTCTTTAGTGGAAATGAAGCTATTGTAAGCATAACTCATTTCAGAGAAACCCCCTCAATTGAAAAATTAGAAGCTGTTTCAGGATTAACGAATCTAAAAAAAGCAGATTCTGATAAAACAGAACAAATCACGGGTTATGATTCTGATTCACTCCCGCCAATTTCAATTTACGGTGTAATTGTAATCATTGACAAAAAATTAATGGACAAAGAATTTCTATTTTTTGAAATTGCAGAAGGAAAATTCCTGAAAATCAAACCCTCCAAGCTAATTGAATTAAATGAAGACTCTGAAATTGAAGAAATTTCTGTTTGAAAATTTAATTGCTAAATTTAAGCTGAAAAAATCATTTAGAAAAAGCATCTGTTATTATTTTCAGAGTGTCAATAAACAAATCAATTTCTTCTTTTGTATTGTAAAGATAAAATGATGCTCTCGCCAAACCCGTGTGATTTAATCTTGACATTAAAGGATGTGAACAATGGAAACCGCTTCTTACTGCAATGTTTTCTGCTTCATCTAATGATAATGCAACATCATGTGCATCTATCCCATCCACTGCAAACAAAATAATTCCGACCTGCTTTTCAGAATCTTTTGGAGTGTAAACATTAATTCCTTTAATTTCCTGAATTCTTTCCAGTGCGTGATTTGTAAGTTCTTTCTCGTGTTTTCTGATGTCAGCCATTCCAATACGTTCTAAATAGTCAACTGCTGCTTTCATACCATATGCGCCTGCAATGTCTGGTGTTCCTGCCTCAAACTTTCCCGGAAGTTTTGCCCATGTGCTTTTTTCAATTGTAACATCCTCAATCATCCCGCCTCCGTAAAGAAATGGCGGCATCTCTTCAAGAATTTCTTTTTTTCCGTACAGCCCGCCTATTCCTGACGGAGCTAACATCTTATGGCCTGAAAAAGCAAAGAAATCTGCATCAATTTTTTTAACATCAAGTTTAATATGCGGTGCACTTTGAGCACCATCCACTAAACAATAAGAATTTTTCTCATGCGCAATTTTGCATATTTCTTTCACATCATTAATTGTTCCGATTGTATTTGATGCGTGTGCCACTGCGACCATTTTTGTTTTATCTGTGATTTTATTTTCCAAATCTTCCATATTTAAAGTAAAATCATCATTAATTTCAACAACTTTCAATTCAATTCCGACTTTGTCACGCAAAAATTGCCAAGGCACAAAATTAGAATGATGTTCCATAATTGTAGTTACAATTTCATCCCCCTTCTTAAAATAATCATCCACAAAAAGAGAATACATCACTGTGTTAATTGATTCAGTTGTGTTTCTGGTAAAAATCATTTCTTCAGGTTTTGAATTGATGAATTTTGCAGTGGTTTTTGTCGCATTGTCAAAAACACGCGATGCTTCCTCACTCATTTTATGAACTCCGCGGTGAATATTTGCTTTTGCACCGTGAAAATATTCACAACAGGCATCTACAACCTGAACTGGTATTAATGAAGTTGCTGTATTATCCAAATATACTATTTTTTTGCCGTCGTATTTTTTTTCAAGAATTGGAAAATCTGCTCTTATTCTCTTAACATCCATGGTATTTTAAGGTCTCAAAAACTTTAAAAATCCGAACTAACTCAGTACTATCATGCCCCTGCGTATTGATATGCACATGCATTCTCATTATTCCTGTGACGCAATCACTAAACCTGAAACAATGATTAAAACTGCAAAAAAGAAGAATCTCGGAATTGCAATAACTGATCACAATAACTGCAAAGCATGGGGTGAACTCAAATCACTTGCAAAGCAACATAATGTTCCCTTAATTCTCGGAGAAGAAATAAAAGTATTTGATAAAGGAAAAGTTATTGGAGAACTCCTCGGCTTTTTTATGAACCACGAAGCTGAACCCGCTCCATATTTAGATGTAATAGATGCACTCCATGCACAGGACGCTTTTGTAAGCATCCCTCACCCTTTTGATACTTTTCGAAAACCTTTTCAGAGAATTGAACAAGTGAAACACAAAGTTGATGCAGTGGAAATTTTCAATGCCCGCGGATATACAAAATCATTTAATGAAGAAACAAAAGAGTTTGTAGAAAAAAACAAACTTGCATTTACTGCGGGTTCTGATGCACACACACCTGAAGAAATCGGAAACGCATACATCGAAGCCGAAGCAACTGATTTGGAAGAGTTCAGAAAGTTATTAAAGAAAGGAAATGTGAAATATAATGGTGAATTAGCACCATTCACAGTGCATATAAAAACCCAGCTTGCCAAGTATGGAATCTTAAAACCGAGATGATTTTATGATAGGCCAACTCCGTGACAAAGTAAAAAAATCATTCTTACTCCTTGCAAAACCATTCGTAGCTTTGCGCATTCATCCAAACATTGTGTCTTTCCTCGGAATTCCTCTCGCATTAATTTCCGCATATTTCATTCTTCAAAACGATTTCACTTTTGCATTAATTTTCGCAGTTCTCGCAGTAACAATGGATATGATTGACGGAAGTGTTGCAAAACTCCTCAACAAACGCTCAAACTTCGGAAACTATTTTGAAACAATGATTGACAAAATTGTTGAAGTAATTCTAATTGCACCTTTTGCACTTCTTTATCCCCTCCCTGCATTTCTCGCAATTTCATTCTCATTAATTGCAAGCTATGCAAAACCAAGAGTTGCACTTGTGATTATAACTGATAACAGAGATTGGTCAGCAATAGGGGAACACGGAGACAGACTTTTGCTTTTGCTTTCAGGAATATTCATTTCAATTTTCTATCCCGTAATAAACTCAATCCCCGTAATGGAATTAGTCCTATATTTAATTTTCGCAATCACTTTAATTGGCACAGTGCAAAGAATCCTCTATGCAAAAAAACTAATTTCAGAAGCAGAAAAGAAAGGAACTTTGCTCCCTTACATTAAAGAAAAAAAAGAACGATAAAATGCACTAACTATTTCTTAAAAATTTTATTTAACTCACTAATCAAAGTATCAATATCCTGTTCATTGTTATACATGTGAGTTGAAACCCTGAGTCCTTTGCCTCTTGCAGAGACTCTGATATTTTTTTTATGTAATTTGTTAACAGTTTTTAATGCATCATCCATTTTTACAATTGTAATTCCTGATCTGTATTTCTTTTCAATAGGTGATGTAATTTCATAACTATTTTCTATGAGTTTTTCATGTAAATAATCACTCAAATAATAAATTCTTTTTTCAATATTTTCTTTTCCTATTTCATTTAACAAATCTATTGCACCTCCTAAAGAAAAAATAAGTGAAAAGGGATGACAACCAACTTCAAGCGCAGTAGTGGTTGGTCTTATATCCAAGTGTCTGTTATCTGTAGGATATGAATCATATGTACTTTGCCAGCCAATACGGGGGTAATGTAGTCTTTTAGTCCATTTTTTATTCATGTATAAAAGTCCTACGCCATAATTGGCGCAAAGCCACTTAAATCCCGAAGCAACCAAAAAATCAATTTTACTTTTTTTAACATCTATGGGAAATGCACCTGCAGACTGTGTTGCATTAACAACAAAAATCAAATCTTTTTCTTCACAAAACTCCCCTAGTTCATTCAAATCCTGTTTGAACCCTGTGCTTGATTGAACATGACTTGTTACTAAAATCCTTGTTTTATTTGTTATTTTTTTACTAATTTTTTCTGTTGTGTAAACGTCTTTATCTGGCATTACAAATCTGACTTTGTATTTTCTGTTTAACCATGGAAACGTTGATGATGGAAATTCATCATGCATTGTTATAACTTCTCCCTTGCCTTTCAGCATTAGTGCGAATAAATTCATACCTACTGAGGTATTTTTTGTAAATGCAACTTCCCCCATATCTGCGTTAATGAATTTTGTAACAGGTTTTCTGATTTTTTCCTTTTTAATCTGCCACTCATCCCAATGATCTCCAAAATTGACAACTTGGTCATAAAATTTAGCAGATTCATTTGCAGCTCTTTTGGAAATAGGGGCACCACCCGCGGTATTGAGATAAACGAGATTTTTTGCTGCAGGAAATTCATCTCTGACTTTTTCCCAAAACTCGTAATTTTTTTCCATTATCTCACTTTATTAACAATCAGAATTATCCATTTTCTATCCCAAAAGGTTAAAATATCCACTTGTTTAATTTTTGCTTATTGAAACATTTTTTGGGGAAAATATGTCTCTTGCAATCTGTTTAAATCTGCATTACTGCTTTTTGAATTTTGCTTTGGAAACCTATTTATTCTGGAAACGCGTGTTTAATATATGCCGTCAGCTAAAAAACCACGCTCACTTTTTGAGTTAATGAAAACCCGCGGAACTCAAAATCCGCCGATTCTGAGAAAAATTAGCCTATTGGTAAAGCCTGTGTCCATGATGTCACCAGACGAATATTTTTGTCATTATTATCACCTCAAAATGTCAACAAGAGAAACAATAAGGGCCTTAACGAAAAATCCTGGTGTTACCACAAAGGAAAGATTTCAATTTATGATAGACAATCATAGAACAATGGCAGGCCCTCTGGATTATATGTTAAATCACCGAGGGTTGATCAATGGGCTTGACGCAGTTGGAATTCCTGAAAATGCTACTATCGTAAGTTATGGTGCTGGTTTAATGCAACACGAAAGTTTTCTTTTAAAAAAATATCCTCAAATTAAACATTTTATTGGGGTAGAATCCCTTGATAATTTTGCTAAACTAACCCCTAAAGTTTGTAAGTCAATTATGGGCAATGATTGGGAAAAGAAAATTACTGTAAAACCTGGTTTTTTTGAAAGTTCTCCTGAAATCAAGGATGCTTCCGCAGATGGCATTATTAGCACAGAAGCATTTCACCATGTTGTGGACATTGAAAAAGCAGCTAAAAATTTTCATAGAGTCTTGAAAGACAATGGCTTTCTTGTTTTTGTTTATCGTCCTTTAGGTAGGACTGATCCACCAAAACCAGATGAAATACAAAATGTTTTCAGCAGAGCAGGATTTAATTTGGTACGTGGAGAAATAATGAATCATATCCCTGGTGATGAAGGAAGTACACTTTATATGATGGCATTTAAAAAAATAAATTCTGGTTAATCTTTTAATTATTTTTAAATAACCCTCGCCTCCATGTTATTTCAGGTGATTCAATGGAAGAAATATCATTTAATGAGTTTAAGAAAATGGATTTGAGAGTTGCAAAAATAAGCAATGTGGAAGACTTAGAAGGAAAAGACAAGCTCTATAAAATAACAATTGATACTGGGGAAGAGAAAACAATTGTTGCGGGTATAAAACTATTTTACACTAAAGAAGAGCTTCAGGGTAAAAATATCATTGTAGTGAACAATATGAAACCCGCACTCATCAGCGGAGTAAAAAGCAATGCAATGCTCCTTGCAGTTCAGGGTGAGGACGGGAAATATGTCTTAGTCACAACTGACAAAGAAGTACAAGCAGGTTCCAAGGTTGAATAAGCCGAAGCAGGTTCCAAGGTTGAATAAGCAGATGCTGGCTCCAAGGCTGATTAATCCAGAAAACTTATTAACAACTTAAGCACTATTCTATAATAGGGGGATTTTTATGGGGGACATTTACATAAACACATCACTTTTTCCTTACAGGTTAAGCCTGTCTCAGGACAGAAAAGCTGCAATGGATCTAACTATTGAATTAAAGAATCAGGGAGATTCTGAAAAAATGGTTTCTATGGATTTAATACTCCCTGAAACTTTCGGTGCAGACAAAACAGGAATGATGAGACAATTCAGTAAGAAATTAGATTCATTAAAAGCAGGAACTTCGGCATCAATTGTTATCCCGTTATATCTGTCCGGAAGAGCAAGACAAGGGGAATATACTGCCTCTTTGAAAATTTCTGAGTATTTCAATAATTACAACTACCTAACTAAAACCTACTCAAAAAAGCTTATTTTGAGGGTTGTAGACTGAAAATTTCCACCCATATATATACTTTTCCTCATGTGTCAAGATTTAAATACTCTATTAAATATACATTAAACTCGGGGGCAAGCTATGAATCACATTGTCAAACGAAGAGCAAGACTGGAAGATTACGTGCAGATTGGTGCATTGTTAGAAGCTAACTCTGCAGAATGGAAACCAATGTGGACAGCGAAGCGAACAGCAAATCAGATTGACCTCTTTTCAAAAGGCATGTTAGATGCATTTGTTCTTGTTGATAAAAAACTGAATAAAATTGTGGGTTATATCAGTTACTCAGTTGATGAAACTTATTTTTCAAAATATATTGCAAAGCACAAACTTGCAAGATACTTAATCCCTGGAAATTTTGTATGCGGAATCCATCAGGTTATCATGGTTGATCCATTATACAGAAAAATGGGTCTTGGTGCAAAATTAACCAAAACAATGATGCACGATATGAAAAGAAAAGGTGCAGATTTCCTTTATTACATACGCCATGAAAAGAATTTATCAGGAAAAATCCTTGATGCAATTTCGGGTGTTAAAATGATTGCAATCTTCATAGATCCCTGGAGAGGGGAATCTTACATGAAAACCCGTTTCTTAGTAAAAGGAATTTCAGGTTCAGCAAACAAACTTGTTAAAACACTTGAAAAAGCAAATATTCTCCAGTATCCTCTTTCTAAAAATGAACAGAAAAAAGTAGAGAAAAAATTAACAAACAAGAACTGATTATACAAATAAAGTACAGAAAACCTTTAACTTCTCAGAAGAAGCAAATAATAAGTGAACATTCCAAAAAAGCTTAACATTCTGTCAATTGGAGAATACCCTCCTTTTCCTGGGGGTTCTTCCGGGGGCGGGTTGAGTGTTTGTGAAGAATTAACAAAATTGGGTCACCATGTTACAATCGTTACTCAAACAGTATCTGGAAAAGAATTTCCAACACATTCAAAAATTAAGTTTGTTCCGGTTGAAACAAAAAGAGTACTTGATGTTGATCCAAAACTTTATGAGATTATAAGATGGCACAAACAGTTCAGAGGATTGGGTGGAGAAATTGCCAGAATTCCATTTGTTGAAGCAATGAAAAGAGAAATAAAACAACAAAGACCAGATGTTATACTGGTTAATTATGGCGTGCCTTATTTACATTTTGTACTGCCTCTGGCAAAAAAAGAAAAAATTCCTGTCATAACAATTTTGTCAGGTTCAGATGTTCATACTCTTCCAACAAGGCCATATAGGAAAGTAAAAAAACCTCTTCTAAATGCGTATCGTAATTCGGACGGACTCATAACAATTTCAGACTATTTAAAAAATATTCTTCATCAGTTAGGTGTGAAAAATGCTGTTACAATTAGAAATGCAATTGATACAACTGTTTTTCATCCCTTAGATCCACGTGAAAAAGCAAAAGAACGAGCAGAGCTTGGAATTCGTGAAAACGAGACTGTGTTTGTTCATGTTTCAACATTAAAACCAATAAAAGATCCTCTTAGAATAGTAGAAGCTGCTGCAATTGCTCTTAGAAAAAATCCTAATTTGCATTTTTTAATAGTTGGAGATGGGGAATTACGAGGTGCAATGGAAAAACTTGCACAGGAAAAAAATGTCAGGAACAAGTTCAAATTTGTTGGAACACAAAAACCAGATAGGGTTAGAAAATATCTTGGTTTAGCAGATTGTTTTGTGATATCTTCATTAAATGAGGGGCTTGCAAATGTTATTCTCGAAGCTCAGGCTGTAGGAATTCCTACAATTGCAAGCATTGCAGGAGCCATGCCTGAAATAGTAAAGCACAATGAAACAGGGCTGTTATTCGAACCAAGAAATGCTGAGGATTTTGCAAAGTGCATGGTTCAAATGTCTAACCCGACTGTTCGTGAACGTCTGACAAGGAATGCGCGTAAAGCGTCAAAAAATATTTCGCTTGAAAAAATGGGTCAGATATACCACGAATTTATTCTAAGGACAATAGCACTTCATGAATCACGAGGTAAGCACATTCCACGAGAACACCTTCCAACGGGACCAAGACGGCATTAAAATAAACTAATTAAAACAATTTTAAAATAATGTTCTGATTTCCAAATTCTCAACCAATCAAACTCAAAATATAAGGAATCGCAATCACAACTCCGATTGTCGCACCTATATTCGCGTAAGCAGTTACTAAGAGAATGTGCATTGCTCTGTTTTTGTTAAAATCAGAGAATGAATTCATGTTTTTTAAATTCTCAAAATCCATCACTCTTGGAGGTCGAATTTTAGCTTCCACTAACCCGACAAACCAGCCAGCTGCAAGTGCAGGGTGAAGAGTTGTTATTGGCGCAGCTAAAAATGCAGTTGCAATTGCAAAGGGGTGTGCCCCGCCAATCAATGCACCAAGTGCAGCTAACCCGCCGCTAAAAATTATCCAGTAAAAAACCATACTCAGAACAATTCCTGTTCCTTTAAAATAAAATCCTGAAAAAAGAATCACAACAAACAAAGCAGGAATCAAATACTTCAGCACACTTCCCCAAACACTCTTATTTTCAACCACCTTATTTATGGATGAAATATCCCTCGGCATATCAAGATATTTTTTAATTCCGTCAATATGTCCTGCACCAACAACTGCAACAATTTTCTTTCCCGGACTCGCAAGAATTCCATTTGCAATAAACAAATCTCGTTCATCAACAAGAACTTTTTTTATTGACGGCATTTTCTGGCCTAATTCATTCATAAGCTCAGTCATCACATCTTTCTTTTTCAGTTCCTCTACTTTTTCAGCAGTTAATTCTTCATCTGCGAAAAACATTGCAGCTACAATTGCGTAAAGCATTTTCAGTTTCTCAAAAATAGACATTTCATTTATTGCGCGTTTCAAAGTAATTCTCACATCTCTGTCAAGTAGAATAATTCTCTTCTGATTTTTTTCAGCAGCTTCAACTGCCTTCAGCATTTCCATTCCTGGTTTAACTCCCAGGTCTTCACCAATCTTTTTCTGCATTGAAGCAAGCATCATATTCAGAATAAAAAGCTGGGTTTGGTTTGTTTTGATAATTTTTAAAATATCTGTTTCCTGCCATTTGCTTCCTGATTTAAGCTGAATAAATCTCTGCTTATCAAGCTCAATTCCCACGATGTCAGGGTTTTCTTCCTCAATAACTTTTTCAACTAACTCAACACTCTTCTGGGACACATGTGCAGTCCCAACCAGAACAATTTCTTTGTCACCGTATTTGAGCCTTTCCACGTCCATGTGATTATGTAACTACGTGCCTCTTTTAAAACTTTTCAAAGCGAGTTATACTATAGGTGAAATCAATGAGTAAAATAAATTATATCTCCATTCCCTTTGATGGAAATGCAGAAAGAAAGGGTTGTGCAAAAGCACCATCATTTCTTTACAAATACCTGCGTGAAAGATTTAGTGACATCGAATATGCTGAAAAATTCAAAGGAAAAACAAATTCAGATTTAGAGAAATTTACTTCAGAAGTTGCAAAAAATCCAAAAATAAAAAAACCATTTTTTATTGGCGGAAATCATGTAATTTCTTTCTCTATTTTCAAATCACTCATCCAAACAAATCCAAAATTGGATTTCATTTATTTAGATGCGCATTTTGATGCTGATGACATTAAACTATTCAATTCCTCTGTTGTAAAACACAGTTATAATTTATCAAAACCAATAATTCTTAATATTGGTTCACGTGAAAAATATCAAAAAGATAAACCAAAATTTATTGACACAGTTCCTGCAATGCAGTTCTCGGAAAAATCACTTTTAAAAAAACTCTCAAAATTCAAAAATCCAGTTCACTTATCAATTGACGCTGATGTTTTAGAACCTGCAATAATGCCGGGAGTTTCACACCCTGAAGCCTTTGGATTAACTCCGCGTGAATTGCACGATTCTCTAAAAGTGATTTTTGCAAAATGTAATGTCGTTTCCGTGGATTTAGCAGAATTCAACCCAACTGTTGAGAAAAAATACTCTTTAGAAACCTTTGCCTCAATAGTAAATTTAGTTTCCCAGTTTTGGAGATAACGCGAGCAAAAGGCGAGCAAGTGCTACCGAAGGTGCACCCGCACTCGCCGGGCGTTCGGCGGGGACGTAGTGTAGTCTGGTCTAGCATCGGTGCTTCGGGGGTACCTGACGGGAGTTCAAATCTCCCCGTTCCCATGCGCGCTTTCGATCGCGCGTGCCGAAATATGTGTGCTGCACTCTTTCAATTGACAATTGAAAGGTGCCCATTTCAACGAAGTTGAAATAGGGTTTCGTTTTGCTCAACAGCACAGTAATATGTCGTACATTTATTAACTTTTCCAACACAAGTATTTAGTGCTAGTTCTTGCACACTTGTAGAGATTTCTTCCGCGATTTTTTTGGTACTTTTTCCTGCACATGCAAAAGCTTTAAATAAAACTATCTTCTTAGTATTAATCTGTTTTTAAAGTTTTAAGTGGGGTTGAAATGAAAAAAGTAAAATATGTTGTAGTAACTGGTGGTGTACTTTCTGGTCTGGGCAAGGGAGTTGTAACTTCCTCAATTGGAAAACTAATTCAGGCACAAGGCTACAATGTATCAATTGTAAAAATAGACCCCTATATCAACGTTGATGCAGGAACAATGCGCCCTACTGAACATGGAGAAGTGTATGTAACTGATGACGGCGGAGAAACAGACCAGGACATCGGAAACTATGAACGATTTTTAGATCAGTCACTTTCACGAAAACACAACATCACAACAGGGCAGGTATATTTAGAAGTAATCCAGAGAGAAAGAAACTTAGAATTCGAAGGAAAATGCGTTGAAGTAATTCCTCACATTCCCAATGAAGTTCAAAGAAGAGTGAAAGAAGTTGCAAAGCATGATAATTCTGATTTTGTAATTATTGAAATCGGCGGAACAGTCGGCGATTACCAGAATGTTTTATTTTTAGAAGCTTTCAGAGAAATGAATTTACACACTGACAGAGTTGTGTTTGTTCATGTCGTGTTTTTACCAATTCCCTCAAATCTCGGGGAAATGAAAACAAAACCCGCACAGCACTCAGTAAGAGAATTAAACAGTATTGGAATCCAGCCTGATTTTATAATTGCAAGATCAAGATGTGATATTGATGATGTCAGAAGAAAGAAACTCTCTCTGTTCTGTAATGTGCTTCCTGAAAATGTAATTAATGCTCCTGATTTAAAATCAATTTATGAAGAACCTTTGGTTTTTGAAAAGCAGACTCTTGTTAAAAAAATCCTTGCTGAATTTAAACTGAAATACAAAAAAGACACTCCAAAAATGAAAGAATGGAGACGCTTTGTTTCAAAAATGGGTAAAGTAAAGAAAAAAGTCAAAATTGGTATTGTGGGAAAATACTTTGATATTGGGGATTTCACATTAGATGATTCTTATATTTCTGTTATTGAAGCAGTAAAACACGCATCTTGGAAATATGGACTTTGCCCCGAAATTGAATGGTTAGATTCCAAAAAGTTTGAAAATGGAAAATCCTCGCTGAAAGAACTGAAGAAACTTGATGGAATTATAATTCCTGGCGGTTTTGGAAGTTCCGGAGTTGAAGGTAAAATAAATGCAATTCGCTTTTGCAGAGAAAATAAAATTCCCTTCTTGGGTTTGTGTTATGGTCTGCAGTTAGCAGTTGTTGAATTCTCAAGAAACGTAGCTGGGATGAAAAATGCAAATTCAACTGAAATAAATCCTGACACCAAATATCCTGTTATTGATTTACAGCCCGAACAAAAAGAATTAATGAAACAGCATAATTACGGAAACACAATGCGTTTAGGTGCTTATCCTGCAAATTTAAAAAAGGGTTCACTTGTCTGGAAACTTTATGGTAAGAAAGACAAAGTTTCAGAGCGTCACAGACACAGATATGAAGTCAATCCTGAATTTGTTCCAGTGTTAGTTGAAAACGGACTGATGTTCTCTGGAGTTTACCCCAAAAGAAACTTAATGGAATTTATTGAGTTAAAGAATCATCCTTTCTTTGTTGCAACTCAGGCACATCCTGAGTTAAAATCAAGACCTCTGAATCCGCATCCTTTATTTTTAGGATTCATAAAAGCAGCTTCTGAAAGAAAGAAAAAGTGATTTATTTAAAATAACTTTTGAATTCTTTTTGTACTATGCTTAAGAAACCAAAAATTGAACACCAGTCTTTAAGAGATGGGTCTGCTCTTGAACGAATGGATTTTAATCCTGATGAAAGAAATGCTCACTTAAGGAAAATAAGAGAATGGTACAGTAAAAATTCTGATTTTAAAAGTTTTTTTAAAAAATTGGAGCAAAGCGGATTTTGGAATAATTTGGGAAGAATGCCAATGCCCAAGCTAGTCCGTTACATGCTTGAAGATAGATATTTTAATGGTGAAAATGAGCAACTTTATTTAAATAAAATAAAAGATATTTTAAGTCCTGAAAATAGTTTTATAGGGAAACTTAAGGCTGAAACAAGCAAGGAAAGGAGATTGGAAGTTATTGGTCGGGAAATATCAAATAAACTTATTGATGGAGAACATCTTGAAGCAGAGATACTGCATATGCTTTATACTGCAGAATTTCACGATTTGAAATATCTTTCAGATTAAATTTCATTTTCTAAATTATAATTTTGAAGAAAAAAGAAATGGGTTGGAGACAGACCCTTCAACCTGATTCCGAGTTTTTTGCCCAGTACGCCGGGAGAGCTTGAGTCAGGTTCTTTTTGAATTGATGCCTTAATAATAACCAATCTGTCTCCACTAGCATTATACTTTCTTTATTTAAAAACCTAACTAAAACTTTCATTAGTGAATAAATTAAAAAAA